>NZ_JADCLQ010000012.1:533088-835115 GCF_015234155.1 Dysgonomonas sp. GY75
CCTTCATATTTGCCTAATGAGAAAACAGGCCACAGAGTTCCTCATGAATTTACAGAAGAAGAACTATGTAAATTCTTCAAAGCTTGTGATAATATAGAATCTAAATATAAGATTAGGAAATTTGAAAGGATTAGAAGAATTATAGTACCTGTAATCTTCAGACTCCTTTATAGCAGTGGCATAAGAACCTGTGAAGCCAGAGATCTGAGAAGATGTGACGTTAATCTCGAAACAGGAGTAGTAAATATTGTGATCTCCAAAACTTACAGTGAACACATTATAGTCCTACATGATTCTATGCGTGAACTTCTTGTACGATATGATATGGCAATAGAAAACATTATGCCGGATAGAACCGTCTTCTTCCCCAATATCCATGATAAACCTTTTAGCAATCACTGGTTAAATGATAATTTTAATCAAATGTGGTATCGCTGTTGGATTTGAAATTAGATAACCGAAAAATAATGAAAATATATGATTCCGCATTATGTTGTCCCACAGGATTATGCGGTGTGAATATAGACCCTGAACTAATGCGTATTGCCGTAGTGGTGGAAACCTTGAAACGAAAAGGGATTCCCGTAGAACGCTACAACCTCAAAGATAACCCGCAAGTATATATAGATACAAAAGTGGTTAATGAATGTCTGATGAAAGAAACTGCTGATGTCCTGCCCATCATAACGTTGGATGATGAAATAGTATTGACCAAACAATACCCCTCCAACACACAGATAGCCGAATGGCTGAATGTAAAAGAAGAAGAACTTACGGTTAAAAAATAAAACAATATCCCTTTCTTTTTCAATAGCTTAATCTGTTCCATCGGAATAGAAAGGGATGCTATTATCTAAAAAAAACAAATAAATACATTAGAAAAATGAAAAAGTACAATCCCTCAGCAATAGACCTGACAAAGTATATATTCTTTACAGGTAAAGGCGGTGTAGGCAAAACATCCATCGCTTGTGCAACAGCCGTAAACCTTGCCGATAGCGGTAAGAAAGTTTTGCTTATCAGCACCGACCCTGCATCCAATTTGCAGGATGTATTTAATATGGACTTAGATAACAAAGGCACACAGATTAATGAAGTTCCTAACCTGACCGTAGTTAACTTAGACCCTGAACAGGCAGCAGCCGAATACAGAGAATCGGTTATCGCACCGTTCAGGGGCAAACTGCCCGAAAGTGTAATCACGAATATGGAAGAACAGCTTTCTGGTTCATGTACCATAGAAATTGCAGCCTTTAACGAGTTTTCGGACTTTATAACCAATGAGGAAAAACGCAAAGATTTTGACTTCATCATCTTTGACACAGCACCCACAGGGCACACGTTAAGGATGTTGCAATTACCTTCCGCATGGAATACCTTCATAGCAGAGAATACAACAGGTGCATCCTGCTTAGGTCAGCTTTCAGGATTGGAGCAGAAAAAGGAAATATATAAAAATGCAGTTAATACCCTTTCCGACAGCAAGCAAACCACTCTGATATTAGTTAGCCGACCGGATGAAAGCCCTTTGAAAGAAGTAGAACGTTCATCTAATGAATTACTGGATTTGAATATCATATCTCAAAACCTGATTATAAACGGTGTGTTGGAAAATTATGACGAAGACGATACCGTTTCAAAACAGATATACCAACGTCAGCAAAATGCACTGAATAGCCGTTCCGAAGCCTTATTAAAGCTCAATACTTACATTGTTCCGCTTCGCTCCTATAACATGACAGGTATTGACAATATCCGTAATATGCTCAACAGTGACGTACAGGCAGAAACAAAGGTCACAGAAATAGATACGAAAGGTTTCCAGACGATTGATAATATCATTGAAGACCTCTATAATTCAGGCAAACGGGTAATCTTTACGATGGGTAAAGGTGGTGTTGGTAAGACGACTATTGCAGGCAACATCGCAAGAGGTTTAGCCCAAAAAGGGGTAAAAGTACATCTGACGACTACCGATCCTGCTAACCATTTATCTTTCATAGAAACAAAAATAGAAGGTATAACAGTAAGCCATATTGACGAAAAAGCGGTATTGGCAGCTTATCAGAAAAATGTACTGGATAAAGCAAGGGAAACAATGGGCGATGCCGATTTAAGCTATATCGAGGAAGATTTGCGTTCTCCATGTACACAGGAAATAGCCGTTTTCAACTCCTTTGCCGAGATTGTAGCAAAAGCAGATAATGAAGTCGTAGTAATCGACACAGCACCGACAGGACACACGCTGTTACTTCTGGATTCGACACAAAGCTATCACAAGGAAGTGGAGCGTACACAGGGTAATATTACCCCTGCCGTTCAAAACTTACTGCCCCGTCTACGTAATGAAAAAGAAACAGAAGTCGTAATCGTTACCCTGCCCGAAACAACGCCGGTTTTTGAAGCCCAACGCTTGCAGCAGGATTTACAACGTGCAGGCATTAAGAATAATTGGTGGGTAGTAAATTCAAGTTTATTGCTAACTCCTACAAACAGCCCGTTTTTGAAAACAAAGGCACAAAGTGAGATTCAGTGGATTGAGAAAGTAAATGAAATCTCCAATGGTAATTTTGCCGTGATTGAATGGAAAGAGAAAGTGTAGACGTGATTATAATAAGAATATTATGTAACCTTTCTTTTTAATTTATGTTGATTTACTGACATTTGGCTTAGAAAGGTTACATATTCTAAAATGTTACATAAGGGACAGTATGTAAATATTTACATACTGTCCCCGATCTGAATATCAAACGGATTCAGATCAAATTCATGCGTAATATCCGTATCATCCTGTTTACTCTCCATACCGTCTTCAGAGAATATGCAACCCTTCAGAGTAACAGTGGTCGTAGTCCAGTCATCCGAAGCCATTGGGTTAGCAAATGAGACAATCAGGTCGAACTCACCTATATCCATTAACGAACCATAAGTCGAACGTAGCATCTGCTGAGTGGCGTAATCCATCGTTATGGAAGCCGTATAGGAGATATTACCAAAACCTCTCGATATAGGCTTACCACCCATACCGTAGTTACTTTCAATCTTACGCTTTTTATTCCATTTAATACCGGACACCCCTTCCAGCGTTGTACTGCCTTCATCAATGCCTAATGCAGTAGAAGACAGGGTAATCATAGACCATGAGTAAGCCACATTATTTATAACAGGCATAGTTTGTGTTATTTAGCAGTTAGTGATAAGCCTTCTTCAACATATATCTTTACGGCAACCCCGACAGGAACGATGACATAAGCGATTCTTAGCGTATCATTGACCAAAACATTCTGATTCGGATCAATATTCACAGCATAACCGGATATTTCCTGTGCAGCTTGCATCTTAGCCAATATGTCCCCGATCAGCGTCTTGAAAGCGGTTATCTTCGATGCGGCAAGGAACCCTGTGGCCGGATTAACCATTAAAGGAGAGTTCACATAAGGCAATAACGCTTCACGAACAGCCCGCCGCGACTTATTGATAGTCCTGTTCCGGGCAATTGTCCTGAAATCGCCATTGGAGCAGGTCTGGTCTTTGGATATGTAAATACCATTCTCCCTTCCGGCATATTTAATAGGAAAAATATACCCCTTGTCATCCAGATCATCCAATAGCATAGGGGACAGGGATTCATATTGGTTTAAGCTGACAAACTCATCCTCCCCTGTCAGGTTTATATCCCCGAAGCCCAGCTCAATCTCCTGGAACGCATCATCGAACAGGTTGAATTGCTTTACCCAGGCGACCGATTCCTGTACATTAGCCCTTGCGATAGCCCCCATCATAGCCCCCAAGAATCCGACAGGCGTATTATTGGCATTGCGCTTTTGCATCATGGAAACATTCTCTGTCCTGGCTTGTCCGAATATCACACTGACGCGCGAACTGTCGCAAATACAACCCGGTATCTTATTCAGGTTTATTTGTTTGCCTTCGGTGGTATTCGCTCCGGTATTGGATGTATTAGGGCACAGGATCAGCGAAAGCGGCTGGTTTTGTTCCGCAAGGGAAACCGCCTTGTCATTAAGGCCTTTAACCAGGTTCAGGTTATACTTGTCAGCCGTCCCGTTTAATTTCCAGACAGGCTGTTCTGTCCATATCCCAAGCTGGTTTATTATTCCCCCTGATGACCTTTGCATGACCTCAACCGCATCCCAGTTAGCTGAACAATCGGCAAACATGACATACAGCTTCCCATAGCTGTCGACTCCCCCCGACATACGGAAGAACTCTTTGATATGATATGCCGGGATACCGTGCATGAAGTTCCGGTTGTTTTCTTCGTCTTCCTGAATATCCACTCGCTCTATTATTCCGAAGTCTTTTACCGCCGACTTGAAATTGGTTATAAACAGGACATCGTTTATATTAAGTTTCCCCGCGTTGTTCAGCCCGTAACCGGAGGTAAACAGCGCGGGTTGCAGGGAGACATCGAACAGGATTCCCGTCACCTTTTCATTGTTTGCAGAGGTTTGGTTCGGAATATTCCCGTCCACGTCTTTTATAAATACATTGCCTATAGCCATTGCCCGTTTGTGTTATTGCTTGTGAAAAGGATTTTTGTAAAGGATCGCACTGCCCCTGATACCGGCCGGGGTATCCGGCGTAAAGCAGCCGCCGTGCGAATCGATATACAGTGATTCGTACTTCGTATTCTTTTTCAGGATACCGGCTATATGCGGGGGCATTTCGTTTATGTCTTCTATTACCGCTTCTTTTCCCGGCTTGGCCGGTATTCCGGTTTGCACTTCCGGTTCAGGTTTAATACCGCTTTGTGTATCAATTGATTCATCTTTGCCCGGATCTTCCGGATTCGTTATTTTTTTTGCCATTCTGGTTTTGTGATTTAGCTAAAAAGGGGAAACGGGGCATGAAACCTCCACTCCCCCTTTCAAGGCTTGTTGTTTGTGATTAAGGCTCTTTCTTATATGCTGTATGAACGACGATTTCAGCGGGGCGAACGATATTTACGTCCATCTTCATCCTCATCTGGAAGAAGAAGAGCTCCGAGTTTGACTGCAGGCGGTCTATTTTCAGGATTTCCGTATCATTGGCATAGTCAACCCCCATCCATAAGTTACTGTCCATTGAGTTAGAGAATTGCCCAAGTATAATGGTGTGTTCAGGTATGCCAACCAGAGGGATAATCCGTTTCCCCTTGAAACGGTAGCGGTTTAAATCACCATTCTCAGCGTATTTCACCTGCTTATTTGAAATATACTGGTCATAATAATCCCATATATCCCATGAACACAGGAATACCAGGTCTGATTTCTTCCGGATCGTTTTCGGGCATTTCTTCCACATGGTATACATAGCATTCTCTACCTCTTCCCCTGTGTTCAATTCAGTGTTACCCGAAATAATAACCTGGCCTCCTGCAATGGTCTCTGCATCAGTTGCATTTGCGTTGTCGATAACACGTTTGATAAATCCATCGAAGTATTTTTCTTTTCCCCCGCCAATCGAGGTAGCTCCTCCGGGAACGACAATTCCTGAGGCAGCAGAACCGCCTTTGCAGGAAGTCCATATTGCATTTCCTATATACTCGTTTTTCTTCTCTATCAGGAGTCTTAGCATGACAGCCTGTATCTTCGGGTCAAGCTCACGGAAAACCAGATTTCCTTCAGGCTGTGCGAATTTCCAGTATTTCTCGTAATCCCTCGGATTGAATTCCAGATATACCATGAAGTCCTGTGGAATCAGATGACGGGCTGTAAGCTGATATTCATTTTCCCCTTGCGGCCCTTTAGCTCCCAGAGCGCTTGTCGGAACGGGATTGTTATCCTGGATAATATCCCCCAGCTTTATTGCCGGAAGGGTATATTTATATTGGATGCCGCTTTTTATATGGATCAATCCCTCTTTAAAGGTGTCATTGCCCTGGGCCGTATAGGTCAGCAGGTCCTCAAGGACCTCGCCGTTATATCCGTTCTGCAAAAAAGTTACTGTATTTGCCATTTATATAAGCTTGTGTTAAGTGTTTACCTAAGTGTTTTGAATTCGAAGTCCTTTCCGACAACTGCCGACACCTTCTCTGCTACGATCTCTTCGGTAGTTCTTACCGCTTCAGCCGCTTTTTTCGCGTTTTCAGGGTCTGAGGCGATTTCCTTTGATATGACTTCCCTGGCAGGAATAGACGCAAGCGTATTTTGGGCAAGCCCGAAGTTTGATTTTGCCATTTCCACCCATTGCCCTTTGGATTCATTATCGATCTTTCCTTCGGTAACTGCAGTCTCTATCATGCTGTTGATCTTCGCGGTAATTTCGTCTTCCTCTTTCTTTTTGTATTGTTCCAGTGTGGAATTCAAAGTCGCGTTATCCTTTTGCAGGTTCTGTATAGCCGCGTCTTTTCCGGCAATTACCGTTTGAGCATCTGCCAAAGCCTTTTCTTTTTCGCCCAGTTTAGCCTCGACAGACATCAGTCCGGTAATACGGGCAACCACATCCTTTACCTCGAAATTGTCTTTCATTCCAAGTGTAGCTGCAACAGCTGCATATTCGGTTGATTTTTTATTTTCTTCAGTCATATCGGTTTCGTTATTATGTATTTGCTTATGAATAGGGGCAGGTTTGGAAAAGTGTTTATTTTCATTTTCGACGGCGGGCGCTTCAATATTTATAACTTCCATAAGCGCTTGTATTTCAGCTGCACTTTTAATCGCGGCAAGGGCGTTCTTTACTTTTTCACAAAGCTGTTTGGTGGTATGCAAAACATTGCCGGCAGGGATAATACCCTGTTCAACGGCAGACCGGGCATCGAAGAAAGTGCCGTCCTTGCCTTCCGCTCCATCCATAATAGCTGCGACCTGTTCCTTTTTTAAGCCGAACCGTTTTCTGTAAATGGTTGTGATTTGTTTACGGAAAGCTTCCACCATGTCTGATTCTTCACTGCCCTCAGACGGCAGGAACGGATTATGTATCATTAGGATAGAATAGTCCCGCATCAGGGATTTATTCCCCGCCGCCCATATGATAGAGGACATCGACGCAGCCATTCCTTCGATTATACATTCTGTCGGTATGGTAGAGTTCTGGATAGTGGAATAAATACTCATCCCATGGAGTACGGAGCCCCCTTCGGAGTTTATTAGTACACGAATAAGCGAGGGGCGTACATATGTCTCTAAATAATCAAATTCGTTATTAAAACATAAAGCCGACTCTTCTGTAATCTTCCCGAAGAAACGTATCGTTGCCACTTCTCCGGCCTTAGCTTCACCAATTACATTTTTTAAGTCTTTAATATCCATTGAAAACTATTTTTCAAAGAATAGCATCAATGGATATTTTATGTTTTAAATCTCATTCAGATAACTCTGTTTCAGGATTTTATTCCTCAGGAAGAGAGGGGATACCTGTTACTCCATTGAAATTGGAAGATTCGTCATAAACCGGAGTTTTATGATTACCATGTCCCTCTGTGTCTTGTTTAGGTGCATCTGTATGATTGGTGAAGGGCGGCATAACAAGGTACCGTTCTACCCAGTCTTTGTATTTCCATGCCGAAGACTCACGGAACCAGACTTCATAGTCGATCCAGTAAGCCTGTAACATATTTGTTGTAAGCGGCATATCAAAATAGATGAGATTACATCGTTCATTCAATGCAGGCTCCCTGTTCTTCGCGTCCTGGATAGCTACATTCAGGCGTTGGAAAATAAAGAATGCATCGCACTCCCTTTCCGGGTCCCGGTTATTCAGGGTATTTAGTATAAACCTGACCCGCATAGTAGCGCGGCCTTCACCGATACGCTGCTGTTGTACCAGATACCGTACATTTATGAAATGGATAAAGACGGCAGGAAAAACAATCTCCCCTTCTATATTTTCATCCCTGAGGATACGGTTGAACTGTCCGGTGTCGATAGCGATGGTTTTAAAATAGGGTTCACTATGGATATCTTCTTCATTTTCTTTAAGTGTGAGAATTACTCTTTTTACAGCCTTGTACATCTCAACAAACGGGTTCTCACTCACTTGTTCAGGAACAGAGACCGCCCTTTGGATTTTCTTTTCCTCTATTTCAGGCTTATTTGGCTTTTTATCTTTAATCATTTGGAAATCCTCTGAATAGTAAGTAGATGTATTGCTGAACTTCGTAATCGAGCCTTAAGCTATGCCCCATGAACTGTCTTTGGACAGGCTTTTCGGATGAATATTGGTTTACCGTAAAATTGTGATATTTAGGGTCGGAGTTATGGATGGCTGCATAGTTGGTATATTTCCCTTTTTTTCGTCCTCTTTTTCCTTTTTCCGGACTGCTGTATTCACCTGTATTTATGTAATATTTTGCTCCGCGCCTGTTTATTTTGTGGGTACGGTTATGAGAAAAGCCTTTTAATTTAACCTCTTTTTCATATCCTGTGATATTATCCCTTAGCTTATGGGTATCAAATAATGTCGGATGGGTAAATCGTTTTCCCCAACGGGACTGGCGGGGCGTCCATTTCGTTCCGCTCCCATAGAACCCTCCATAACTGAACGACCGGCGGAAAAACCGCTTTGAAACTGTACCGGCCATTATCGTAAAGTCCAACACGTTCTTTTCAAAGCGGCTTGCCATACTTCTTTCCAGCCTGGCGGATTTTACCCATTGCCTGCAAAATATTTCCAGTGTGATCTTAGTCATATTACACCCAGTTTTCGTTTTATCCGGTATACAATATCTTTAGCATATTCCGGAAGCTCACCCCTGAAGTAAGGATGCTCTAATGAGAAGATCCGTCCTCCTTTAGCCAGGCTTTCTTTAAATACCGGATTTGTTTCTTTAATCATTGCTTTTTTCTTATCTGCCGATCCATAAACCGACCCGAAGCCATTTGTTATCAGGTAACAGCGGCATCCGAATTCTATCGGGGGAATCAGCTCCGGAGGAAAATTATTTTTAGGGAATGACAACCCTTCATAGGATAAATGCCATGCCCGTACCCGTTCATCCCCCTGTGTCATAAAAGTCACCAGGCATTCCTCCGGCACTCCTATCCACCAGAAAGCTATATTTACCGCATGCAGCACATCTTCGTTTTCCTGTGTGGCATATTTCAAATTATACTTCTTACATATTGGCTGATATACGCTTAAATTTTTCCTATCCGGAATTTCCGGCAGTTCGCTTATCATCCGTATTTCTTCAGCGGCAGCAAATTCAATCAGGTTGTCAAATGCGGCAAGTAGCAGCTCTCTTTTGCGTTTATCCCTTTCGGTCAGGGAGTGTCCCTTATTTTTCAACAGGTTTACAGCTTCGTCGAAATCCAGCTTCAAGCCAAATACTACCCTTTCAATCAGGAATGAAGTTCTTAATATGATTAAGTCTTCAATAGCCCTGATCCTGTCTTCGCTGTTTTCGTAATTCTCTAATAGCTTTTCAAATACGGCAAGAAGTTTTTTATATTCTTCTTGTGATTGCTTTTTATTCGATTCAGATAATTGGCTGACAATATTGTCTGCAGCTAAATTTTTAGTAACGGGGGGCGGGATTTCGCTGCCTAATCCGTCCCCCTCAGAAAATTTTCAACCTTGCTCCTCCTGGGATGTCCGTAGCGTTTATAGTATTCCTGATCAGACATAATGTGCCTGTCATTAGAGCTTTCTCCGGAAGACATACCCGCACTATCCATTGCTTCCATAGTCATAACATTGAGTTGTTTTCCAACGATAATCCCGAATTCCTTTTCTATTTCATCGGCTGCGACTTCGTATTTGTCTGTTATGAGCCCGTACAACTTTATCCGGTCTTCGTTATTCATTTCTATCCGGTTGGAATATTTAAACTCCAACCCATTTTCTATGTAGCCAAAGGATATTAACCGGGGTACAATCTCCTCATTCATTATATTTTCGATATACCGGCGATATACTTCTATACGCTCCCTGAATATATCCTGATGGGCTTTTGTGCTTCCCACATAAGATTGCATACCTCCCGCCATGGATTCCGAACCCAGTATCATATTGGAAACTTCACTGTTAACCACTTCTATAAGGCTGGTATATATTTTCTCGGAATTGGACATCGTAAAAGTCTTGATGTCTATTTCATCTTCGAGTCCGGTAACTATGACCTTGTTTTGGGCGGCATTCGCTATTTCTCCTGCAAGTTTCTTTCTGTCGCTGTTGCTTTCACTGACAGTCTTTCCATGTATAATGGGCTGTCCGTATGTATGGCTGAAATTGACATAGTTGGCAATTGTAAATTTCTTGGCCAGTATCAACGGAGTAGTAGCCGAAAACAAGCCTATATCCCCGGTGTTGATCAGGATATAGTTCTTGTGGTATTGCGGGTTATCCAGGTTCCAGTTCGGTAGCCATAAGCCCTGGCGCTTGACGACAGTGCGCTGGTCGGGCAATACATTCCTTCGTTCGATGATATTGACTTCTGCCAGTTTTCCTGTTTTAGGGTTGATGCGCGGTAATATCTCCAGTAAGGTATATCCATACAGCTTGGCTTCGACAATTCCACGTATGATTTTATCGAATTGAGACCCTTGTATCCTTTGTGTGGCAGCTATATCCTTTATGTACTTGCCTTTATCATTTATTCGTGCCAGCATATAGCGGTCTCCCAGTATCTGGCTCAGTAATGTTTCTATTACGGCCCGGATATGAGCATCTTGCTGGAGGCAGGCCTCGTACAAATCTATCAACCGGGAGCGGTCATCCAGAATAGTGCCCAGTAATACATCCTGTTTGATGGTTTTGTAGGAATTATGCCTTTCGATTTCCCTGACATATTCCTGTATAGTTTTCTTGCTTGTGCGAAAAATGCTGTGTAATAATTCCGGATTTATCGTTCCTTCCGGCTGTTTCTTATCCATCCCTGTTTTTTCCTAAAGAATAGGGCAACGGACAAAATAAGGTTCAATCCTGTGACTTTGATTCTGAAAAGACAGCCGCAGGCTGCATATATTCTTTTTGTTTCTTTTTCTTTTTAAAGAAAAAGATAATTATATCATCTTATATCTTTATCTTATATATATTATATATACATCCTTTATTTCGGGGTGACTCTTACCCTGTTTTCAGGGAGACCTGGAATTCATACCCGTTAATGACCGTAAAATTTTCCCGTCAGGAAAAATTCATCCGGTCACCTGAAAAATAAATCTTACTTCTGCTACCATGTTTTAAAACGTTCAATTTTACAGCATGCACCTTTATAGTTAAAATGTATAAATTTTATATTATTATATATTGAAAATAAAATAATATTATTTATAGTTTTATCAGTTTATAATTTTATAGTATTATTTTATAAATAGCTATTATTCAATATATAAAAAATATTTTTCTGTTAATAAAATCATTTTTACACATATTTTTTACTAAATAAATAAATTATATTTGCAGATATTTATCTGTTAAAACATAATTGAAATGAAAAGTAAAAAATGTTCTCCCTGTACCGAGGGCCGGTACAGGGAATTCCCCGACCTGCTGTTCGGCCTGTCCGAAGACAACAGGACTTATTTTGACGCCGGACGGTTTATTTCAAAGTACGGGGATACGCAAAAGCACAATGTCCGGGAATTCGATATAGGTTTTTACCATTGGAAAACAGCCGTCTCGAAATGCTACGGCATTCCCTTCGAAGACCTTATTATCCGGGAGGAAGGCTCCGGCCGGATATTGATACATGAGTCCCTCGATCTCCTGTTTATGGCCTATGTCGACTCCGGATTCGGTATTTATTTACTGGAAAAGCTGTCCGAGATGCTGATAAACGGGATCGTGTTCTCCGATAATTACCTGATGATGCTGGTTTGCGGCAGGTTTTCAAAAGAAGATATCATTCATATCATAAACAGGGATGAGAAGGAGCGTCTATAATGAACCGAAGCAGGTACTGATGTTCAACGCCTCGGGAAGGCTGATCGCCATTGTCCGTTCCCTGCAAAGCGCCGCTGAGCTGGCCGGATCGAGCCCGATGTGCGTTTCATATTGCTGCACGGGAAAAAGCATCGCCTCCAACGGGTACTATTTCCGGTATATACACCCCGAAGTGGAAGTCAGCGCGAACGAAGACCTGGGTGTCCTGAAGATAGGAGAGTATGACAGCCTGTGCGGGGAAAAACGTGAATACCATACAAAAGGGTACATGAACAATATGAGGCAAAAAGCGGCCGGAATAAAAAAGGTTTTAAAAACAAATAACATTGATAACCAATAGAATAACAGTTTAAAATCAAAGAAGATATGAAACCAGTTAACGAAACAATCCCGTTCCGGGATACCAGCCTGCATATTATACCGGATGAAGACGGTGCTGTCACAAGAGTAAGCCTGCATGACTTATGCCGGATTCTGAAAAGAAAAGAGCTGATCGATAACCGGGAAGCGATAAAGCTCTGCCCTTCCAGCCAGCGCTTCCCCGTATATACAAACGGAAAGCTGTTCTGGTTTATAAGCATTTCAGACATATACGTCCTGTTGCGCCATGTCAGGAAAGAGAACAGGATGATAGCCAAAGTCTGTGACGAGTTGGAAAAATGGGTGGGCACATTGCCTGTGGGAAGAAACAATCCGGGAGTAAAGCTTCCCCTGGATAAGAAAATAAAGGAATCCCCCGATAAAAAGATAAGTAAAAGTACTGATGCGCAAACTGTCGATTATGAGGAAATGACGGATGACGGCAGGCCGGAGAATGCGGACGGCGCAGATCGCACGGATTGTTTAAACTTCGACAGGAGCACTCCTTTTTTCGAATACAGAGGAAAGATATACCGCAATGCTACGGAAATGGCGGGCAAGTACGGCAAGAATCCCAGGGAGTGGCTGCTGCTGGCGGAAACACAGCGTTTCAGGCAATCCCTTGTGGATGAGAAGAAATCAGAAAGCCTGGAAAGCCAGATTATTACAAAGAGGGGCGGGCAAGGCGTAACTTTCCTCGAGAATATCCTCGCCCTCGAATTTGCCCGGTGGCTCGATCCGAAATTCGCGATAAAGGGCAATGAAGTGATGGACCGGCTGGGAACTTATAAATTCGTTGTTGCCGGTGATGATCCGGGAGACAAAAATAAGGAAGTAAATCCGCAGAATAATGGTAAGGATGAAGTGATGCCTGCATCCGCGTCACGGTATCCGGTTCCCAAAACCTTCAGCGAGGCTTTATTGCTTGCCGCCAAGCTCCAGCAGCAAATGGAGGAAGACAAGCCGAAAGTTGAATTTTACAATAACCTGGTTGAACGCAGGGATACTTTCAAGAGTACATTTATAGCTATGGAACTGGATATATCTGTTATCCATCTCCATAAGTTTTTAGTCGACGAGCGTATCTGCAAATTCGAAAAGAACCAGTATATCGTCTATCCCTCCCATAATGCGTTGCAATGTGACCACCCTTATTACTGGACGAACAAAAACGGAAAAACCTATGCTTATTCCAAAGCCAGGAGATGGACCAGGGCCGGACGGGAATTCATCATCGAATTATACAGGGAGAAACACCCCCAAAATATAATGATTATAGAATAAGAATAAAAGATATGACTTTGAACAGGATAATAAACAGAACCGGAAGAAGGGAAACCGAATGCAATTGTGAATTATGCCAAAGGCAATGTAAAATCCCGTGCCTGGGCACTCCGGACGATATACTCAAACTTCTGGAAGCCGGATACCGGGACAAGCTCTCCTTCTCCCAATGGATGGTCGGCGTTATGCTGGGTAAATTCCCCTTGCCTGTACCGATGGTGCAGGCTTGCCGGACAGAAGAGGGATGCGTGTTCTTCAAGGACGGCCTTTGCGAACTGCATGCCTTAGGGCTTAAACCGGCCGAAGGGAAGCTCTCCCACCATAGTACCAGGCTCGACAACTTCATCTTCGAGTCATCGATCAGCTGGAATGTGGCCAGGGAGTGGTTGGATATGTGCAATTATAAAAAGGTTATAAGGATATTCTTTCTGATGGATATGCTGAAATAATACCGGACAATCACGAGTTGGTCATGTTCCAGCCGCTTTTGCCGGCAGCGGCATGCCTAAACATTACGGTTCCGCCCAACCTATTTTTAGATGGTATTAATTTATATAAATCTAAAAAAACAGACAATGGAACTAAAACAGCGGATGACCTTCGAAGAAATGGCCATGCATTTGAAAGAACATTCTTTTAAGCTGCCAAGCAGGGTAACTGTCGGCAAACACGCGAAAGAGCTGGGATATAAAGTCTACAAGCCCATGATTAAGGGTAAAATACACTTTTTCTATGTAAAAGTTTTATTAAGGTAATGGAAATAAATAAGTCCGCAGCGAATAAAGAAGATAAAAAAAGGACTCTTCCGTTTGTGAAGTACTATACCGGACTGTCATATATGTTCAGTCCGGCGGAAACCCGGTTTATACTGCATATGGTCGATATAGAATATAAAAAACAACGCGGGCGTTACACGGACTGGAACCGGGCTGGATATATGAAGATAATGGGGCTGACGGAATATGCCTTCGACAAATGCGCCGGCAGGCTGATCCGTTTAGGGTTGTTATCCAAGACAAACAACGCGAAAGGGAATAAAGTGCGGTACTCATTCGATATGGAGCTGTACGGGATATTGGTTCATATGCTGAACGCCACATGCGACATCGGCAGGCTGGGTGATTTCTGTAAAAAGAATTTTATTGACCGTACCAGGCCGATAAGGAGCATTACCGGGGAAGAGATCGAGGAGTTGAAAAATTTTCCGGCTGGGATGTGATCTATCCTTGAGGAATTGTAAGTAGATGCTAAGTTTGTAAGGCCATATCAAATTTATGATGTGGCCTTTATTTTTGGATTTTACGATAGCCGGGTCTCCCTGAAAACAGGGTAAGAGTCACCCCGAAATAAAGGATGTATATATAATATATATAAGATAAAGATATAAGATGATATAATTATCTTTTTCTTTAAAAAGAAAAAGAAACAAAAAGAATATATACAGCCTGCGGCTGTTTTTTTAATAAGGAATCTTATTCATTATCCGGATCCGGACCATGAAGGTTCCCTTTGAACCGGATCAGCTGGGATTTCCTGTTGGAGTCCAATAATTCAAGGATTTCCTGCACATCATCCAGCGTCCTGAAATAATTCCCCCTGTTGAACCTTAATAAGTCTTTCGGCTTATAGCGGTCCTCCGTCTTAATGATCTTCCAGGTATCGTTTATATAATAATATTTTTCATTCTTGCCGGCCCTTAAGTACAAAGGCTCGATCCGTTTCAGGTAGCCGTTGTATTTCCGGTTAACGGCTTTCAGCTCTTTGGCGAACAGGTCCCTGTCCTTCAGGTTCATCGGCTCAAACTGGAATTCATCTTCTTTTCCGATGACTTCATACAGGGAAAACCGGACCGGCTTATTCTTCATCTTGACACAGTAGAAAACCACATCGCCGTTTCCGTTTATTTCCCGGAATACCCCGGAGCCCAGCTCGGTGCCCAGGCGGGAAATCCGGTAGTAGATATTATCCTGTAATCCGGCCCTTTTGGTTATTCCCTTCCAGATACTCCAGGCGATACCATTCTCAGCGAAAACCCGCTGGAACTTTATCAGTTCCTCCTTTTTAGGGGACCTGTACCCGCACACTGGGACTGTTACAGGAAGCGGGTTCAGCTTTTCCCCATCGTAGGATATACTGAAATTGAAACCCTCAAAGTCCAGCTTATTGAAAATACCGGTTAATCCCGTTTCTAAAATGACAACTTCCCCTTCGTCCGGGACTTTAGCGTTATACCAGTCGATAAAAGATTCATAGTCGATAACCGGATACATCGGATTACGGGAGAATTTCGCCCGGGTATTGTTCCGCTTCAGAAACAGTTTAATGTCCGATTCCGTCTTTTCATCTTTGCATCTAACTCTGGCCAAAAAATCCGATACCTGCTGCTTATTTTTCATTTTCTACTTCGTTTAAATGCTTATTTCATAATATAAGGTAAACAAATATAATTATTTTAGAAATAAAATTTTAGTATCGCTTATTTTTTACGATAAAAAAAAGAATGCTGTAAAACATACAAAAAAGTACGTAAAATCCCAGATGACAGATTTATATATATTTTACTGTAAAGTATTTTAGCTCCGGATTTATGGAAAAAACTTTTACTGGAGCAAATATTCTTAATTAAAAAAAATACAAGCAAGACCAGAGTAATACAGGCAATATCCGGCTCGATTCCGGAAAAGTTTTTACAGCAAATTTTATATTAAAAAGTTCAGTATTTGTGCTCTATATTTTAAGGAATATTCCGCCGTTTTATTTTAGATGAACCGGGTGTAGATAAGCTAAATTAATATAAGTCCGGACTTGGAAATTTCCCCGGAGCACAAATACAGAATCCGCACCGGGGGCTATACCCACCCTCTTTTTTTATTTTATGCTGTCGTTTTGATATACTATTGAATATTAATACTTTACAATCTTCACTTTGTATAAAAGTGAAAGTGAAAACCGCAAAAACAGCTTAAAGTTCAGCTTTGACTATCATTTTGAAAGCATTTTTTGTATCAGTTCATTTATTTCTAATTTATTCAATTTGTAACTATCTGATATTGAAATTTTAGTAAAAAATATGTGTAAAATCATTTTGATATATACATATATTCACATCTTTTTTGTTTTTTATGAAAATCAAAAATTTTTCATTTTTCCTTCAATTGATTATAAATTATTGAATATCAAACTTATATACTTGCGTACACGCGCGATTATTCCTTTTAAAAAACCGACCTCAAAAAAATGTTTTGCAAAAAAAAGTTACTGAAATGTTTTGCAGTTTAAAAACTTGTTTCTATTATACCACCATAAGCAACCGACACAAAACAAGTCGAAAGCAAACAAAAAAAAGAAACAGTAATTAAAAACTAAAAATTTGAATTAAGAACGGATTAAAACAAAAGAGCCTCTTTTAAGAGAGAAACAAAAAAGCCTTTTTGTGCGAAAGCAAGCCTTTTGAGCTTTGGAAAATCAAAAATTCGCCTGTGCGTTTTGGAACGCTTAAAGACGGTGTTAAATAACCACACCCCGCAGGACTGCAAACCAATGTAGCAAATTGGAACGGAGAAAGTACGTGTACTTTGTATCCGAGTGTGAAAAACGTTAAAATTTTGGGAGTTTTTCCACTGAACAGGAAGTGTTAAAATAAGTCCATAATTGCGCCCAGTGCGCGCGGAGATAAAAAACACCTTGCGATAAAAACACATCGCACGAGGGACGGAGATAAACGCGTATGCCATTGCTATGCTTAGGTACTCTCCTCGGCTAACCGCCTAAATGCCACCGCCAAACGTTAACTGCCCTATTGGAAAAGATAGGGGACGTGCCGAAGGTATGCCTAAATTGTGTCCTAACAGTTCGCATACTAACAACCCAGTGAAATTGGAGTAAGCTGGGTTTGCACGAAATATATCAGAGTAATGCAAATATAGTACGTTTTAGTTACAAGGCAAAAAAATGTAGAAAAATTGCACGTTGTCCGGCGAAAGGTAACGTGCAGTTTTTGTTTAGGGCTTGCAACACACGGTAGTTGCCTTTTCCCTCTTAGCCGAGCTGAAATGCGGGGTTCGAATCCCCGGTGCCCGCAATATGCGCTTTTGCATAGTAATTTTAATTTAAAACATTATGGCAACTTCTAAATTAAACGCAGTTCAGTTTGCTGCACTTGGCAGTAGTTTTAAAGGTATTATCTTAGTTTACACCGCTGTGAACGGCGCGCAAACCGCGCAGCATTTCTTTGGCGCCGATTATGAAATCAAAGGCGGATTGAAAGGCAAGGCGATTGAGGATGAAAAATTCCGCATGTGGAAAAACGTTGTGATGACATTCTGGTCGGTAAAAGCCGAAGAGTCGAGACTGCGTGAGGATAATGACGGCATCCGCTCAAAATTACGTGCCGCAACTCCGTCTTCCATCATTTTCCATGACGACAAGGGGAACAGGGTAACATCTTACCAACTCGACCAGTCGGTATGGGCGAAAATCGGGCTTGTACCGACCAAAAAGGACTTTGAACGTACGGCACGTGACTACAAAAAGGCAATCCACGCCGCTACAAAAGCGAGCTTCGATGCGCTTGGCTTCCGTGTCGATCTGAATGCGAAAGTTATAAACACAGTGGATGAAGTACTGGACAAGGTAGCGCAGGAAGTGAAGGCGGAAGGAACTGTTCCCGCCGGCAAGCAACTCGAAAAAGCCGCTGCCTGAACTTCAGAAAACAACAAATTGGATGAAGCGTACCCGTAAAAACAGGGTGCGCTTTTTATATTTGCAAAAAAGATTTTTTCCGAGAGATATGCAGGGATACCAATACTATAAATCTTAAAAGATATAAAAAGTATTGCATTATTACCAAAAATTGGTAACTTTGTCTAAAATGCAAAGAAAATGAGAAAGAATACATCTGTATCGCTGGGTAGTTACTTTGACCGGTTTGTTGAAAGCAGTATCTCTCAAGGGCGCTACAAAAATGCCAGTGAAGTAATCCGTGCAGGACTACGGCTTTTGGAGGAAGAGGAAGAACGTCTGTCTGCTCTCAAAGCGGCTATTCGCAAGGGGGTTGACAGTGGTGTCGCCAAAGGTTTCGATCCGGTCAGGCATCTCGAATCGCTAAAAAAGGCTAAAGGATAATATGGCAAAGTTGCGCTTTACCAATAAAGCCGTCGAAGACCTGTCGGGTATCTGGAGTTATACACTTGATACCTGGTCTGAGAAGCAAGCTGATATTTACTATAATATGCTGATTGAACTCTGTTATGATATAGCGAAGAATCCAGCTCTTGGTAAAAGTTACGATGTTGTAGCAGAAGGACTCTATGGCATGATTGCCGGAAAGCATATAATTTTCTACCGGAATATATCTGACAAACTGATAGAGATAGTCAGGATATTACACGGAAGTATGGATTTAAGAAACAGAATAAGGGATTAACGTTACAAATACTAATTTATATCTACAATACAGGCATGGAACATTGTTCTGTGCCTTTTTTATATCCGGATGCTGATATCGAAACTGTACGGGGATTTTTTCTGCAATACTTCAATTTTACCAATATGTAACCAATGAAAAGCATACCCGAACGTGGGATTATAGGGATATTATGCTATGAAACGGCGCTGTATATGGTCTGTAAGCGCCCTATAAGTTCAGATTGTCCCCATTGGATTATACAAAGTGCAGGCAAACCTCTCCTGCACTTTGTATTATTGGCTGTGAAGCTGCAAAACGGAGCCTGTGAATCCATAAAAAGCAAAAATAGTGGTCATGCGGACGGGTAAATGCAAAAACTGATGCAAAAGGGATGGATAGTCCCTGAAAGAAAGAGGTTGTGTTATTTTCACCATAAATAAACATCTTTTTTTCAAATACCTATTCCTTATAAAAACACCTTCTTATAGCAAGTTCTGGGGAGATAATTAGAACGAGCCGTTACTGAATTAGCGGCAAACCGGGTGGCAGCAACCTTACTGAAATGTCCTGCGCTGTATTACAAACCGACAACAGGCAACACCATGAAGCGAAAGCGAAAAGTAAGGTCGATAAGTATTGGTGGGGATCGAGTGTGCTGAACTCTGAAAATAATTGGAAGCAGAATATATGATATCTGCTCCAAGTTATAAAATTTTTATTTATAAATGCTTTATAGCTTATAGGGATACTATATTTATATATAAGCTTTTATTTGTTTTTTAATCCGCTATTATTAATCATGGTGGAGAAAGGTTTGCTATACAGGTTATTAACAATCTTGTGAATAAAAACAGGTAAAAATGTAAGTTAGCCTGCCGGGATTTCATTAATTTTGTAATAACCTGGATTGTGAATCGTAATTGTTAATATAACGGAAGAGGCAAAAAAGATGGAGAAGAGTTCGAACGCATTGAAAACGGAGGCATTGGTAAAAACGGTTTTTGAGTTGTTAAAAGGATATTGCTGGCTAACGGACTTTGAAATGAAGCGGGATACCGGCAAATACGGATACAGCAATCCGGTAGCGACGACATTCCCTACAGCGACGGACGGGATCGCCTTTTTAGGGCAGTTCGAGGAATTGGAAGACTTAGACCTTCACCATAGCCGCTTTACCTGCTTTGCAAACGCGACAATGTTTGAAATAAACCTGAAAATCAAAAAATAAGCCTTTAAAGACCAATATAATATAGATCAGGCACGGAGCATATTCCGTGCCTTTTTTATATCCGGACGCTAATATTGAAACTATGCCGGGATTGTACCCCGGATTGTCCACACTGCAAGTATTTTTTCTCCGGATTACCGCAAGTGTCGCGAGACACATTTTCCCAAAAATATCGACAGTGGGACATAATACAAAAAGAATACGGAGAGTATGCCTGAATGTATTGTGTTCCGCTGTTACACAATATTTTGGAAGAATGCATTGCGGAAAACGAAGCCGGAATAAAACAAACCGGTACCGCTTTATCCTATTTTTTTAAAACCGGTACGGTATGCAACAATATAACCGATAAATATAAAAACGTGAGAGCCACACATAAAAACGGGCGCCAGTCAAAATGGAAGAAACATGTATCACCACCTGTGTCATAGCCGGTAACCGGACCGACATTAAATTCCTGCACAAAAGCCTTCTGAAATTTGTGCAAACCGGGAAAACAACCCTAAGGCATGTTGCGGCGGTATGTTGTCCCCACTGGCCGGATTATAAGACGGAAGGAAATTTCTCCGGCCTGTCGATGGATAATCCACGGCAAATCACCTTTACCATGGAAACCATATCCCAGCCTGAACCCGGCCTATGGTTCGAAGTTTGCCGGAAATACCGGAGCGCCGTATGCTATTATTATTCCGCCGTATCCGGCAGCGGCCGTTACAAAACCAACGACCGGTCGGGCAAATACTTTCCGCAACGCTATCTGGTCGTAGACGGGAAAGGAACGGCAAAGGCTATGGTTTCACAGCATGAGCTCTATAAATACACAGCTTCGGTTATACCTCTATCCGGTACATTCGATAATCTCGAGGCATTCGGCAAAGCGGTATCCGCACACTCCGGGCATATCGGCATCTATGATATCATCGTAGTCGATAACCGGGACAAATGCCTTACCCGGAGCCAATACCTTATCGGACAATATCTCAGATAAAAGATAAAATCATATAAAATGTGAGGGCCACACATAAAACGGGCGGTAACGATATGAGAGTAGAAATAACAATGATCAACGGCAAGGATGCCGGGTTTAACCTTGTAGCCGAAGATGAAGGTGACAAGATATTGCTGCAACGGGTCCGGAACCTGCACTTTCTCGCTGATAAAAAAGCAAAGAAGATAGAATACGACGGGGTAACGCTTGATAAAAATACCAATATCTCGCGCGTCATCTTCCTGCAACGCCGTTTCGCATCCCTGCCGGACCATGACAGGGCCAAGCGGGAAATCTATAAGGCAATTATGCGGAAAGGAGTGCCGGCATGAATAATACGGTAAAAAAGAATCAGGGGCAAAGCGTCAACCGGCTATATGCTTCGGGTAGCTATGCCCAGATACACTCACTGATAGCCGAAGTGTTCAAGAACCTAATGGATAAAGTCTATATTTCCCGGCATGATGATGTCAATGAAGTGTGCCATCTCGAATTATCTTTCCTTTCCGGTGGAGGCTTTCCCTATAATCAATTTGTACAGATTATAGGGAATACCGGTCATAACCACGGCCTTTATATCCGTGTAACGACTGATGAAGCAGATTGTCCGGAAAACAAACAGCATATCTTCCGGAACGGCAAATGGGACTTTGAAGAAAAGAAATCCGGCATACGGATTCACAATATTACCCAAAGCACCATATACACAACCGGTGCGTATATGGTACCTTTCAGTTATACGGACAAAGAGGGTAAAACCTGTTTTGCATGGATGGTTACAGGATTTGAAAGCGACACCTATCGTGACGGGGAACTGCTGAATATAACAGACTCCGCCGGTTTCCTTGACGGGCTTACACCTCCTGCCGATGATGAAGAACGCAAGACGGAATATATCATCCGGTCCCTGCAGTCATCCGGGTTGCAACGAATCGAACTTGGATTATATAAAACAATGCTGAAAGATGTACCGAGTTCCGTATATGTACGCCGGTTGGACGACATATCCTATGCCGGGCATATCACGCAAATAGAATCCACGCTCGATGAATACCTGCTCGATAGCCCGCATTTCAGCCAGACATTGCGTGAGATACTTGTGGATACATTCGGGCGAGATAGGCGGGATATATTCCTGACGGATGAAAATGCGCTCGTCATAGGCTGTTGCCGTGCTAATATCTGGAAAATACAGGAACATCCACATAAATATATTCCATCCGAATCGTCCAAACAAGAAAATATACTGCCGCCAAAGCAAAGGATACAACAATGCTTTTGAACTATGGAACAATCAATCTTGAATTTGATGAGAAATTTGCCACAGCAAGTGGGTACATTACAGGTGTAGCAACCGAAGGTTTCGATTACTCTCATGGCGTAGTTGGTTATTATGAAGACCTGGACGATGATATTCTCGAAGACCTTGCTGCTGCCGTCGAAATGCAGATAGAAACCAACCAAAAACAATTCGATAAATCACAAGATATATAAATAACCTCAAATTAAAATCATTATGTCAAATATCTGTATCAACACCATAAATGCAGAAGGTACGCCTTCTCAAATAGAAGAATTCATAGAAAAAATCAGTCAGAAATTTGGGGATTACCTCGATATCAATGACAATTTTGAAAACAGGGATAAAGCATACCTCAATCTCACTCTTAGTTGTCCCATTCGGATGCCGCTGAAAGAACTGAAAGAAATTACCGACTCCTTATCTGCCAAAGAAAACCTTTATATAAGAGTTATCGCAGAAGAACCCGGCGAAGAATACTTTGCACAGGCAATATTCAAGTTCGGTACATGGGATTTCGAGTGCATGCCTTCTATCAATGCGCAGATACACGCCCTTACTACTCAGGGAATCGAACAGATTAAAAAGCACATCCGGGAAAAAGGTAATATCGACTTCGGCGAAGACTGCACATGGTGTGCCCTTTATGTAAATGATGATGGCGATGGAGAATTAGGGCACTTATGCCGTCTCGAACTCGAAGAGAACGGCAAACTCTCCTTACTTCTCGATAATGACTATTGGCTCTACGAAGATGACCTCACCACTACCCACATTATGGATATACTTTCATTATTACACGAAGAAGATGCAAAAGAGAAATAGGTATCTCCACAGTCTTTGGTGTAAGCATCATCATATTCAGAAGCAAGCAAAAGAAGCAATCGAAGAAATCCGCAGCTATCTCCGCGAGTATGGTAATATTTCCGAAATAGAAGGCGATGAGAATATTTTTGGACTCTATCTGGATGAACAGGACTACGGTGTTGCGTCCCCTTACAGCCAGATAGAGTTATTCCCAACAAGCGAAATTGTTATCACACTTTTTGATGAACATACTATCTACGAAGAAGACTTTACACCAAACCACATCAACGATTTAATAACTATTATTCAGGAAAAATATGGAAAATACAGTAAGTAAAGGCAATATCTCCCGCCAGTTCCGCCGTAAAAATCCCGATGGCTCGTTCACACGAGGATATGGTATCTGGGAAGATATGGCAGACCGTAACGACTGGAATTTTGTCTGTCAGTTTCTACCTAATTATGAGCGAAGGGATGATGTTATGACCTCCGATGACCTGGCTTGCGTGATTGGTAAAGAAAAATCTCTGGAATGGCTTTACAAAAATTATTCGGAATGGGACGGTTTATCAATCGGTGAATTGGAGAAAATCCGTGCTCAATGGGATTACGAACTCTTTCAGGAAGCAGAGGGATACCTCACCGCAGCCATCCAGTGTGGCGAAATAGACGTGCGGGAGTTTCCTGTAACAATTGTTTCCGCCCGTATTGAAGCAGATAATGATAACGATTGTGTAATTCTCCAATGTGCAGATATTAACTCACATAAATTCGGTGAAGAATTTTCAGTACCGTCCCGCGAATTACAGAATGTAATATCCCGCGAATTACCCGACTATAACCCGGACATCAGTGACGAATGGCAGATACAAATTTTTTACGAATCAAAAACTTCGGGAGAATCATATTGGTGCAATGCTATGAATATAGACTTTGAATAAGAAACATGCAAAAACATCCGAAAATGAATAAGAATATAGAGCAGGCAAAAGAACAGGTAATAGCTTATTACAGAGATTTTATCGACAAATGTATTGATGTGCATGGAATCGATCTGCATACAATTATCAGTGATTGTGTCACCGCCGGCTATAATCACACCCAAGGCTGTAAAGCGATTGATGAGAGGAAGGATAAATTTCGTTGTACTCTCTGCCATTCCACTGATGTAAAGATGAAAATGTGGGACAATCCAAACAATCGGGGGCAATACTTTGAGCCGTCTGACGACGACGATGACCGTCAAAACTGCTATTGTAATCGTTGTGAAACCCATGTTGCACTTGAACCCATTCCAAAAGATGCAACCGAACAAGAAGACAAAGAAGTCTGGTATTGTGAAGAATGCGGATCACAAGATGTTGAAATCAAATCATGGACACTACCCAATGATGGTAACAAGATCGTTGGTGGCGACCTCGACCGCAACGACTGCTGGTGCAATAACTGCGAAGAACACACCAAGATCGAAATCATTGCCAAATCCAAATATCCAGAGATTTTAGAAGAAATTCAGAAATGTAACAACTTGGAAACAGAAAACAATGGATAAAATACAACTCGCAGTCGTTATGGCTACAATCAGCGACAAGGTTAGCGAGCAACTCACTTTGTCCGAAAATGAAAGATTCAACATACTCGCTGTCACCGACGAAGTCTATAACAACAAATTCATCTGGGAAATCGGTTTGCACGGCAGCAGGATTTATTTTGTCGACAACTATGTCCATCTGCATCAGCTGGTCCGGCAAAAAGATAAAAACAGGATGTACGGCAGAATCTTCTACTACATGTGGGACGGTCAGTTGCTTTACCCATGCTTCGAGTCAACCATAGACAAGTTGCTCATCAAAGAAATGGAGAAGTACAACCTTTTCAACGAAATGATTGATTTAGTCCATAAACACCTTGGACATTCCGTACAAGACTATCCCTATGACGATATACAGTAGGTAATTGACACCAAAGCGGATGCACCTTTTGTCTGGCTTGTGGGCAGGAATACGACATACCTGTGCCCGATGGACGATGTTGAAAGGCTAAAGCTATTAATTGAAAAACTCGATGCGGTTGCCGATGAACGCCATTCTCATAAGCGTTACAGATGCTATGTTTTTGGTGGAGAAGTATTGCGGTTTGTTTCTCCTGCAAGCGTCCGGAGTGATGCGGAAAATCTGATTAAAGAACTAACCTCGAATTAAAGCAAGCGGCTATGAAACCAATCCGGCTTTCCATTCTTATGCAGAAAATTGTCCGCCAGTTGGTATGCAAAGAGAACCAGTCCCATTTCAGCAACAGTATATTACCATTGTTGTTGCCTACGTGCGGACAGGTGCGTTTCATCTGGCAGATAAACAATCAGGGTACATGGCTCTATTTGTACGATACGGCAGATTGGGAACAAACCCTGCTCGATCGTATTGCGGAATACCACGCTCAGGATGTCAGCAACATCTATTACCTCTACGACAGGCAAAAGCTTCTTCCCGTTTTCGAGAACGATGTCCGCCATATAGCGCAAAAGCGTATCGAAGCAAGGCAAAAGAAATCTATTAAAGCAGAATGTAATGATAGCGGCAGTTGAAAGAAAAATAAGCCTTTTGTCATCCGATTATGATATCAATATAATTGTCGAAGAGTCTGATGGAAGATACGAAATCTCTCACGGCGATACAATCCTCATTTACGACCTCTCCATTGTCGAAACCCTTGCCTACCTGCGTGGAATACACTATGCCGTCAAGCATCTGTGTAACAAAGAACAACCCAATAACCCCCAGCCCATGAAAAAGAAGACAAAAGATAAGATATATGTTGTTTCCATCTACATGAAATACGCCCATGAAGTTAAAGTGAAAGCTTCAAACAAATGGGTTGCCAAGGCAGTAGCTTTTGCAAGGTTTATCAAAAAACTCAAACTGAAAGATTTTACGATCTATGTTGACGAAATATAAATTGATCATTCTAAAAAATATGCTATGTCAAAACAGGAAATCCACCTGATTGCAGAAAGCCTGTCAAATGCAGGTTTCAATACCTCTAAAGAAGAGTTCCTTCAATAAATGCGCCTGATGCACCGCACTTCGCAACAGATGTTTGCAGGGCTTGTGCTGGCTTGGATGCAGGACTATGCCACCTATCCCGTTGATGACCGTAATAAATGTAGTGTGGCGTATATCACTAGGCTACTCGAAACCTTTGCGGAAAAATATCCCGAAGAACCTCTCCGTAACCGGTTTCCTCTCATTTAAACATATTATAAATAATCATAAGGCGTAGACTATTGGAGTTTACGCCTTTTTCATTACAAAAAATTGCAGGACTTATAACCGGTTCAATCCGGTTGGTACTATTCGTTACTAAGTCATTGCAATAAATCCACCGTATTCACAAATTAAATTATTGGAATTATGCAAACAGCAATAGTAACAACAGGCAATACAATACAGGATTTCGGACAGAAGATAGGCGGAGCGAAAAAAGACCTCGCCGGACAACAACTGGACCGCATCAGGCTGATTACCGACGATGCGCTGATGATACAGCCCCTGTCGAAAGTATTTCCGCGTCCCGATTTTCAGAAAATGTCCCGCGACGGGCTGATCACTGAGGATTGCGCCATCAGGCTGCAATACCTCTACAACAGCATTCCCGCCAAGCCGCGAAGCGCATACAGGAGTGTCCGGCGCTGGGCAGATAGTGTTATGTCCATCATCGGGGTTATCAGGGCAGGACTGGAAGGCGGCAGTGCCTTCGAATCCCAGCCCTTTCTCCAGCAGGAAGACTTTAAGAATCATGAAAAAGAACTCAAAGCCGCCAACTGGCCCACGGAGGATTACAGCCCCCATCCCTTCCGCATTGTGCACCCCCACCAGTTTAGTTCCGGCAACAGTTATATCGTAGCCAAAGGGAACCATATAAAATTCAGGTCCGGGAATATTGAAGGCTGTATCGACTGGATTAAGGAACAGTCCGTCACCGGGAAGAAAAATACGGAACCGGAGTATAGCGTCCGCTATTTTATCCGTACCAAGGAACATTTCATCACGCCGAAAGGAAAGAATAACATCGTCCTGAAACGCGGTTTCGAAGATGTGGGTACCGCCCTTGCATTTATCCGCGATCATTCCGGCGAGCTGCAGGCGACGTACGACAAAATACGTTTCGTACCGGAAGAGCGCCGGGGCTGGAACCGTCCGCGTGTGGGCTGCGACCACCGTGCAACGCTCGATATATCTCCCGGACAGTTTTCCTCGGTCTTCCCGTTCCGCGGCGTTGAATTCGGCAACTGGCTCAATCAGGTCGACCGTTCCGCCAGCCTGAATGACGGCTACGACGCCCTGATGGATTTAGCCCTTGCCCTGGAAGTAGCCCCATCCGTACTTTGCCTTGACAACAGGCTTGCCCTTGCCTTTGGGGCCAGGGGCAGCGGCAAGGCCAGCGCGCATTACGAACCGCTCAGGCAGGTTATCAACCTGACCAAGACTCGTGGGGCGGGTTCCCTGGCGCACGAATGGTTCCACGCCCTCGACAACTATATCTGCATACGCAAAGGAAGTCCGTTGTCCTATGCGTCGGATACCGCGGCCGGAAAATGCGACGATGAAATATTGCCTGCCTTCCGCGCTCTTCGTGATGCAATCAAAAGCTCCGGGTTCAGGATACGTTCCGAAAAGTGTGACGAGTACCGTTCAAAACCCTATTGGGGAACAATGATTGAAATGTGCGCCCGGGGATTCGAAAAATATATCATTGCCAGGCTCCATGACTTGGGCTGGCACAACGACTACCTAGCCAATATCAGGACAATGGAAGAGTACGGTTACGATGAGAAATACCCGTATCCTACCAATGAAGAGATAAAACTTCTTGCGCCTTACTACGCTGCCGTCATCCGCCACGCATTCAATTCCGAACGCAGCATCGATTTAAGAAAAACCGCTTAATAACCATCCATATGAGTAAGACTAACAATTCAAATACAAAAATGCAGCCTGGTGAAAATATTGCCGGGCTTAGCGACAACAAAGCTTACCTTCAGTTCCTTTCCGATATGAAAGACGAATCGCCGATGAGTAAAAAAGAAAGGAATCACTTTGTGGAAATCCTACGGCAGCAGGGACGAAAGCTGAACCGCCTGATGGAAATTCCAACACTTCATGAAGCACAGTTATAAATATTTATATTCGTCGATAATGACAGACAGAAAAGCAATACAGGACGAATCCCGCAATAGAAACCGGAAGCTCCACTATTATAAGCATATAGTAAAAAGGCATCTTCTGGAAATAAAAGAGATGATAGACCAATCCAAAAGTGATATGGAAAAGAGCTGTTATCAAAACAGGTATTCTGTCCAGTTACGGGATTTTGCCAGAACTTTGAATGTCCGGGAAGAATTACTGGATAAAGTTATTTCCGGTAAAAAAAATAGCAATGAATAAAAAGAACATACTCAAATCCTTTGTTCAGGGGGAAACCATAGAACTGTCCGTTGATGGGGTTGAACGTAAATCAACCTTTATACGGGTTTCCGGTAGGACTCTCACTTTGTCCAACGATGACAAAGAAGAAGAGATCGACCTCGGCCGTATCGACCGCATAACATTATAAATCACGTTATACACAGGCAAAATTAACTGTTATCGCAGGAAGGAGTTTGAGCCGTTTGGGGATTGGGATAAACGTATACGGGAAAATGACGGAAACACAAAAGAACAGCTAAAAATGAATCGTATGATACTGACAAGGGAAGAAATACTGGAGGCGGCAGACAACAAGATGGATTTAGATCTTATTTCGCCGGAAATTTTAGAATACCTGAATGGGACGGCAGGTGGTGATTTTGCCAAAGCGCAGGACGAACAATACGCGAATATAGTAAGGGGAATCGATTTGTTCATGACAGTCGGCACGCCTGTTGAAATACCTTATGAAGGTAACACGCACAACACTACCGTTACAGCATTCGGCTACGAACCGGATAGCGAATTCTTTAAAGTTATTTGCCGGGATAAAACCGTATTCCGTTTCCGGACATTCGGGTTTAGTTCATTAGGCGCTACCGGCGCATACTATGGCATCGTAAATGATCCCGATAAGAAAACCGGCATCAGATATTTGAACTTTAAATAAGTAACCTTTTATAACCTCATATGGAAAGAACGATATGGCTCCGGTTGGGGATAACCCTTCAGGGAAATAAAGAGGAAATAGAATCTGTCATTCAAGGTGATAAGCATACATTGAAGGATATGATAGGGTCGGGTAAATTTAAAGCTGACGGGAACTCTTATATCCCGCAGGATATGGTAATTGAATATAACGGGAAACATAATACCGCATTCGAGGAGGATGCTGTGAGTTTTGAATTATAAAACCAGAAAATAAAAAATAATATGAAATCATATAAAGATGAATTCTTAAGATGGGCAGAAGAGAAAAAAGTCGAGATATTCGATAAGCTCTCTGATGTCATGCCCGATTGTAAGTATGACCTTAAAAAAGGACAGACCTGTACATTCCGTAACTATTGTTTCATTGATTTTCCCGGATATACCATCATGGGATTTTGTAAATCTGAATATGGAAGTTGTGTTTATCTCGATTACGATTGTTACTGGGCACCCGCCCATCCCAAAAACATCTTACTCGACGGTACTAGCGACCAGCAATGCAATGTCGAAATATCCTGCGACAAAAAATACTATATACTTACTATCAACCGTGTGCGATGCGTTCTCCAATGCTATTACAAGGATGAGTATGCCAATATCAGCCCCATACAGGACGGACTTGAAGCTTTCGAAGAAACGCTTGGGAATGTCCGTGTCGATTTTATCAAGCACGAGATTACAACAGAAGGTAAGAGAACTCCTAAATGGGTAAACTTCACCCGGACAATAGACATCGCTGTATTAAAACAAGCACTGGACACACACATTAAAACTTATACTTTCGATATAGATAGTAAAAAGATATCTGTTTTCGTCCCGGAAGTCATTCACTATTTCCATAATAATACACTCACCGAAAAGGATATTGAAGAATATGCAGCCAAATACACCGCCCAGATGAAATCCTATCGGGACTGTGACGCCTGGCTCGGCAAAGAACTTATTCAACGCTTACTTGCCGAAGAAAGGCTGATGAAAAACGGTGAAGCAGACTCTTTCAAGCTAAAACTTCATTTCGATTGGTATGTCACGATTAAAAAAGAGATCACCGGGTACACTAATTATTCAGTGAATGCTTACTGTCTGGATAATGCTCAATCTTTCAACCGCAGGTATGATACATTATCCAAAGCACTACTTCATTGCCTGAATGCCTTCAACGAGAATGTAGTTACTACCAACAAATACAAATCCATTGAAGATTATCTACTTCAACCAAACAGATAACATTAACCGCTAAAATAAAAACATACAGCTATGCAAGTACCATTCAATTATATAGACCCTTTGGATATTCCAGAAGAGTTAGCCGAATGGGTCGATCATCCCGGCGATTGCGAAAAAGATCTGGTCAAAATGATGCAGCTGGAAGAAATACAAACGGAGCTAAACAAGATAGATCCGGAAAACCTCCGACAGGAACTTAAGGAATACGGAGCATGGACTGAAGAGGAGCTAAATAATCACAATGATAACCTGATACGCATCCTTTGGATAGCTTGCTGTAATATAAATGAAGGAAATGTATGAAACCATTCTATTGCTTTAACCGCCGCAAATTTTGCGAAATAAGAACAACGACAAGGTCTGGGTATATCCGTACTTATCGTCCCTCACCCGGCATCCGCCTGTTAAGGAAAAACTACAAAAGCAGTGCTCGCTGGTTCCTGAAAAGGAATCTATAGAATGAAAATTTGATAGAAACAGAATAAATATGAAAACAAGGCGCTTTTGTCCCCATTGTGGACGTCCGTTGCTCAAATCCCGGATAAAAGGCTATGCTTTCCAGTGCTACTGTTGTGATGCAGACTTTTATAAGTCTGAAGTATATCGTAAAAAGCATTTGGAAAGAGTTAAAAATATTAGAAAGACAACACTTCAATGGGAGATTGAAGCTGGATGCCACCGTCACGGTATTCATAAACCATATCCAAGATTAAAAATGTAAAATTCAATTCTCCAAAAGCGGAAGTAAATTCTCCAAGAGATTAGTATTAGGTAGAAATTATAATAACATGTCAAATAACCAAATAGAACTCAATTTATTCCGCTCCGATATCGCATTTACCGATCCGGGCACGCTCCAGTTCTGCATCGTTATTTCCGACACAAGTTTCTGGTACTGCGAATTTGATCAGTCAAACTTTTGTGGAGTCGCCGAAGGACGGGATTTGGAACTTTTTCGAAAATATAAAGGCTACCCCGAAAAACTGATTGCCGATGCAAAGAACGACCCCGAAGTTCTTGAATTTATCGAGAACAAATCACTCTGGATAAGTGCCATTATCGACTCAGATGACATCGACAAAGAAACCGAAGCTGACTTGTTTATCACCTACGGTAGCAAACCCGAAAATTTTGCCGAAGGAGCTGAACGTAATCAGATAATTGCAGAGATGTATTTTGAAGTATATGTTGACGATTTCAGAGAATAAGTAAAAGTATCTACAAACTGTCACTAAGCGGCTATTTCTGTGAAGTGCCGCTTTTTTTATTTCATTTCAAACTAAATCACAACTTATTTCACTTAATCTTAATCAGGAACTAATAAAAAATAATTAAACCCAAGCAATATGAAAGTTTATCCACCTCTAACCTATACACCGGTTGTCCGTGTCGAAATAAAGGTACTAAGTACAGGAGAAATGCGCTCGGTCAGCTTCTGCAAAACTACTCTCGATGAAGTCATTGACCATGTTAACAAAACTCTTAAGACCGGTATAGTCGGCATTAAGGTCAGAGTTAATATTCGTATTAGCGACCAGGTAAAAAGATGGGGAAAACAAAAAATTGCGACAGTCTTGATTAATGATCTTGACGAAGCGTTCACACAGATCACTGAAGGCATTGAAACTCTTGACTGGAAAGTAATAAAAGGATAATCATAATGGAAGACGGAAGAACAGCGACATTAACCGAACCCTATTTGGGGTATCGTAATATAATACTTATGGAAAAAGTTGGTTTTAAATGGCTTGTCCGCATTGGTGGCAGCGGAAAAGAAATAGAAGTCTATGAAGACGAGTTTGAACTTGATTCGTATAAAAGATGAGTAAGCTACTGAAATATCCCGGATTTACACCCTTACCGCCATTTACCGATGCGGCTAATGTTACGGAAAATATCCAAAACTGGATAAACAAGGGAATGGAACATAAGCTCCGGAATTATTGCAGGCCGGATAATTCAGGGATCGGCTACCGGTTTGTCAATGAAAGGGATTTCCTCGAAACCATCGAAGAAGAGCAGATCATCCTCAGGCGGAAAGTGAAGATTGTATTTACCCGCTATGTTGAACGAAGGGATTATTCATTTTGTCCGCTGTATTTTTCCACTCGCATGATAACGGCAGAAATTCATTACAACGGTAAGGTTCACCCATATAAAAACGACAATCAATTAAAAATTTTCCTAAGGACTAACTAAAATGGCAATAAAGAAAGTAACAGTAATAACAGAAGTCGAAATTGAATACAATCTGGATTTAGCGGGTATCGATAACATCCTGTGTGAGATGGATTACTTTTTCAACGTTTCAGATTTACATGCCGGTGCAGCAGAAGTTAAGAATACTGAAATAATAGAATGGAGGTAAAATCAGAACAAATCATGCAACCAAACAATACCAAAACCTTCCAGCAGATATACGATTTCTGCCTGCTGGATGCTACCTATAATGCCTATTATAATATACCGGATCATTTCGAGTGCAAATCGCGTGAGCAATACAGGTATTATTACAACAACCTGAGCCACCGGGGACAATGCCGGGCGGGAACATATATTTACAGCCAGTCGCAAAGGCAACTTGAACGCTTTATCAAAGGACAGCAACAGGATTTTTATATTCATATAGACGACGAAACATTTGAGATCGTCGATTACCGGAAGTACGAAGGTCCGACTATCTATATTGTTGTGCATATTGCCAAGGATGGAGTAATTATCCAATACGAGCATCCCTATAAAAGCAGCTGCGAAAATAACCTTATCCGGTTTACACCCCGTTCCCACCGCTTGTTCAATAAAGGAGGTATTGTGCAGGAAGTAAAAAATCACTTTTACCGGCACCATCTCTATCCTGAAGGACGTTACCGGGATTTACAAATTGAATACAGGATACCGAAAGATAAGTTTGTGAACTGGTACCGTCATGAATATAGACGGCAACAGGAAAGGAAGCATGATCAAGAACACCGGGATATGGTCAATACCTGTTCTCCCCCTGAACCTGAAATGAGTTGGGACGACTGTTATGGTCTTCTTCAGGCATCCGGAGCGTTCTTCGATTTCAACGCAGATGAGTATGAACGTGAGGAAATGACCGATATGTTTTATAATATGTGTAATAAATAACTAATCAATATGAATATAAAGAAAGTGGTTCACTTTAGATTAAAAGGTGATTTTTGGAGCTATACAGCTCATGGTTGTCATACTTTAAAACAAGCATTAGAACAGTATGGACTTAAACGTTCTGATATTCTTGAATGGTGGAAAGAAAACAATTAATTATAATGAAAAACATAGAGAAATTCTTACCGCTTAATCAACGTCTTATTGTAAGCGAGAATCCCGATACTTTCAGGGATGTTATAGAACGATTGAACAATGAAATCGAAATGATTCCCGACTACTACCAGTCAACAACAGTGTATGCACACTATTTCTTTGGCCGTACCGATATTTTCGTTCACAGCTGGGATCGGGATACAGATATTCTGTTTTGTTATGTTATTCTCAACGGAGATGCCGAAATGAGTGAATTAGGAGATGTATCACTGGCAGAAATAACAGATATTCCCCATCTTGAAATGGATTTCTACTGGGATAAAGTATCACTTTCCCAGGCAAAATATAATAGATATCCCGATTATTTTTCCGCACCGGAAGAAAATTAACAAACGAGTTTATGAATTACCAGGATATTATTTCCACAACAGCATACAGAGGATATGCCATCCATATCCACCGGGAGGAATGTGCCGAAAGCCCGAGAACCTTTTATGAAAATTTAGGCGTTATATATACAGGACACCGGAACTATCAACCTGAAAAAGATTTCGACGAACACTTCGAACGTGACGAGGTTTTCGACGGGGAATTTGGCGTCTTTACCAAATCCTTCCGGAAAGAATATATTGCCCTGCCTGTTTATCTATATGACCATAGCGGTTTATCAGTTAATACAACCGGCTTTTCTTGTCGGTGGGATACCAGTCGCTTTGGAATTATCGCTGTTCCGGTCGAAAAGGTACTGAAAGATTTCCGCTGGAAGCGTATTACAGCCAGCCGCAGGATGAAAATCGAAGCATATCTCAAGGAAGAAATTGGTATCTATAATAGCTATTTACACAATGAGGTATACGGTTATATTATTACTTCAGAAAATACAGGAGAGGAAACAGGCTGTTGTTCCGGATATTATGGAGATCAGGAAATAGAATACATTATCAAAGAATGTAAAGCTGGTATAGACGCACATATCAGATATGAAAATAAACAGAAAATAAAAGGTATGATCGATAGTATCAGTAAATACGGCAAACAACTCCTGATACCGTTCAGCGAATTTCCGGATATGATTTCCGAACCTTTACCCTGACTAAAACTACATTTCAAGGCCGCTATTTCACTCCGATATAGCGGCTTTATTTTTTTCTGAGAAAATAAAACCCTTTATCCCGGCTTACCCTATTCTAAATAGTAATCAAACCTGCTTAAGACCAGTTAAGCAGAAAAGTATCACCCTAAAAAACAGCTTATTATGAAAGTATTAGGACTGATTAATCCGGTTCGCAAAGAACTGGTGGAAACTATAGCTAATGCCGTCAAACCGAAAGGGTGCATTGGAACTTTTTATAAAAATGCCGGAGTACACCATACGGTTGACCGGACCGAAGAAGAATATTCCAATTCTCCCATAGTCGTAGTCCATAATAGCAGCTTTGGGTCTTATGGCGGATTTGAAGCGGCCACGGTCTATGATATTTACCTTGAAGACGGACGCCTGATGTGTACGCTGAACGGTGAAGCCGGCGAGGACTGGGACGAACTTTTGGAAAATGTGCAAGTTGAAGGACTGGAGTGTATTGTATCATGGCTTAAAGAGCATGATTTTATAGTAAAGACCGGACAGGAAAAAGAGCTTATCGACAGGTTTCTCGAAAATGAAGATAAATGCGGGCGTTTTGCAGAAGTCCTGATTAACGAAATAAACAGTGACGATGAAGGCTTTCATAAAGTCGGCAGGCAATTCATCCGTGCATATTTGCAGGAAAATCCGGAGATGATGCTTATCGCGTTATGCGGCTGGGGTATGGATACACTTATTTCCAAGGTTAATAGAACAGATGACAGTGTCTTGTATGCAGGTTCATCCCTTCAAGAAAAAATGGAATCTAAACTTAGGAAAGAATATCTTCCGGACAATTATGAAGATGATACTATATGCGACCTGGCACAAAACGAATTCCAGATAATAAAGGATGAAATCTGCTCCGAATGCGGATTTGATGAAGAGGCCTATCAGGAGCTGAACGGCGGGGAATCCCCGTTCGATGAACTACAAGAAACCCTATTCAACAAAATTTATAACCTGATTTTACCATGCCAGAAACAACCATAATACCCCAATTATCTCCGGGGGAAGAATACCTTCGTAACCCTGATACCCCGAATACGCTCTATATCCGGTATCTAGGTAAAAAACGCAGGTTATTTATCAATGACAGGAACGGTAGTGTCTACATGTTCATGAAAGGAAGCCGCAAAAGAGGTTATCCGTTTACGGACTTTTCAGGAATTTCCAGGATATACTATCCCCAGGATGCTAAGGTTGACACACCCGGGGAAACAGAGCGCAGGCATGTATTGAAATGCAAGCGGGAAGCGGCTAAGGCTTCCTTTACCAATCCGTTTATCCGCAAATGCCTGGTTGCGGATGAAAATAAGACGGCCTGCGAAAACGGCATCAGCGGCGGAAGCATAAATTCCGGCAAAATAATCTCCCTTACATCCATCGCTAAAAAGCATCCCTGGGAAGTAAAATTGTTCCGGCAGGCACTTGCCAATAAAAGCCCGTACACTTCTTTCCGTATTCCTTTCCGGGGTTATGAAATGACTATTTCAATAGAACCATGTAAGGAAGGCGATAACTACAATAGTCCGGGCGATATCCGGGGCTACCTGAACCTTGAATATAAGGACTGCCTGAACGGTTACTATTATCTGTTGATTAATGATGAAAACTTTATAGGCTATGAAAAAGACTAATGCATTTGGAATAACGGAAAAATTCTGGGACTTTATTGAGAAATATCTTCCTGACTATCATGAACGTGACGATGTATTGCGGCAATCCCAATTACAACTCTATATTGACGGGAAAGAATCCGCTGTTGCCGGTGAAGGACTGGCAGAAGACGAAGCCGGGGACGAACTGCATCACATCCTGTATAACCTCTATGCCGAAGCTATAGACGCCTACACCAAAGGCTTAGGTGAAGAGTGTGGTAACTGCAGGACGCAGCAGGGTAATTTTTGCTCCGCCTGCGGGAAAAAACTGCATTGATTATGGACAGGAAATTATTCCCGGGCTTTTCCCGGATGACCACTTCAGAAGTCAAAGTATTTGCTGAAACACTTGTACGTGACGGCTATACCCCCGGAGAAGCCCTTGACTTTATGGAGGGAATCGACCGGTGCTTATCGGTACAGGCCTCGGCATCCATCATTAACCGGTTCGCCGGAAAAGCGAAATGGAACAGGAAAACGGCACGGCAGGTACTTTTCGAAACTGCAATGCAAATCCCTATTCCCGAACGGTTTTTAAATAACCCTGAAAAAGAAGAAACATGCGATTTATAGAAACACTCGAAAAACTTAGGTTATATCTGGGTTCCAAACCCGCCCTGACTCCAGAAGAAAAAGAATTGTTAGGAAAGATACGGGAGGACCTGAATTATTTTCCCACCTGCGTTATACACCGTGACGACCTGATTGAATATGCTTACGATGCCCACCTTATTAAGGATAATGAAATGGTCACACTTGGTAAGAAAATAGGAATAGACAGCTGGGAGCAACTCAGTTCAGTCCGGCTTCCTGTTATTGGATATGCAAGCAATCTTCCCGTAGCTTGCTGCCCGCTTTGCGGGGAACAGCCCCGGTTCGAACATGGCTATTGGTATTGTGAGAATGTGGATTGCCAGCGCGAATGGTCCTGTATGAAATATGTATGGCTCAAATATACAGACAAAACGGCATTCCTTTTTGGGTGTGACATCGGCTTCATCTCTAAAACAAACCGGACGAACGAAATGTCCCTTTATCTGCCTGTCGACCTGTTCAGGATGCATTTTGGCAAAGAACCTGAAAAAGAAGATATCTTCCATATATTCAAATACGGGGACATGAATGATATTTACGGACTCAGGGAAGATGGATTTATCCTCGAAAAGGTAACCGATAATAAAGGGCTCGAAAGGTTTGGTCCGAGAGCATACTGGCTATCCTGTTATCCCAAAGACTGATTATAAAAACATGCTAAATAACAATGAATTATGAATCCGAATCAACTGAAAAGACAACTAGGAATAAGTTATCTGGGAGGATGTAATTCTCCCAAACTCATTAAAAGTATGGGTAGAAACGTAATGACCTATGGCGTTTATCTGGCGCCGCACAATATCAGCGGTTACAGTGTCTGTCCCGAATCCTGCAATTGCAGTAAATATTGCCTGCATGGTTCCGGCAGAAACAAGATAGAGCTGTTGACATTTAAGGGAGGAGGTCCGATACAGAAATCCCGTATAAAAAAGACGAAGCTCTTTTTTGAGGATCGTCCGGCATTTATGAGTTTGTTAACTCATGAGATTGACAAAGCCATCATTCAGGCAAAAGAATCCGGTTTACAACTGGCAATCCGGCTCAACTGTATATCCGATATCAACCTTGAGGAATTTGTCCTGGATGGCAGGAATATACTTCAGCTTTATCCGGATTTGCAGTTTTACGACTATACTAAAGTATTGGAGCATACCAAACTTGCAGAGAAATACAGCAATTACGACCTTACCTTTTCCTATTCCGGTGAAAACTGGAGTGATTGCGACATGCTGCTCAAAAAAGGATACCGTGTGGCAGCCGTATTCGGGGAAGAACTACCCGGCACTTTCCGCGGTTATCCTGTCATTAACGCCAATGACGATGATGCCAGGTTTCTCGATGGAGGAGGACTAATTTGCGGACTCACGTATAAAAAGGTGGCTAACGATTATGTAAACGGCAGGTACCAGCGTCCGGATACCACATTTATCAACTGCAGGTCGGAAAGCATATCTGCCTGAATGATACCGACAACCTGCATTTTGTCCATAAAGATACGGGAAGATAAAAATGAACAGATATGACAAACGATTTATTACAATATATCTGCAATGGAACACAAAATACTATTCGGAACCGAAGCGGAAAAATTACTAAAATATTTGCTGGGGGGTGACGGTTCTACATTCGTTTACCAGATTGTCAGGGATAATCCGGATTATAACCGTTGCGGAATATTCCCCGAGGGCAATAAGTTCATCGCTTTCGACAATACTTCGGGCGAATGCAACGTAGAGGAATTCGAGTTCGAGGAAGACGCCGTCAAATGGCTGAAAGGGGATTATGAAAGTCCCGAAGACTTCAAAGGCAAAACATCTGCATGTTAATATAAGCATGGCTTTTGCTTTTTATCTGCGCCAGGTAAAAATAACTAAACGGGAAATATTAAAAACATGGAAACAAAACAAGTTACAATTAACGGCATAGGATTTACCCTACTCCGCTATCGGAATAAATGGGTATTCCCCAAAGTAAACACATATCTTGAAGGATTAGGAAGCCCCATAGTAATAAACCTTATAACATATGAAAAAGGAGAATTAATCGATGATGGGGAATATATCACGGTCAATCTTCCTGATTGTTCCCGCAATGCCGGTTGCCAGTTTATCGATACCAATAATAAAGGAGAAGAAATACTCGATTGGCTGGAACAAAATCAGCTTGGTATTCGAACTGACAAAACAGGCAAATCCGGATTTTGTATTTATCCGCTGTTTGATTTTTACAAAGGTGAGAAGTTCTGGGAATATAAGGAATTCTGCGAAAAAGTATTGGGGTTAGGCTAGAAAGATGCCGGATGGACCTTAGGTATACAATACAAAGGATACAGGTAAAGAAGCAATATTTTTCAGATGAAATATAATAAAAAAAGAATCCTGTAATTATTATGACAAACTGGATAAAAACAAATGATCACTACAACCGTGAAGTAGTCACACAGGATGTATGGAGCCGGAAATGCCGGAGAGGTAAAATATACGTTATCGATAAAGCGCCATTCACTTACACATTCAGTTGCGGAGCGAACAGCGATTACTCGATGACAGGCTGCTTCTTTGGTTGCACAAAGATCGCTACTGTGGAACAGGCAATGAAAGCCATTGACCGGATAGCTCCGGTTTGGCTTAATGGAAAAGGATTTCAACATATAACAAAGGAGTATGAATAAGAAAATTACTAGTGTATACCATTATATAAGTGATGGTGACCTTGTTCATTGCAATATGTGTGACACAAATATGCTGGTACCGACAGGGGCCGATAAATGTCCTCATTGCTATTTCGAAGGAGCATTGGCTTGGTTTGATGAAGGCATGAAAGAATGTTCCGTCTCTGATTTGGATAGAAATCCTGATTTTGGTTTAATAACAAAGAACGATACCGAAATGACAGAATATCTGTCAGACGAAGTCTTGAAAAATGAGTTCAACATGGAACCCAACCCTCACCACAAATACAAAAAAGCAATGAACAGATCAGATAACAAACCTCAGAAACAGATACCCAATGTACTGTTTCAGAATTGGCATCTAAGCTGTTAAACATGGAAAAAGGCGTTGAAATAAATTTCAGTGAGAATAAAGATGGTTCCGGCTATTGGGGTGCAAAAAAACTGATATTGTTTGATCAGGAAGTAATCATTTTCGGTTATTATGGCGGCCCGGCCTTACAAAAATATGAAGCCGGAAAAGATATTCTTTCCGATATGGTCAGGCATTTATGCTACCATTTGGCTAAACAGGAAAACGACACCGTTTATTTATTCGAAATCGAAAAGCAAAAACTTAAAGAGGAAACAAACGAGAATATCGTCTCCAGTTTCTTCTTTTATATGTGGAATGCCTGGCATCTGGAAGAATCTCAAAAAATATTCGGCTGGGAATGGGAACACTTCTGGAATAAATGGATATATCACACCAAAGAAACAACCAGAGGTGCAGCAGAGAAATTCTATGCTGACCTTGATACCGGCAACAGAATAAAGTTAGTCAAACGTGCCTGCGAGTTATATAATGGCAGCACAAGGATACTCCGGGAAAGAGGTTCTTCAAGACAATCTTATTTATAAATAATACGACAATCGTTCATCCCAGGCAGGCTATCATATAAGTCTGCCTTTTTTATTTTATAATATTATGGCACAAAAAGGCGTACTGACAACGGCTGATTATTTTCCTATCGATGACTTTTATAGTTTTCTGGGCATCCTGAGAGCCGAAAAAGAGTATATGTGGGAACTGTTTTGTTATGTGGCATTTAGCTGCCAACTCAGGTGTTCAGATGTGATTGCCAGACGGTGGGCTGATATTCTGGGTAAGGATACTACCCTGATAACCGAAAAGAAAACAGGTAAAAACCGCGAGATTGAACTCAATAAAAATGTAAGAAAGAGGTATAACGAAATATACCAGTTAATGGGAAAACCTGATTTACAGGAATATATTTTTAAAAGCCCATATACAGATAAACCGTATACCATTCAACATATCAATGCCAGGCTGAAAGAGTTCAAGTTCAAGTATAAATTACCTGTCCAAAACTTCTCCACGCATACTTTTCGAAAAACATTCGGACGGATGGTATATGAAAAATCCGGTAAGTCCGCCGAATCGTTAATCCTTTTGAACACCATATTCAAGCACTCTTCCATATCTGTCACCAAGGCATACATAGGTCTTAGAAAGGAAGAAATCTCCCAGGTATACAAACTAATAGATTATTAGTGTAAACCTATAACCCAATACATACTTATAACACTATTCTTTATCAACAGATATCCGGTTGGTATTAATTCACTGCATCCCGGCTTATCTGCCATCCTTTTATATCCGGTAATAACCCTAAAAACAATAATCATGTGTATACTTATCGCAACAAAGAAAGACGGAAAGATCCGTTATATTACACTCGAATCCGATTCTTTGAGCCAGTTTGGCCGGGTAGTAAATACCCTTCGCAATTTCTATAAAAAGCCTGAGAGGATAGATGCCCTTATCGAGTTGGGAAACCTTGAATGGCTGGGCCTTTCACCATATAAAAAGAATAAGGACGATGATGATATCGTCAACTGCCTGTCCAAAATAAGGGACAGGAAATGGAGCCCCGGAAAACATGGGGCATCCTATGCCGACAACGAAGAGGAATTCTTGAATGCAATCGACAGGAATCGCAGGGACTACCTGGTAAACTGCGGTTTCCTCTTTGATGAAGGTAAATGGTATATATTGGTCGGAGGACATAAAGAATCCATAGAAGCGATTGATATTTCTATCCTGAAAAAAGAAAAACTGATGGAAGGACTGCTCGTATGTTTTTACCGGCCAACCAATAATCACCGCAAACTCGAACCTCAGGCTTTTCGCCGGTGGAGCGAAGTACAGGACACAGCCGATAGACTCGGACGTAAATATTATGTATATCGCAACGAAAAGCTCATTTCTGTAATCCATCCTCAAAATCAAATAGAAAATACCGAAGAAGCAGCATGATATATCCCATTCTTGATACTAAAATATCACAAAGTGAACGTGCCCTGTTGAACGAACGGATTCTTATTTCTGTCCTTAAAGGAAAAAAAGATTTTACCAATACCGATATATATAACTATTATACCGGAATTGGGGGATTGCATGGGCTGGAGATGAAAGATTTTGCCAACTTTTACGATTACACCGAAGCTAAAAAGGCTCTCGAATCAGGCCAGTTCTTCACTCCCCATGGGCTATGCCGGCAAATGGTGGAACTGGCGGCGCCTACACCTTCCGAAACCGTATTGGATATGTGTTGCGGTATCGGAAATTTCTTTAATCACCTGCCGAACCAGTATAATGCTTTTGGTTTCGATATCGATGAAAATGCGGTCAAGGTAGCCAAATGTTTGTACCCGGATGCCAATATCGAAGTAAACGACATGCAGTTTTATGATCCGAATATGTCTTTCGATATGATACTGGGAAATCCCCCTTTTGGCCTCGATATAGAAGGTGTCAAATCGCAGTATTTTTTCAGCCATAAAGCTTTCTGGATGCTAAAACCTGCCGGGTTGATGCTGCTTGTTATGCCAAAGTCCTATCTGGCGAGCGAGTCCGGTGACAGGACCTACATTAATATGATAAACCGTGACTTCTCATTTGTCGGGCAAACATACTTATCTGCAAATACATTTAAGTCTGTCGGCGTTGACAACTTTGAAACAAAGGTCATGGCTTTCTTACGCAGATCGGACTTTATCGAACAGCAGCCTTACCAGCCGGAGGAATTCATTACTATGGAACAACTCAGGCTACGGCTGGATGATGTGCGTATTCAGAAAAAGAAGCTGAAACTGAAACTCCTTCAGGAAGAAAATATGTATTCCGAGGGTAGTCTTCAAAGCCGGTTAAAGGCATATAAAGAATCGAAGAGTGATACGGACAAAGATGGTAAAAAGAAAACCGTAGTACAAAAATCCAATCATATGGACTCGCTTTTCAAAAGCCTGTCTGCCAACATTGGTGGTAAATCTTTTGATAGGATTATAGAAAAATACCTCTATGAACTTAAAACACACAAACGGCTCAGAAGCCAATATGCACGGTGTGAGGCCTATGTTGCCAAATATCGCAACCAGAGGCCTCCGCTTAACTGTACCGACGAACAGAGAAAACATTGGGAGAAACACATCAGGATATCTGCCGACCAGGTGCTTCGCAAATTAAGACGTATTATCAAAAGGCAAAACGTTGTTGCCCGGAAGAAATACGATCTGGTAAGCACACAGTACGGCTATAAACTGAAGAACAAAGCCAATCCTTTTTCCGACAGGATTACCGACAAATATGTTTCAATGGTGGACATCATTGCCAATGATGTATTGTTGCCCTATCCGAAAACAATGACACCGGAGCTTCGCCTGCAATATAGCTACGCGGAGAAACGTATCGCCAAAAAGAAACGAGAGTTTATCCGGCAGACAACCAAGTTCAAAGATATGCAGCGGGACGGGAAACTCGATGAATATATCGATGGCCTCACGTTTGTCGGCATGAAAAAGAAAACCTGTAAGTTTTCCGACCTCCAGAAACACGATGCCGGATTGCTCTTTCAGCGGAACTGCTCCCTGCTCAACTGGCAGCAAGGTTCGGGTAAGACAGCAGTATTATACCACTTTGGTAAATACCAGCTATACCGGGGCACAGTCAAGAATGTAGTGATTGTGGCTCCATCCAATGCTTTGCACATGACATGGGAAACCTTTCTCAAATACAATAACGAAGATTACATATTAGCAAGCCGTCCGGAGCATCTCGAAGATATACCTGCCAGTAAATTTGTTATTATTTCTGTATCCATGCTGGGTAAGGTCGATGATGCACTGCGGTTATTTATGAAAAAGCGTTCACAGAAAATTTGCCTGCTATTCGACGAATCTGACGAGTTAACCAGCGACCAAAGCCTGCGTACAAAACGAACTTTGAAATGTTTCCGCAGGGCGAAGTATAAGATGCTGGGTACCGGAACTACTACCCGGAACTATATCAGCGAGCTTTACTCACAATTCCAGCTGCTTTATAACAGCTCTGTTTATTTTATGTGCTATTGCCGTGAAATCTACTTCGAAGATGATGAGCGTAATATCAAGAGCAAACTGAATAACTATTATCTCAAACCTTTCCCACTACGCGGAGGGGCTTACCTGTTCAAAGCCTGCTTCAATCCGGGTAAAGCGACTGTATTCGGCATCGAAAAACAAAATCAGGATGTATACAATAAACAGGCCTTATGGGATATCATCGAACGAACCATTATTACCCGCAAATTCAAAGAATTTGCAGGAGATAAGTATACTGTCCATACACACCCTGTAGAACCCGGTATCGGAGAACTTGGCGTATATGAGAAGATTATCAAGGACTTTATGGATATCTGTTATCTGTACTTCAACAGTACAGACGATAGCCGTAAAGAGTCGGCCCTGAAGATTGTCCGGCAGATACAGCTGCTTATCAAGGCCTGTTCCGTTCCGGATATGATGCCGGGCTATATAAGTGAGAAACTTCCCCGGAAAGTAGCCTATATAGAGAACATGGTACGCAATATGCAGGAACGTGTCGCTATCGGATGCACCTCTATCGATGCCCTGAAATATTATGGGGAACATTTCAAACAAGCCTTCCCCAGCAGGCCGTTGTTTATCATAAAGGGAGATGTAACATTCCAAAGGAGGCAGAAGCTTATCCGCCAGTTCGAAGCGACCGGTAACGGTATCCTTATTTGTACCCAGCAAAGCCTGAAAAGTTCGATTAACATACCTGAATGTAACGAAGTTATCTTAGAATCCCTTCAGTGGAACATTCCCCGCATGGAACAGTTTTACTTCCGTTTCATCCGTTTCGATTCCGAAGGGCATACCAATGTACACTTCGTCAACTACTGCGACTCCATCGAGCAGAATATTATGGCGCTTATCCTGACCAAAGAACGCCTCAATGATTTTATCCAGACAGGAGAAGTGACAGAAGAATCGGCTGTATTCGATGAGTTTGGAGTTTCCACCTCGATTATAGACTCGATGTTTACCCGTGAACAGGACAAAGATGGAAAATTCCATATCTGCTGGGGAAAGCAAAAAATAGTAGCATAACAAAAAACTAAAAACATTATGGGAAAAAGTATAGATATTTATTCAGCAATAAACAACCTGCCTGACAGCCTTATTACACCTCAGATATATCAGGCGGCTATAGAAGAGGGGAATATCAAAGTTCTCAACATCCTTCCGGAGGAATACCTGACGGAAGAGAATATCAACAATATTATCCAAAAGACTGATAAAGACGGGTACAACTGGCATAGCTTCAATCTGTCCAATATACCTTTGGAGGCCCGGACACAGGCGATATGCGAAACTGCGGTCAAAAAAGACAAGGACAACTATAAACATGTTCCGGAGGATAAACGGACGACTGGAATGTTGTGCAACTTAATGGTATCCGCCTCAAACTACCTGAACTTTATGCCACTGGTTCCGGAACAGACATGGAGCAATGATGCGGTTAATGAAGGTATCCGCTCTATCTATTATGGCACTTCATCAAACAGGAATTCTGACAAAAAAGAAGATGAAATGCGGATGGTACAGGCATTCCTGTATTATGTTCCGGTGAGCCTGAAAACTGCGGCTCTCTATCAGGGTTTATTCGATAGTTCGATGAGTATTAAAGATATAGACTTCCTTACGCCTGACAAGTTCAAGGATGAAAAATATTACCTGACAATGGCAAAGAAAAGCATCAAAAGCGTTCCTCTCCAAAAGATTAACTACAATGTCATGCTTGAGGCTATTCAATCCGGAAAGAACCATGAGACGGATTTCTGGGGAGACTGGCGGGAGAAGAATACGGATATTAAAGAAAAGGTGCTTGAATTACTCGACAGCAAAATGGTCGATGCAATCCTGAAGAGATGGCCGGACAAACTTTCTTCTTTGCCGGAGAAGTACCAGACTAAAAAGAGGTTGTTGCTGGCTTTGGGCACGGAGAAAGATTCAAGAATGGGGTCGAATATCTATTCCGGTTTTGATGTTAAGAAGTTCGACACAGATATCTGTAAAGCTATAATTAAGTTGGAAGAATACGATACGCCAGTGTTTGCCCCCGGGATATGGACGCCGGAATTTGTGCAATTCTGTATGGAAAACGCAAAAAAATACCGTTGGTTCGACAAAATGCCCCGGGAGTTACAAACACAGGAAATTGCAGATGCTGTTATTGAGCATAACATTTACAACGTTCGCCACGTTCGCCCTGACCTTATATCTTATGATATTGCCGTAAAAGCCTATCTGGAAACGGATAGTTGGAATAATCACCGGAAATTGGAAGAATATGTTCCTAAACATTACCTGGATGACTTTGTGATGGAAACAGGGCTTCCAAAAGAATTTTTCGGAGGGGAAACATCTTATCCCGATGTAAAAGACAAGCATAAGAAATTCACATACTTTGCTGTCGGTGAGTGTTATATCGGCTACTATGAAGACAAAGACGGAGGCTATACCTACAACAGGCTGATAATGACAAGGCGTTCACCGATGACTATAAAACCGGCTATTGTTTTCAACCGCACTGTCGGTACATTCCATAAGACATGGCTCGAAAAAATGGTTTCAGATAATGATTCCCAATTTGTCAAGCCTGAAGTACAAAAAGGATTGAAAGGACAGCAACTCAATCTCTATATGGGAGTTAAACAGGTTGATGTGGTATCCAATATAAAAATATACGCTCACACCTTCCTCGGTGAAACTATTTGCTACAGCGGAAGTTATATGCAACGCAATAACCTGGAAGAGTTAAAAGCGGAACTTGCTGAAGTATCGGAGCAGCAGCTTGTCGAAGCCTGAGAAAGATATAACCATAATGTTTTTTCTGATGAAGGGTTTATTCGCGTTAGAGTGGTAAACCCTTTTTCTTTTAACTCCCTAATCATTAATACGAAATAATATCAAAAGACTAAAAATGAATGAAGAAGCAGACCGCTCAAGAAGGCGGACGGGGGAAATCGAAAGACTGAAGCAATCGCTTGGCGAAGATACGGTCGCAGGAATTATTTCAGGGCAGCTTCAAGAGGGTATCTATCCTGAAACATCAAAAGCAGTAGAAGCTTGTATCAACGCCCTAAACCGGGATATCCATGATAAAATATTCGATCTGTCCGGCTTTTATCACGTCCTGAATGAATACAATAGCCTGTTAAGTCCGGCAGAACAAATCTCCATAAAAAGAAGCGCGGAGTCTATTATACGCGACGCCATCAAAATAGAGGACTTAGAGAGCAGGGAGCGTGTCTATCAGGCGGAAGCCGGATATATCGCAAACCGGGGATATGAGTTAAATAGGCGTTACCTTATCTCTTTTCCCGGTAATCCGCAAAAGCAACCCGGGGAATGGGTCGTAACGGAATTCCGGGTATACAGGCACGGCGAGATTCATCCGGTGCATGGATGCAGGATCAAAATAAACGGGACACCCTATGCTAAGGCGCAATATATCAGCCTCAATGCAGATGAAAAATTTACCCTGACAAGAATATAAACCAAAAAACAGAATAAAACATGCAATTCAAACAGTATAAAGAACTAACCGAAAGAGAAGGTCAGTTACAGGGGGATATGAAAAACTTTATCCTCAGTGCCTTAAGAGCGAATGGCGGACGCATTACTTATATATCCCCGAATGCGGATGATGATGAAACCGGCCTGGATGACAAGTATCCGGTTATCTCTGCTTTATATGGCAAGCATGGGACTTATAATGTCGCAATTACCGATGTCTACCTGCAGGAACAGGAACATTGTCCGGTTCAGGTTTATGCCGACGGCATAGAACAGGAATCCGAAATAAAACAAGAGGGTTTTCTCATCTATCCGGAACAATTTTCCGATATAATTCATTTCATCACGGCTCCAATCCGGGAGGGTATTCACAGCTATGCCGAACGGCTTGCCCTGAAAGACCTGGTGGATAAATATAACAAACTGCCTCAGGATTTCTACAGTAGAAATGGAGGAATCAAACATGAATATCACAGTGAAAACAGGGAAAATATTCAAAAATATACGAAAGAGCTTGAGGACATTTATATACAGTGCTCAGAACCGGAGCAAGACAAGAACGGTATAAATTCCGACTTGATGGCTATTATTTCCGATTTGGCAGACCTTGCGCTTATTGAACAGAATCAGTTACCAATGTCGGAAATGATTGAAGATGAAGGAGAGGGAAATGGAGTCCGTTTTACAGAGAAAACTCAGGATGAATTTAACGGCCTGTATGATGAAATAGAAGGGCAGATTTGGGAATTTATGGGATTTGAAGGAATAATATCATGATAAGAGCAACAATAATATTCGGTTCAGGGGCCGTAAATAAATATGATGAGACAGGTATTATACCGAAAGATGAAGATATCGATGGGTGTATTGATGTTGTGGAATTTCGCACTGAAGCAAAAATGAGAGCATATTGTAAAGGGTTGTGTGATGCTGACGGCTGGGAAAAAGTAATAAGCCTTGATCCGGTATATACCCAGACTCCGGACTGTGATACCTGTGACCATTGGCGTGGCTTTTTTAGTGATAAAGAAGGCAGCGTATATTGTCCGGATTGTGGCAAACGATTGGATGAACCCTGCTTTGAGGTTGTAACTCTAAACGGACATGAGTTCAATGCCAGAACATTAAATGTTGAAGGAGAACTGAAGGGGAGTAGAATAAGTACAGAGACCCTGAATGATATGCTTTTGGACGATGAAGGGGATTACATTTCAGAAGAAGCCAGACAAGTTGATGAAACTATAAAATTCTATGTTCCTGTTGATAAAATTACCCTTCCGGATAGCCAATTAGCAGCGTATATTAATCAAAACATGAAATAGTATGAACATACAATCTAAAGTCAATGACCTGCATCAGATACTGGTAAAACGGCTGAGTTGTATACGGAAGTTCCCCGAAGAATTCTTTCCGCATACCGTTTATGTAGAAGAAGAGGTAGAGGTAGACGGAGCGCCAGCCTATCAATATTACAGGCTTATCGAAATAAGGCCGGATTCATCATGTACATTGTTCAATCCCAGATCCGGGCAGAATGAAGAGCGTGAATTAACCGAAATTTGTATAGATTGGTTAGTCACATTATGGGTATGGTATACGAATTTAATTCATCCCGAACAACCTGTTTATCCCGCAGATAAGGAACTCCGCGTATTTTTATTCCCTCAGGAACATTTCGACCGCAATGCAACCGATGAAGAAATTATAGCAGATTATAACACTGACGAAGGGACTGATCCTTGTATCGAAAAATACACACCGGACGAATTTGCCGCAATGATGAATGACGGTGACTATCCTAACAGGAATATGTATGTCCGGTTTATAGAACATTAAAGATTTTGACAAACCGGCCAGGCAGGTATGGTTAGAAGAATTGATTCCGCAGGGAAACTTTCTTAAATCGGTGAACCCGTGCTTTGCATTGATATGTTTCGATATCAAAAAGCTCCTGCAGAATAAATAAGGGCATAAAAAAGTTGCCGGGAATATTTGTATTTTTTTCATTTGTCCATTTGTAATGATTTTGTTAAAAAATCATGGCAAAAATTGCCGGAATTTCAAATTCTGTATATATTTTTGATGCTGAATACCGGTTGGCAATGTACTTTATTTTTATCGGTACATTGTATACTTTTTGAATCCGGAAATGACAGGTTTAGATCGGGAAGATCATACAAAGATCCCGGTTGTCAGGTATAACAGGTATTTCAAAGCGGAAGACGCGTCATAACATAAACTAAATAATTACAACGATGGAACACTTGCCACGATTTGTGAATGATCTTGCCCTTATCCTTATTACTACGGGAATAGCTACTATTATATGTAAATATCTCAAACAGCCTGTCGTATTGGGATATATCGTTGCCGGGCTTCTCATCAGCCCACATACAACGTTCTTTCCATCTATAGTTGACATGGAGAGTATACACACCTGGTCCGAGATAGGTATTATCTTTTTCCTGTTTGCGCTGGGGCTCGAGTTCAGTTTCAAGAAACTGATGGATGTAGGGGGAACGGCATCCATTGCGACATTATTCAACATGACCTGTATGGTAGCCGTCGGCTATACGATCGGCATGCTGTTAGACTGGTCGCATATGGACAGCCTGTTCCTTGGAGGTATGCTGTCCATGTCCTCCACGACTATCGTTATTAAGACATTCAACGATATGTCGCTGCAGAAAACCAGGTTTGCAGGTATTGCCTTCGGCATGCTCATCGTGGAAGACCTTGCCGCCATCTTAATGCTCGTCTTGCTGAGTACGGTCGCGGTCAGCAAACACTTCGAAGGTACCCAGCTTGCATACGAAATCCTCAAGCTTACTTTCTTTATTGTCATATGGTTTGTGGGCGGTATATACCTTATCCCTACATTCCTGAAGAAACTGAAAAAACATCTCAATGACGAGACTTTGCTTATTATAGCGATCGGTTTATGCCTGGGAATGGTATTGTTTGCCACATACGTCGGGTTCTCGGCGGCGCTGGGCGCATTTATCATGGGGTCCATTTTATCCGAAACATTGGAAGGCAAGCATATAGAACATATGATGCTGCCCCTGAAGAATCTGTTCGGGGCTATTTTTTTCGTATCGGTGGGCATGATGATCGAAGTTAAGGTCATAGCGGAATACGGGGTATATATAGCGCTTTTTACATGTGTGATTCTTATCGGACGCCCCCTGTTCTCTACGATCGGTATTTTATTGTCGGGACAAGGCCTAAAGGTTGCCGTCAAAGCCGCATGCAGCCTGGCTCTGGTCGGAGAATTTTCGTTCATTATCGCTACATTGGGTACAAGCCTGGGAGTGATAAGCAAAGCGCTTTACCCTATTATTGTAGCGGTGGCGGTTATCACGACCTTCATATCCCCGTACATGCTGAAAATGTCCGATCCTTTTGCCGATTGGATAATAAAACAAATACCGCCTAAATGGGAAAAATTAATACAAGGCTATGCGTCATCGGCTTACAATACGGTTACGGAGGAAAAAACATGGAGCGTCCTCCTGAAAAAAGTTTTCACATTCGTTGTCGTGTACCTGGTGATAAGTATAGCTGTCATACAACTGTTCAAACTGTTTATAAACCCGTTCATAATAGAAAGTATTCCGGGTATCTGGGGTAGAGTCCTGGCTACTGCGTTAACGCTGACATGTATGGCCCCGTTACTGCGTGCTATAATAATGAAGAAAAACAGGTCGGACGAGTTCCGGAAACTGTGGGACAAACAGTCCTCGAACCGTGTGGCCCTGGTTATCCTGATCTTATTCCGCATAGCCTTGTGTTTTTTTGCCGTTATATTCGAATTGCATATATTATTCCCGTCTTCATCTATAACGGCAATAATCATTGCTATCGTTTACCTTGCCGCTATCGTTTTCATAAAAGGGGTGAAAGTCCAGTCACGCAGGATAGAGAAAAGGTTTATCGACAACTTTAACAGCAAGGAAAAAAACGCGGCAATATCATCTGCAGTGGCAAAAGGCCTGTTATCCAAAAATATACATATCGAAGAAATTGAAGTGTCGCCCGGTTCGCCAAGCGTGGGCAAGACATTGGCCGAACTCAATTTCCGGCAAAGCACAGGCATCAATATTATCACGATCATACGGGGAAACAGAAAAATAAATATTCCTGACGGCAAAGCACACCTGTATCCGCACGACAGGATTATTATTTGCGGGTCGGACGACGAAATAATGAGGTTTGTAGAATCAGTCGAGAACCGGAATGACGGGGAAACAGCAATGAGCGATTCCGTACAGCATCATATCAGCCTTTCCCAGTATTCCATCGGAGAAGAATCGGTAATGATAAATAAAAGCATCGCCCGTCTAAGTGTCAGGGAGCAAACCGAATGCCTGGTTATAGGTATAGACAGGGGAAATGAATCCATAACGAATTTCAGTGCGGGCTTTGTATTCCATGAAAGTGACGTGGTATGGATTGCCGGGGAAACGGATAAGTTAGCTTCATTTGAAGCCAATATTAACAAGCTGTTTAATTGAGAAAAAATGTTGTTCTGAGACTGCGCCCCATTCCATAAGATGTAATTCATTATACTGGACATACTCCCGTTTTTTCCTGTTTATATTTGACCATATATCATATATATACTGGATATTGTACATTTAATATTAAATTCTCCGGATAAATCCGGAATATTCCGGCATACGTTAAAAGGAAGGGATTTAAACCTTATTGAATATTAATCGCCGGAAGAATAAGATTTTGGTCCTTTCCTGATTATATTTGTATAATCATCCGTTCCCGCAGTATTCATATAACGGCTGGAACAGTAATCTGAAATAAATGAATATGGAACCATTAAACCGGATATTATCCGAAATCGATAAGCTGAAAGAAGAATTATCCAAAAAGCGGCCTTTGCCTAAGGAAGCGCTGGATAAGATACAGAAAGCGCTGGACATTGAATATACGTATGAAAGCAACCGCATTGAAGGTAATACGTTGACATTACAGGAAACGGCTCTTGTTGTCAATGAAGGGATCACTATCGGTGAAAAACCATTGAAGGAACATCTTGAGGCAATAAACCATGCCGAAGCGATTTCATATGTTAAAGATATCGCGCAGGATAAGTTTGAAATAGACGGCAGGCTCATAAAAGACATCCATTCTATTATCTTACGGGGGATCGACAGGGATAATGCCGGGAAATACCGGAATGTCCCGGTTATGATTTCGGGCAGTACGCATATGCCGCCCCAGCCCTACCTTATAGAACCGCAAACGGAAGCTTTTATACGGACTTTCCATGACATGACCAAAAGCAAAGAGCATCCGGTAATCATAGCGGCATATCTCCACGATGAGCTGGTTAAGATACATCCCTTTATTGACGGCAATGGCCGTACATCGCGCCTTTTAATGAACCTGTATTTATTAGGCAAGGGTTACGTTATCGTCAACCTTAAGGGGGATAACCGGAGCAAGAGAAGGTATTACGAGGCTTTGGAAAAATCGCATACTCAAAATGACCCTCTTGACTTTTATACGCTGGTTGCGGAAAATGAAAAAGATGCTTTGGTCCGGTATCTCAGTTTAGTCGGGTAAACAATATATAATCAATATATTCCGGGCATATTGAATATTAAAAGAACGATCAGGCCGGTAATAATTATCTTTGAACTGAAAAACTTATAAATACAAGGAAGCATTATGAATGTATACCACGGCGGATATTGCCTGATAAAAACTCCAGAAATAATAACAGGCAGATATGCAAAAGATTTCGGGACTGGTTTTTATTGTACTGAATTGAAAGAACAAGCTGTACGTTGGGCCAGGCGTTATGATACACCCATGGTGAGCATCTATAATTTTGAGTCCAATGAAAACCTGAATATTCTTCAATTCACTGAAATGACGGAAGATTGGCTCGACTTTATTGTATCTTGCCGCAACGGGGAAGCACACGGTTATGACATCGTTATAGGAGCAATGGCTAATGATCAGGTTTATAATTATGTATCCGATTTCATAAGCGGAGTAATCACGCGGGAGCAATTCTGGGCTTTGGCTAAATTCAAGCATCCCACTCATCAAATAAACTTTTACACGGAAGAGTCCCTAAAGTGTCTGGTTTTCATTAATAGTGAGGAGGTAAAGATATGACAGGTAGAGAAAAAAAAGAATATAACGATTTATTTTTTGTTTGTAGTCTTATAGAATATATCGGGAGAAAAACAAAAAATCACCGGAATGTTGTAGTGAACGCAATTGGTAAAGATAAACTCAAGCATATTTATAATTTGGCTGATGTATATCATAGCGATAACATTGAAAGAATATCCGATGAACTTATAACCAATTACCATATCAATATAGGGGTATTCGATAATGTGGCTGATGGTAAGTATTCCATTCCAACATATTGGGATATTGGCAAAGTATATAAACGCCTTATTGTTGACATTTGTGATAAACAGGACAAAAAGCCAATAGAAACACTTATTGAGGTATATAATACCTGGCTTTCCCGCAAAATTGAAGACTTCAACAGTAGTCTGTATTACGAAAGTCCGGAATACCTGTATGAGTCATATCTTAAAGGCGAAGCGCTTTAGTTTCAAAAATCATAATCATAACAATAACAATCAAATACTTGGGTAACAGAAACTGTTACCCTTTTTTTATTTATTATGTCAAAAACATTGGACAAACGCATAAAAGAAGTAATGGGAAGTAGTGTCCTGGCTCCCTTTTTCATTATAGAAGGGCTGGATATAGCCAGGCAGGTTATAGACCAGCTGCCCGACGACCAGCTATGTAAGCAATTTGGGGGATTATACCATGCGCAGCATATCCGAAGATTTTATAAAATCATGCATGGAATGCTCAATGGTGATTCCTGATTTCGATCTTCACTCATATGATAAATACATCGTATCGTTTTCCGGGGGCAAAGATTCGGTAAATCTTGTTTTATATTTGATTGATAATAAGATATCCAAGTCAAAAATAGAATTATGGCACCAATGTATAGATGGCCAGGGTGAACCCTTCTTCGACTGGGAGATTACCCCCGATTATTGCCGGAAATTTGCAGCAGCATTCGGGGTAAAGATATACTTCCAATGGAAAGAAGGCGGGTTTAAACGGGAGTTACTCAGAGAGAACAGCCTGACTGCTCCTGTTTGTTTCGAACAGGAAGATGGAACAATCAAAAAGGTTGGAGGTACTACCGGAAAAAAGTCGGCAAGACGGAAATTTCCGCAACAGTCACCGGATTTAAGTGTCAGATGGTGCAGTTCTTATCTGAAAATAGACCCTTGCTCTGTTAGCATTCGCAATCAGGAACGGTTTAAAGGTATCCGTACCCTTATACTTTCCGGTGAACGGGGAGAAGAAAGCCCTCAACGGGCTAAATATCCAATCTTTGAACCGGACAGGGCTGATCTTAGAAATGGCAAAACATTCCAGAGGTATGTAGACCGCCTACGTCCGATTCGTGACCGGAAAGAAGCGGAAGTATGGGCTATCATTAAAAAATACAGGGTACGCGTGCATCCCTGCTATTATATGGGATGGGCACGTTGCAGCTGCAAGCTGTGTATTTTCGGCAACAAAAACCAGTTCGCCAGCGCGGCTAAAATCAGCCTTGAACAGGTAATCGAAGTGATAAAACTTGAAAACGAGTTTGGATATACAATTAACCGTAAATGTGGGCTACAGGAACTGATTGATTCCGGCAAGGCTTATGATGCCATTACGGACGAACCGGCCGCCCTGGCTACGAGCTACAATTATAACCTGCCGGTCATCATTCCGGACAATGAACCATGGATACTTCCCGCCGGAGCGTTCGGTGAGGGTTGCGGGGCATATTAGCCGGAGATTAAAAACATCACAACACTATACCGGCCTATTTCTTATTAAGCAGAATCAATAATAACAATATGGGTAAAGAAATAAGTGAAGCGGAACTGGCCGCGTTATCAGGGATAACGGGAATCGATAAGTCCATCATCTCAAAAATCCGGCATTTTCAAATACTGGATACCGCTGCATGTAAAAAGATATTAATAAGGGAGGAATACCTGAGGTATGCCGGAAACGGTAATATCCGCGAAAAGGGCATACTTCAGTTGCTGTCTGAAAAATATCATGTCTCAAGGAGCCTTGTCGAACAGGTTGTTTATAATAAGGATACAAATAAACAAATGTATTGCAAGTGTTGCGGAACTCAGGTTTCGAAATATAAATACAAGAAAAATAAAGGGTTTTGCGATATTTGTAAATCAAAATAAAAATAACATGAACAGGTGGAATAAAGCTGATTATTACACAATCATCCTATTAAAAATAGGATGGCCTTTATTTATTATCCTTATAATTTTCATCGGATTCATAAGGTACGTGTTCGGGGAAGAGGTTGATCCGCTGGACAGGGAAAATCTGATCACAAAGCGGGAAATCATCGGTTTGGCCGAAGTCCGGGACAGTAATGCCTGCGGGTTTGACGTCATATACATTACAAAACACGATGTAACCCCCAAACGGGCTCAGGAAATAAGGACAAGGGCGCATATCAGGGAAAATATAAGGAAGCTGGAAGCGGAAGCCCCTTTGCATTTTGGAGATATGCTGTATACCGATATATATGATTTTGCCGTGTTCGCTAAGGAATACGAAATAGACCCGGACATTGAAATCCATAATATCAATGTTTACGGGGATAAATGCCTGTTATATATCGGGGAGAATCCGGGTATTAAAAACAGCGCCCGCTGGTATAACCCCAATACCCGGCAGGGAGCGCTTTATATTACAAATATGGATGTATATAAACGATGTGATAAAGCAAAACGGATTTACCGCTACTGGAAATGTGGCGGATTACATGAAACATCCAGTGCCGATGAGCATTTCAGCCATTTTTCGGAAGAGGAAAGGATCCAGTGACTTATATAGCAAAATACTATAAAGAATAATAAAAATACCCTGATAAAATAGATGTGTTTTATTTTGAATCTCTATTTATTTAGCATAAATTTGTGTCAAATAATAGCGCTTAAGCTGAATCGGAACCAGATTGTCAATTGAAAGCAAAAAGATTTAATTATGGAACAATGATTGTATGAATCACGAAAAATCACAAATCAAGTTTGTGGTATCCGATACGACGGGAGAGCTGATAGGGTTCATTTTCCGGCATCCGAAAACAAAAAAACTGATAGGGGTTCGCGAGGACTCGAAATACAGGAAAAAAATATGCGTCCTGTCGGAGCATTTAAAGGGTACGGTTGTACCAAACGTTCTTTATAATGTCGAACTCAAGGAGATGCACCGCGGGCAGGGCTATGTCGTCGTGGAAGCGAACCGGATGCTTTTCAAGGTGCAATTCGAGACAATAATCAAACAGAACGAAGCATACCAGGTCAATATTAATTTTGGAATAAAGACGATTTACTTCGATCCGGTAAACGGCAAGTCCCGCCTGAGCAGGACAAAATCCGGGGTGATCGAGGTTATCGCCTCAAGAAATGACATAGAGGATATCCCGCTTGTCATCGAGGAATTCAGCAGGCATGCCGACCACCTGATAGCTATAATGAATAAGCATAATATAACTTATGATCCGGACTGCTGATATGGAAATACCTGTGGCAGGAATTGCCACGGATGCTGCTCATTCCGTAAAGAACAGGCTCACCGGTTTCAGAGGGGTGGATTTATCAGGCAACAGGGAGATCTTTTTATGCTATATTGGTAACAAGACTGTTAATACCGGCGAATTCCTTGGAGTAATAGCGGCTGTAAAATATATACTGGAGAATGATTGCACGCCTGTGATTTATACGGACAGTACCACTGCGGTTACCTGGTATAACAATATGAAAACGGCATCTAAAAAGACTTACGCGGAGCTCGGAAAAGCAGAGGTATTCCTTAAGATAATGTCGGAACGGATAAAACATATCCGGGTTCTGCACTGGGATAATAACTTGTGGGGCGAGATTCCCGCTGATTTCGGACACAAATAATTTTTTTAAAATGGCCAGAAAGAAAATCGATAGCGATAAATATATCCTGATTCATCCCAAGGATTACATGACCTTAATTGAGGATCATATAACTTTGAAAGCCCTCAAGATCGCCGGGATAGAATCGATGCCCATATACAAGTCTATAAACAGTATATTAAAGAACAACAGGGTCGAAATACATATCAAACCGGTTGAAAAGAATTACCGGTAACGGCGTAATTCGCAGATGATGTAGAATACTGCCGTTTAAACAATAATAAAACGATAAAAGCCATGACAAAGATGGAGATTATAAAGATGGTATCAAAGCAGACCCGCGTATCGCGGAACCAGACCAAGACGGTGCTGGAATCAGTCCTGCAGGTTATCCAGAGTTCCTTGCTCGAAGGAGAGAGAATTACCATCCACAATTTCGGAACGTTTTATATGAAAGAATTTGGTGAAAAGAACGCGTGGAATCCCAGGGACGGGGTTCCGACAAAAGTACCGGCTAAGAGGGTAGTGAAGTTTAAATCTTCACTGAATAAGAAGACGTGATTTACGGATAGTAAATTTAAGTTTCCAGTTACAGAGACCATACCGTACTATGCGGTATGGCCTCCTGTTATGAACGCTCTTATTCCCCGTTATATTGCTCTTCGTTTCCTTCGTATTTTTCTTTGTAGCAATCTTCGTCAAAAGCCATTTCTATAATCAGGAAATGTGCTTCCTGTTCTGCCGTAATGGCTATGTCTTCCTTCACAATTTCCAGTGCGTCCCGTATCTCCATATGGACGCCGTTTACGGTGGCTTCTCCTTCAAACAGGACTAAATAAGCCTGTCGGTCGCTTTCCATAAAATCTATATTATGGGCGTTTATATCATGTTGCCGCTGTAACAGTTACGACGGTAACAGAATTTATAAAAATATAAAATCTCAAAATATTTATGCTATTTGTTTTTTGAAAAAAGAACATTCAATTCATTACAAGAGTTTCGTCCGTCTGACTAAATGCAGTGATTTCATCATAAAATAAATCCTTTGCCTTTATGGAATCATTCAACGGATTATTCGTGTCCTCCGATTGAAGTTTGTCGTCTTTTAATCGTGAATGATAAGGTCTTGTGGGAAAAAGCAACGGAGATAGATATAATGTGTCAATAATATTCTTCGGATTGACTCCCGCATCAGTTAATGCTTTGCCGATATACTTAATGTCATGATTGAGAATATTGTGCCCACAAATAAATTCTGTTCCGTCTAAAAAGTGAACAAATTCCGCTACAGACGTTTTATGAAAAGAACTTTCATTAATCAAGGATTCTTTGACTTTTAGGATCAATTTCTGTGTCAATGAATGTGATAGTATGATTTGTAAGTTGCTCTCTCATAAATGTCTTTGCCCGGTTTATCTATTAAAAAAGTCGTATACAGGAATCATCTTGATTATCATACCGTCTTTTTCGAACGTATCACCCTGATTAAGGGTAACGATACACCCTTCTTTTAATCCAAGATTTTGCATTGCTCCCAATAATCCATTGTACTCCCTATCAAAATTCTCATCATTTATAGTTAAACATACCTGTATGGCTTCCTTTACAGTGCTCTTTTCCATTGTGATAAAATCGCATTCTCCTTTATCTTTATAATAGAATATATGCTTATATTTTCGGCGTAGATGTAAAAATATAAGATTCTCCAAACGCCGGCCTATGTTATCGCTTGTTGATACGGAGTTCTCTGTGTAAAGCCCCATATCCATAACATACACTTTTTTCGGATTACGAGCCTGAACCTTCAATGAATGACTGAACATCGGAATAAATTCAAGCAAATAAGCATCTTTCAGGAATGAAAAATACTCTAAAAAAGTAGCAGGTGATTTTATATCAAACATTCCGACCAATTTATTGGCAGAAACGAGATTTCCGATATTAGTTATCAAGAATGCTGTTAATTGGCGTAACGAAGTTACATCACGAACGGAATGTCTGACTGCTATATCTCTCATTAATATGTCATCTACAAGTGTATTCAAAACAACGGATATTCCTGTTTTAACATATTCGGGTATTCCTCCCATTTTGAGATAACCTATAACAGCGTTTTCTCCATTTTCTAATTCTTTGAATCTGATAAACTCCGAATAAGAAAACGGAAATAATTCCATAGATAAATGCCTACCTGTTAAATGTGTCCCTAACTCAACACTTAGCATAGAAGCGTTAGAGCCTGTTATAAATACCTTATAACCTTCTCGTAAAAGTTGATTGATATATTTCTCCCAACCTTCAACGATTTGTATTTCATCGAAAAAAAGGACTTTTATTTCTCTTTTTTCTATCTCCCGATGAAGGCGCGTGAAGTCACTAGTTCCAAAACCTGATAAACGTATGTCATCAAAATTAAGATATATGGCAGCCTGATAATCTCTACGAAGTAACTGCAAAAGCAATGTGCTTTTACCACAGCGACGTATCCCTGTTATAATAGTTGCAAATGAGTCGGCAACTGGTATATCTGCAAGTGCATCACGAGTAAATCCCGAATCCTGTTTCAGAAAAGTTTCTCTTTGTGAGTCTATAACTAAGGCTATTTCTTCTTGTCTTATCATATTTTTAAATCTTCAATTGGATTTCTTTCAGTACAAAGATAAGAAATCTTTCAGTATACTAAAAGGATATTTCTTAAATATGATTATTACAAATTATTCTCTTTAATAAATGCACTGATCGTATGACTATTGGTACAAACGTACAAAAAAAGCTGAAATTCATGTAAACCAATATATCAAATTACTCATTGCGAGTAACCTGTATTGTTTTAACGAAAGTTGAATCCCAGGCTATAGCCCCACTATAGGGAAGATTCATTTAAAATATGTATATTTATGGCGAATTAGAGTTATATCGGAACAGGTTTTGCTTTCGAAGATTATGCAGCTTATTCAAATGGGTCTAACGGAGTAAACAGTACAGGAATAAAGCGGGGTAGTACTTGTGTAATGCCGATGTGCAATGGTTTCTGGTAAAAAACATTATAAAACTGGCAGTACACTAAAAATTCAACTTTTAATGTATGAAATGCTAAAAAAAATTGTTTATTTTTGAAGTGGAAAATATTTAGTATAAACCTTCCAAAAAGGCACAAACGTGTGCAGCACTTTAGATTTTCGGTATTGCTTCGATTGATTATCAATTACTTAAGATCAAGAATAACCACTAAAAATCGGACGTCGGGATGACAACCTTTTCTTATTTTATAGAAGTGCCTTTCTGAAAATACTGAAATTCACGCTTCCATATACTCTTTTATCTTCAAACAAAGGGAACCCGGAAAAATCATGGTCTTTCGGATGCTCCAGTATAAATATGCCTCCCGGCTTTATTAAATCCTTTTCAAATAAAATACGCGGAACATCCAAAAAGTTTTTCATATCATAAGGAGGGTCTGCAAAAATAAGATCGAATTGCTCCCTGCATCTTTCCAAGTAACTGAAAACATCCATTTTAAGCAATAATAATTCTGATTTTATTTTCAATTCCTCTTTCGTTTTTTCAATAAATGATGCATGATTGAAGTTTTTCTCAACGCATGTGACCTGCGGGCATCCTCTCGATACCAGCTCGAGACTTATCCCCCCTGTCCCTCCGAATAAATCGAGAGCAATGGTATCTTCCCAATCTATCGTGTTATTCAGCACATTGAAAAGATTCTCTTTTGCAAAATCGGTAGTTGGCCGTGCTTTAAAACTTTTAGGCGGATCGAATCTGCGCCCCTTATATTTTCCGCTGATAATTCTCATAATACTAATGCCAATAAATCGAGTGGAGCTTTTTGAGCATCCTCATTCCATAAATATACTTCGCTCGGAGCATTTATCCTTTCTATATTCTTAATATACTCCTGCAATCGGATAACAACCAGTTCGTCAGGTTTTCCGCTTATATATATATAATCTTCCAATTGATTAAAACCACAATTCTCCCATAATTTAAGAATATAATAAACTTGATTGGCTGCCGGTTCGTTTTCATAAGTCAAACAATGAACAAGCTTTGATTCTGAAAAACAAATAACATCCATAAAGCTACCATGAAAGTTCAAATACATCTTCGACCTTGAGTTTATCACCCCTCCCTTGTCCTCTAATAGATTAATAAGTAGATTGGAATGATGAAAAAAGTGAGGATCCCATAAATTACGCGAAAGAAACTCAAAAATATCTTTCTCTACGTTAAACAAGCTTATTATATCCTGTTTATCAATCAATCCTGACATTAATTGTCCGGCTTCCTTATTATGTGTAAAATTATATAATTGCTCTCTCTCCTTTATATTGAAATAAGATGCAGGAACCAGCTCATAGTCAGGAGAAACAATAATAACATTTGTCTGTTTAAACTCCTGGGTAAGAAAATTCAGATCGAAAATAATCCGCTGAATATTACTTAACAGTTTATCATTTGCCGAAAATGTAGTTTCACGCAGACAATATCCTTTCCTATTATCCGTATCGGAAATAGAAAACATAAATTCATCCGTTTTTATACGAATAGATAAAACATATTTTTCTGACTGTCCAAGATCTATATTTTCGGGTAAGAACATATTTAAATTTTATATTGCAAAGTAAACAGAATAATATTCAATCATACATGCTATCCAATACTTATTTCCCTGTTTACAATATATAGATAAATCTTTTTATAAAGATTGATACATTTTCCTGATTTAATACGTACAAAGTTAGAAAAAGATATTTTTATCCACTATTTTTGACCTTCAATTCACTTAACCCTCCATTATGATCAATAAATTCTTTCTGGATAAGATAAAGCAGAATTTCCCATTCGAACCTACTTCCGAACAAGATAATGCTTTGGAAAAGATCGTGGATTTTCTTTTTTTACAGAAAGAGGAATCTTTATTCTTATTGAGAGGTTATGCTGGTACGGGCAAATCCTCCCTTTTAGGGGCATTAGTAAAAACAATGACCGAATTTAAGCAAAAAACTGTCTTACTCGCTCCTACGGGACGTGCCGCCAAAGTTTTCTCTTCATATTCCAGCCACCCTGCATTCACTATTCATAAGAAAATATACCGCCAGCAAAAGTATTCCGGTGATTTCGGTAGTTTTGGAATAATGGATAACCTGCATAAAGATACTTTATTCATCGTCGATGAAGCTTCTATGATAAGCAACAATGGGCTCGATTCATCCGTTTTTGGCACGGGACGGTTACTCGATGACCTTATTCACTACGTTTATTCGGGAGAAAACTGCCGGTTATTATTGATCGGCGACTCTGCCCAGCTACCGCCAGTAGGCGAAGACGACAGCCCGGCATTACAAACCGATGTACTTACCGGATACGGACTGGAAGTGCGGGAAGCTATGTTATCACAAATCGTCCGTCAAGCCGAAAGTTCCGGTATATTATATAATGCTACCAGCATCCGGAATGCGCTTAACAAGGGGAAAACAGAAGCTTATCCCAAGCTAAAGCTGAAAAAGTTCATAGACATTGTCCGTATATCGGGAGAAGATCTTATAGATGAAATATCTGCTGCCTATGACCGTGACGGATTGGAGAATACTATGATTATTTCGCGTTCTAATAAACGCTCCAACATCTACAATCAGGGTGTAAGAAACCGCATACTCTACCGGGAAGAAGAACTCTCTGCCGGCGATATGCTGATGATTACTAAGAACAATTACTTCTGGACTGAGAATACTGAAGGTATTGACTTTCTTGCCAATGGCGAAATAGTAGAAGTACTGCGTGTCCGCGGAGAACAGGAGTTGTATGGCTTCCGTTTCCGCGATGTACTGGTAAAGAGTATCGATTACGATATAGAACTGGAGATAAAAATACTGATGGATACGCTTCATTCCGACGTGGCAGGACTTACACGTGAACGCTCCGAAGAACTATTCGTAAATGTAATGGAAGACTATGCCGATATATCTACCCGTGCAGGCAAGATGAAGAAACTGAAAGTAGATCCCTATTATAATGCTGTGCAGGTTAAATTTGCCTATGCTGTAACCTGCCATAAAGCTCAGGGGGGAGAATGGTCTAATGTATTTCTCGACTTAGGCTATATCTCGGAAGAACATCTTGGCGTAAACTTTTACCGGTGGCTATATACTGCAATCACCCGGGCCAGTTCAAAATTATATCTGGTTAACCTGCCCGATGAATTTGTGTAGGATAAACGGTATAAGCTGCCATTTATAGTAAATTTCAACCAGCGAAAGGTAATTTCTAGTCAATCTTAATCCCCCATATTCATTTGTACACTAATGGCTTCTATACTTCAAAATATATGCATTATATTTGAAGCGTCCTGAACATTTATCCGTTCCTATTTGAAGAATTCCAATTTGTATATTATGAAGAAAACTGAACCATTATTACTTTGCATTATCCTTTTTCTAATACAATCTATCTGTATTAATACATCAGCTCAGAACCCTAATACATATCACAATCCGGTAATTAATACCAGCCTTCCCGATCCTACTATCATCAAGACCAAAGATGGCAGCTTTTACTTATATGCAACCGAAAATACCCGCAATATACCTATCTACAAGTCAGATAATCTCACTGACTGGACATTCACCGGTACTGCTTTTACAAATAATACCCGCCCTAATTTCGAACCGAAAGGCGGATTATGGGCGCCCGATATAAACTACATCAATGGAAAATATGTCCTATACTATTCCATGTCGGTATGGGGCGGCGAATGGACATGCGGCATCGGTGTTGCCGTATCCGATAAACCGGAAGGGCCGTTCCTCGATAAAGGAAAGCTTTTCCAAAGCAAGGATATAGACGTCCAGAACTCCATCGACCAGTTCTATATAGAAGACAAAGGCAAGAAATACCTTTTCTGGGGCAGCTTCAGAGGTATTTATGCCATTGAACTGGGTAAGGATGGCCTAAGCCTGAAACTGGACGCCGCCAAAAAGCGGATAGCGGGAACTGCTTTCGAAGGAACATATATTTACAAGAAAGGAAAGTACTATTATATGTTTGCGTCCATTGGCAGTTGTTGCGAAGGAATAAAGAGCACCTACCAACTTGTTGTAGGACGATCCAAATCTCTATTTGGCCCATATGTGGATAAATCGGGAAAAGACATGATGAACAACGGATATTCAGTTGTCATTGGCTCCAATTCCCGGTTCGTAGGCAATGGCCATTGTTCCGAGATAGTACAGGACAAGAAAGGAAACGACTGGATCTTCTATCATGGAGTAGATGTGGAAAATCCTAAAGGCCGTGTATTATTGCTGGACCAGGTAAAATGGGATAAAGACGAATGGCCATATATAGAAGGTGGTAGCCCCTCACTATCTGCCGACAAGCCTGCATTTTAAAGAGGCGTTTCCTTAGAAGAGGAATCTGTTACTTAAAATTGGTCTTTATATAGTCTGTCATCTCAAAGTCTTTCTTCATTTCCGGTTTACCGATCTGCTGTACTTCCGTATGAATCATAAGTGGCTGCCTGCCAGCCACATATTTTTCAAGAAAGCTGTCTATCTCTTGTAAGTTGGAAGTCATTGGACTCTCTGATATTTCATGCGCCGCATTTTTCACATCAAAGAAATAATAAGGCGAAGCTATCTTATTAAGTTGCCCTGCAATATATTTCGATCCGTAAAAGCCGTAGTTATAGAGTTCTATCTTATCATAAGGCACATTACTGTCGGCATCGCCATGGAACAGCTGCATCGGAGCAGGGGGTGTCTGCCACTGCAACTCCCCGTCTATACTGAATATTGCGCCGGCAAAAGAGATAAGCCCGGCATAATTAAAGCCTGCCGGAAGTTTCTCCGTTACTTTTGCCCGGGTACAGATAGCATATTCGCCGTGTAAAACAGATACGGCACCTGCACTGGAACCATTGGCGACAATCATATCCTTATCAATATTCCAATCTCCGGCATTATCCACTACAAAAGCCGTGGCATCGAAGAGGTCTTCCACTGCCATAGATATACTTTTATTAAGAGCGGCTACGATACGCATCGGGTCTTGGGTATTCAGGTTCTTCATACCCAGCCTGTAATCAATAGAGACTACGGTAAAGCCCTTATTCGCCAAATGGTTGAAATACCCAATGTAATTCTTATTATCACGAACCCCGCCGACAAAACCTCCTCCAAACATAAAAACGATGCATGGCTTTACTTTTCCTGACCCGGGCAAATCATATTTATCGAGACGAAGGGTATCTGTCCCTTTTACGGAATAAGTATATGTCTCCTTCCTTAGCGGGTCATTTGCTCTAATAGTAATACTTAGTAATAATAAAGCCGACAAAATGGATATAAGGCTCTTTCTCATAAGGCAGACTAATGTGTTATTTTATACAGTAACTCTTTTAGCAACTCCCCGTCGGGTGTGGATACATTATCCACCCCTTTGCACTTGGCGTCGTATATTCTCAGCAGGCTAAGTATCTCCATACATTTAAAAGCATTGTAGTTGCGTATCGCCGCAACATAATCTTTTGCCTGATATGGATTCCTGAATCCCAGTTCGGCAGCGATACCCTGCTCTGTTTTATTCTTTGCCCAGTAGCATATCATCAGGTTGCTGAAGAAGTTGAAAAGAACTACCAATGTCACAATCAAAGGATTGTTCTTGGGATTCTTTTCAAAATAATCCGCTATCTGGTTCACTTTGAATGTATTCTTTTCTATAACAGCCTTTAGCAACTCGAAGTTGTTAAAATCCTTGCTTATACCAATATTCTCTTCTATCAGATTAGGAGTAATCTGTACCTGGCCTTTCGGCATGGCAATCAGCAACTTAGCTACCTCATTAGTTAGTTTGCTCAGGTCGTTTCCCAGATAATCGGATAGCATCTGCGCCGATTTGGCATCTATAGTTAGCCCTTTTTGTTGCATGTAAGAAGAGATAAAGGCGGGTATTTTATATTCCGGTATCTTCTTCGACTCGAACACTATACCGTTCTTATCTATTTCCGCATACAGCTTCTTACGTTTATCCAGCGTCCCGTTCTTGTAGTTGAGTACAAGGACGGTTGTATGAAGCGGATTCTTTGCATAAACCTCCAGTTCCTCTATTTTACTCAGATTTTGAGCTTCTTTTATAACAATCAACTGATAATCGGACATCATCGGGAAACTACGCGCCATAGTAATAACAGAAGCCACATCTGTCTCCATTCCATAGCGGATAGTTTGGTTAAAGTCCTTTTCTTCCTCGGGCAGGACAGTGCTTACCAGCATATCTGTTATCTCGTCGATGTAATACGGCTCATCACCCATTAATAAGTAAACAGGCTTAAATTTACGGGCTTTTATATCGGCTATAATTTGCTCAAAAGTCATAGTCCTTATTCAAATTTCAGGTGTTTAACGGTTTGCCCGTTGTTTATCAGTGTTGTAAGAGACTCTATGCCTATAAGCACATGCTCATCCACAAAACTTTTAGTGACCAGGCTGTCACTCTTTTCAGTTTTCACACCGTCCGAAATCATTGGCTGGTCAGATACCAACAGCAATGCTCCGGTCGGGATCTGGTTAGCAAACCCGCAGGTAAACAATGTCGCTGTTTCCATATCCACAGCCATTGTACGAATCCGCCTCAGGTAGTCTTTGAATACATCGTCATATTCCCACACCCGGCGATTGGTGGTATATACTGTCCCCGTCCAGTAATCTCGGTTGTGATTACGGATAGTTGACGACACCGACCTCAACAGGCTGAAAGCCGGCAAAGACGGTACTTCGGGCGGAAAATAATCGTTCGATGTTCCTTCTCCCCGGATAGCCGCGATAGGCAATATATAATCTCCCAGATTGTTATGCTTCTTTATCCCTCCGCATTTACCTAAAAACAATACGGCTTCGGGTTCAACCGCGCTCAGTAAGTCCATTATAGTAGCTGCATTGGCACTTCCCATACCAAAATTAATAATGGTAATGCCATTAGCCGATGCATTCGGCATATTACCATCGAGACCCACAATAGGCACATTGAAATGACTGGCAAACACCTCTACATACTTTGCAAAATTAGTAAGTAATATATGTTTGGTAAACTGTTCTAACGGCCTTTTTGTATACCTTGGAAGCCAATTGTCTACAATTTCTTGTTTTGTTTTCATATTAACTTTACTTTTGTTTTAAGAATCTGTTTTAATTTTTCAAGAATATGATTTTGAAAGATAAAATGAGCTATTTCGAAGTCAAAATTTTTGAGTTTAGCGGGCTAAACGATAAAATTCTGACAAGATAAGAGCCATTTTAGATTCAAAATATTTCATTGACCAAAATTTAAACAGTTTCGAAGATAAAACAAGTATCTTTTATTTTTTGTTGTACAGGATTAACAAAGGTAACAAATGTTGGATTTAAATCTGCCCCCTTTCGATATAAATGTAAAAAAAACGGACGGAAGACTTAGCGTTTTCGACAGGCTACGTCGTAAGTTTGTGACACTTACACCCGAAGAATGGGTACGCCAGCACTTCATTAATTACCTGATCACAGAGAAAGGATATCCGCAGGCTTTAATAGCTAACGAGATACAAATCAACCTGAACAACCAGAAACGCAGGTGTGATTCCATCGTCTACGATAAAACGATTTCCCCTTTGGTCATAGTCGAATATAAGTCGCCGGATGTGGAAATCACTCAGGCTGTTTTCGACCAGATAGTAAGATATAACATCGTACTGAAAGTAAAATACCTGATTGTATCCAACGGACTTAGCCATTACTGTTGCCGGATGGATTACAGCACGCAAACATTCGATTATCTTGCCGATATACCAACATATACAGAATTATAGCCTTCCGTAAAATTACATATTTTAACCATATATAGTTAAAAAGTAACAAAGGTAACAGATATATCAGTTAACAGTCATCAGTTAGTAGCTAACAACTTGTATCTTGTTTACTCGTATCTTGTCTACTTGTAACTTTTTCAAAAGGTAACACATGTAACAGTTTTTTTAGCCTTTGTACACTTTGTGATTTCCTTCGTGCACTTGGTGGTTAAAACTCTTTACCACAAGAGACACAAAGAGTTACACAAAGGGTACTATATAAAAGGTAACAAAGGTAACACTTGTTTCAGTAAACAGTAAACAGTCATCAGTCAACAACTTGTATCTCGTATCTTGTTTACTTGTACCTTTCTTCAAAAGGTAACAAAAGTAACACTTTTCTACATATTACTTTTTACTCTCATAGTAAGTCCCCCTTGGTGCATTTAGGAGGCCAATCCAATCTTTCAAAGAACTCCTAAAACCGTATAGATAAATATCCGGCAAATACATGCACTTATATCACCAAAAAAGGCTTCTCGTGCGAGAAGCCTTCAAATATCTTAATTATATTCTAGTCTGAGATTATTCAGCAGGAGGTGTCGCTGGCTGCTCTGTAGCAGGTGCAGGCGCAGTGTTGCTTGGTATGGCAGGCAGTGTTGTCGACATATCAGGAGCACCTGTATTAACAGGAGCAGGGGCGCCTACTTCCGGTTGAAGAGTAGTTGTCGCTTTCGGCCTGATCATAACACAAACTATACTCATCACCATGATGAAACCGGCTAGTCCCCAAGTTGCTTTTTCAAGGAAATCGGTAGTTTTACGAACACCCATAATGGCGTTTGATGATGAGAAACCTGATGAAAGGCCACCACCTTTAGAATTTTGAACAAGAACTATCAGTACTAAGGCAATCGCTGCAATTACAATTAATACAGTAATAAGTGTAATCATTTTGTATCTTTAAATTTCGAATTTATAATCAGTTTTTCCAAAAAACTCAATTGGTCTGCAAAGTAAATATTTTTTTTCGGATAATTCAAACTTAAGTGTTTAATAATTTTGTATGCTTTCTCATACTTCTTCTGTTTTATGTAGATTTTAGCCAATGTCTCGGTAAAAAATACATCTTCGTCCAGTTCATCATCTTTTTCATCCGTTTTTTCCGTATCATCCGACAAAGGCTCGTCGTCTCCGCTTATTTGTATGCGGATACCGCCTTCCATCTCCGAACGGGTAATGAATGTATCTATGATATTCTGATGCTTGAGGCTTGACGGTTCTTTATCAGCAGGGATATCTTCACTCTCCGCTACAGAAGTCACCTGCATATAAGTAAAGTAATCTGTAGTAGCGAGACTTGAATGTGATATACTATACTCCAGATCTGCATCCGCATCATTATTTCCTTTCAATTCGAAAAAAGCATTCAGTAACAGACTGGTTTTATCTTCACTCACCTCATTTTTTCCCGTCTGACGGAAAAACGAGTCATACTCATCACTCAAAATATAGTAAAATAAAGCCTTACGGTCGTTTACAAAAATACTTAACTTACCCAGTTCTTCCTGAAAACTTTCAGACTCAAATAAATATACAGACTTCAGATAAGTAAATATACCCGTCTGTGAATATGGATATTCTTCAACAAAAGCCCTTAAGGGCTGTATATCCTCTTGCGAAGGATTTACGCCTTTTTCGGTTAATTTATAGAATTGTTGAATATCCACTTTTTCAATTAAAAATGATGAATTAAGAATGATGAATTAAGAATGATGAATTATTCAGAAATATAGGATATAAAATCTCAATTGATTTGAAATTCTTAATTCATCATTCTTAATTATTAATTACTTTTTTCTACCAATTAGACATTGTCGCATTAAAAATTTGATCTACAATATCTTTCGTCAACTCGTCAATCAATCCATCCTGTACATCGGTAAGCATCAGGCTACTGGAGAAGTCACGGTAAGCAGTAATCGTTTCCTCTTTGTCTTCCTGCGGATTCTTATTATTTCTGAAACGCATCTTCACTCCTAATGTCAAACGTGTTTCGGCGGAGAAGTTATCTTCCTTTACCGACAAAGGTGTCAATTCATATGTAACAATCTCCCCTTCAATCTCGAGCGACGGATTAATCGAGGTGAATTGCAGTTTCGTATTACGGGTAAATACATCCTTCATTCGCTCGTTGAATACCTGAGTCAGCGGAGGATATACATAAGGTGCCTGATTCTGGAAATCGCGTATATCGATTGTTGGTGTTTCGGCGTAGTTGATAGATGCCCCATTAAATTTATAAGACACCGTACAGCCGGCAAACAACACGACAAAGAAAAGTGACAGTAATACCTTTTTCATAAATTTTCCAGATTATATTCTTTTATTTTTCTATATAATGTACGCTCCGATATTTTTAGATCCTGAGCTGCATTCTTGCGTTTCCCATTATGCCGCTCCAGTGCTTTTATAATCATATCCCTTTCTACATCTTGTAACGAAAGCGTTTCCTCCTCATACTCCGGAGCCTCGATCACATCGGCATCGGCAATTGTAGATGCAGGTATTATGGTATGTCCGTCATCTTTGATAGGCAAAGATGAGGTCCTGTCTGCCTGATTTACAACCATTGGCGTAAGAGGCTTTTCACTACTGTTTACCACAGGAGAAGAGAGGATATCTCCGGGCTTCATATTTCCGGCCACGATATCATGAACGATCTTTTTCAGCTCGTTCATATCCTTCTTCATATCGAACAATACCTGATATAATATTTCCCGCTCGTTATTGAAATTTTTCTGTTCACTCGCATTTATTGTACCTACAGGGATAAGCCCTACCTCATTGGCCGGAAGATATAATTTCAGTATATCAGGAGTTATATCCCTCGTTTGCTCAATTATCGAAATCTGTTCTGTAATATTCTTTAACTGGCGGATATTGCCGGGCCAGTAATATTCTTTTAGCATTTGTCTTGCAGAATCGGTTAGCACGATCGGAGGCATACTATACTTTTCGGCACAATCGCTTGCAAATTTCCTGAATAACAAGGGGATATCATCCTTCCGGTCCCTAAGTGCCGGAATACGGATAGGTACTGTGTTAAGACGATAGTACAAATCTTCACGGAAACGCCCGTTACGGGTAGCAGTCACCATATCCAGATTGGTAGCGGCAACAACACGTACATCGGTTTTCTCCACTTTAGATGAACCCACTTTTATAAACTCTCCTGTTTCCAGTACGCGTAATAAGCGAGCCTGAGTAGACAGAGGCAACTCCCCTACCTCATCGAGAAATAAAGTACCTCCGTTAGCTACCTCAAAATATCCTTTCCGCTCACCTGTTGCTCCGGTAAAAGACCCTTTCTCGTGTCCGAAAAGTTCGGAATCGATCGTTCCTTCGGGAATAGAACCGCAATTGACTGCGATATATGTCCCGTGTTTACGATGGCTGAACTGATGAATAATCTGTGGAAAATTCTCTTTCCCTACTCCGCTCTCCCCGGTCACCAATACCGACATATCGGTAGGAGCCACCTGAAGGGCAATATCTATAGCCCGGTTCAGATCGGGACTATTCCCGATGATACCGAAGCGTTGCTTTACTTGTTGGATGTCCGGTTTTGCCATTATAATTACAAGTTTATAGGTTATATATCATAAGTATTCAACACATTAGGCTACAAATATGGCTAATAGTTGCCTACCGTCAACTGTTAAACAGTAGATAAAACCTGACAAAATTACATATTAATTCCCATTTTGTCAGTCTTTTTTAGTGAAGATTTGCAAAGAATAAAAATTTGAAGCCTACTCATAAGTTATATTCTAAATTGGTTTGCTGAAAAATAATACCTGATTAATGAACGTGAAAAAAGATAAACAATTCTTATCTTTTTAACGTTCTTACTTAAAAGTATTCGCTTTGAGCTAAAGGATTATTTATCTTTGCGTACATTCGAGAAACAAACTGCTTAATATATCATATAATATATATTTAAATATGGAATTATCCTCCTTACTATCCCCTATCAATATTACATTGGCAATTCTTATTACGGCATCCATTTTCTTCATGCGGGGAAAGGTCCGTTCCGACCTCGTGGCTGTATGTGCCCTACTGGCATTGGTCCTTTTCGGAATACTGGATACATCAGAAGCATTGGCCGGATTTTCGAATCCTGTCGTCATAATGATGATCGGGCTCTTCATCGTAGGCGCCGGAATCTTCCGTACCGGACTAGCCAAGGTTATCAGTAGTAAGATATTGCAAACGGCGGGAAGCAACGAAAATAAACTATTCATACTCGTAATGCTTGTAACAGCCTCGATAGGTGCTTTTGTGAGCAATACAGGTACTGTAGCTGTAATGATGCCGATTATTGTCAGTATGGCTACAAGCGCCAATATCAGTCCACGCAGATACCTGATGCCATTAGCCTTCGCCAGCAGTATGGGGATGTTTACACTAATCAGTACCCCTCCCAATCTGGTCATTAATAATGCCTTGGTAGATGCAGGATATAAAGCTTTATCATTCTTCTCTTTTGCTCCTATCGGATTTGTCGCTCTGGGAGTCGGAGTTATTATTTTATTCTTTCTAAGTAAATTATTAATATCTAAAAGTGACGCGTCTGCAACAAAAAAGAAACAGGGAAAATCATTGGTCGAACTGGCTATGGAGTATGAATTGCAAAACCAATCATACAGGATAGAAGTAAAAAATGACACACCATTATCGGACAAAACTCTTGCCGAACTAAAAATAGCGACACATTACAATGTAAGTATCAGTAAGATAGTACGAAAAGTCGGCAATTCCAGATTCAGGAAGAATGTCATTGAAGAAGTTGCTGGTCCAAAGTCAACGATACAGAAAGGTGATATATTATATTGTCATGGAAGTCTTGAAGATATAGAGAGATTCGTTTCCGAAAATCATCTGCATCTGGAGAAAACAAACGGAGATTATCCTTTTGCTGATTTTCAGGAATCAGGTATTGCCGAGATATTTATCATGCCTAATTCCAAACTTATAAACCGGACAATCTCAGAGATTCAGTTCAGAGAGGAATATAATGTAAATGTACTTGGTATTCAGCGGCAGAATGAATATCGCATGCATGATATTAAAGATGCAAAATTGCATTCGGGAGATGCACTCTTGATACAGGGTACATGGAAAGACCTCGCAAACCTCGATGACAGGCAGGACGACCTCGTGCTGGTGGGACAACCCTTAAAGGAAGCTGCAAAGGTAACACTAGATCAGAAAGCCCCTATAGCTGCGGCTATCATGATATTAATGGTAATAGCCATGGTGTTTGAGATTGTTCCATCTGTGATAGCAATTCTACTGGCGGCAGTGGCAATGGTTGTCACAGGCTGTTTAAGAAACATGGAAGAAGCCTACGGCAGTATCAATTGGGAAAGTGTAGTACTCATCGGGGCTATGCTGCCTATGGCTACAGCATTCCAGAACACGGGAGTAGATACGCTAATTTCCGGTGGGCTGGTTGGTAAGTTAGGAGACTTTGGCCCTTATGCCCTGTTAGCAGGAATATACTTCTGTACATCATTGCTCACCATGTTTATTAGCAATACAGCAACAGCCGTGCTATTCACTCCTATAGCCCTCAAAGCTGCGGTAAGCATGAGCGTCAGTCCATATCCGTTCCTGTTTGCTGTTGCAGTAGCTGCGAGTATGTGTTTCGCGTCTCCATTCTCAACACCTCCAAATGCATTGGTAATGAGTGCCGGGCGTTATACATTCATAGATTATATAAAGGTGGGATTGCCTCTACAATTAATTATGGGAATAGTAATGATATTAGTACTACCGCTATTGTTCCCTTTCTGATAAAGTAACCGGATTTTAGGATTCCAACAGTTTAACTATTTGTTGAAGATAATAGGCATCTGTTTCATCAAAGTGATTCAGATGCTCGCTGTCTATATCAAGTACAGCAATAACTTCATCGTGATGGAACAGGGGTACTACTATTTCGGATTGAGAAGCGGCATCGCAGGCAATATGCCCGGGGAACTGATTTACATCTTCTACTATAACTGTTCTCTTTTCCTTCCATGCTGTTCCGCAAACTCCTTTTCCATACTTGATACGGGTACAGGCTATTGTTCCCTGGAATGGCCCGAGGACGAGTTCATCCTTTTTTACAATATAGAAGCCAACCCAGAAGAAGCCGAATGTCATCTTCAATGCTGATGATATATTGGCAAAATTGGCAATAGTATCACTCTCTCCTTCCAGTAATGCTTTTAGTTGGGGAAGGAGGGATCTGTAGGTTTCTTCTTTGGAAGAGGTAGGGGTGAGGTGGAGGGTGTGGGACATAGGAATATTATACTAATAAATTAATAGTTGTTTTCTCCCATCAACCATGTTATTCTGGACACGGACGAAGTTCTCTTCTGAAGTTTCATTATCATATCTTTGTAAACGGAATCATCATAGACGTTCGCTAAATCACGCGCCACTGATAAAGCTGTTGTTGTTGCAATCTTTTGCGGCTTACTTCCAAAAGCCCATTCTTTTGAACCTGAAATATAAGGAATAAGATAATCAAATGCGAGTTTGAGATTTTTACCATCTTCTGTTTTATAACTCCATAAATCATTATTTGTGTATGAAGATATGGTAGCCATGGTAATAAATCCTTGTAAACAATATATAGAATATCTTAAAGATTGATTTCTTTTTAATTCCATAGGAAAACGTCCATTTCTATCTATTTGCTTTTTTATTTGCTCTTTTGCTAAAGTGATCATTTGCTCCAACTCTTCAGTATTTCCTATATATAAAGAATATGTTGCAAGTTGAGTAATATACCATATAGCTTGATTATTTGATGCTTTTCTAATAGACTTTCCTTGATTACTATTTAAAAGCCATGTAGATAATTCAGCAAACCAACTCTTTAATGCTCGATCATCTGAATCAGCCCAATATTTAGAGATTTCTAATAATTTTACATAGTCTATCAACTTTATGAAAACAACACCAAATATTATACCAGTTGCCATTCCTTCTTTACTATCTTCTGATAAGCATGCAGCATATTTAAAATTAGGATTCATTCTACTTTCAGGATCAATAAACCAAATTTTCAAAATATTAGAGGCTTTTTTAGCATATTCTTCATTCTGAGAATAAAACCAAGCTAATGATAATGTCTCTATTTGCTCAACCATCAAATTCAACCTATCCATATCATAAGCATCAGATTCGGCTTTAGGATTCACTTGCCCATCTTTCAAAACAGACAACAACTCTCCATTAGAATTTGACTCTGTCCAAGCATATTTACTTAAGGAATAGAAATCATTTTTATCACCAGATGGCGGTATATTTCCATCTATGACCTTACATGGAATGACATCTAATAAAGCATCCGCATCTTTTAAAAGTTGCTGATATGCTTTTTGTGACTGGGAATTTCCTTTTCTAATCTTCTCCCTAATACTGGTCAACTCTTGATAATTCATACTTACAAGTTGATATTCTTGGGCATTAGATTCATTAATTACAATGAATATAATAAATAATAAAATTACAACTCTTATCATATAATTTGTTTAAAAGGTTTTATTTAATAAGATTTTCTTGTTAAAACAAATTAGTGTACTATTAAGTTTAATCTTTCCATTTTTAATAATAGAGATACAACAATTCCTACAATTAAAGTAAGATTTTACATGTCAGCATTATTTTTATCGACCTCCAGTTATTATATTAGTGAAACGAGGTATTATTTTTTTCAGCAAAAAATAAACTAATAGAGATAATGCTATTATAAATAAAGTCGGTATAAAATATATAAAAAGAAATTCTAATTCACTCGCAGGTTTTATATAAACAAATAAAAAACGCCTTAAAAAATCCAACCAAGGCTCATGAAATGCAAATAAAAAGAAACTAGCACTAGATAAAAAAACTGATATATGTAGTTTATTATTCTTTATACCAAAAGCAACTATATTAAAAAGAAGAATTAAACCAACCAAAATTCCTGCATTATGAATAAGTGTGTTCTTTGTTATCAAATCCAACATTGCTAGAATCGAATATAATATTGCAGTAGGGTAATAAAACCTATTAAATACTTTTAAAAAGTTAAGGTTATTAATACTAAAATATGCACCAAAACTAAAAAAGAATAAGCAGGCACTATTTAATCCTACAATACTATAAAATTTAAAAAACCAAATAATGCACAAAAGAAGAATACCATAAATTTTTAAATACTTAACAAGCAAGTATACCAATGGAGATAAGATTACTATAACTATTAAATCGCGAATAAACCAAAAGGTGAATAAAAAAGGAGCCTTTGTTGGACTATTATCCATAGACCAAAAAGCTTTAAAAAAATCAATTATAGTATAATCTTTTATTAGTAAATTATTTCCTGAGAAAAAACTGGACAATTGAGGTGTATTCTGGGCAATAAAATACAATAAGAGTACCAACGCATTCCAAAAAATATATGGAATAAGCAAAGTTTTACTTCTTTTTTTTAATTTATCTACATAAATGTGTAGATTCCAATTTTTATTTATTTTATAAAAAAATAAAAAACCGGATGTAAAAAAAACAAAGGGACTGCTATTCTTGCTATGACTTGAGATATTAAATATCTTATAGAATCATATACAGGGTATACCATTTCAGGGGCGGAGCCCCCTCCTTGAGCTGTTGTTGAGGCTGAATATGCGTGGATAAAAACCACTGCGACTATTAAAGGAAATCTCAGAAAACTTATTGTTTTAGACTGAAGTTCATTGTAATCCATATTGAAATCAAGGTTTATATATAATCAAGATAGAAACTATTTACTTTTTAGAAAGTCTGAAATTGATTTGATCAAGCTATCTGAAGCATACTTACCAATACGATGTAAGGGTTTAATCTCATCTCTTTGCAATAGTTCCATAAGCACATTAACTAAATTAATCTCATTGTCAACTACATATACATAACCCATCTCTTTTAGCATTGCAGCTGTTGCTAATTGATGCTCATTTCGATGCTCTCCCAAGCGTGCAATTCTAGGCATAATAATTACAGGTTTATTATGAGTTAATGCTGTAATTACCGTCCCCATACCAGCATGACTTACTATCAAGCGTGCTTTAAAAAAAAGTTTATCAAACTCACTAGGTGATAGAAAGTCACAAACCTCCACATTTTTCACTTTATAGCTGGACTCAAATGCTTGTACGACAATTTGTTCTTCTACTACTGCAGCCAGTTCATCTATGGCTTTTATCAGCCGATCAAATGGCTCTTGCGTTCCTACTGTTACAAAAATCATGATATTACATTTCCTGCATATATTACCTTCTTAGACGCTAAATGAGGCCATTGAGTATAGACTCTATCAGCAAAGACAGATGCAATTTTTCCACTTAAAGATAATTTTTCAACATTTGCAATACTATCGACCCAAATAGTTTTACAAGAACATAAGGCTCCAACAATAATTACTATTAAACCAGGTGCAGCTCCTGTTGTCAATATTACATCTGGCTTTTCAGAGGCTACTATCCGCCATACTTCTCTTAAGCTCCTTATTATATCAATTTTATTCTTTCTACTAAAATCTCGAATTGCATAAAAACGACTTTCAGGCACAAACTCGGAAAAGCTATCCCTTGTTGAAATGAAAACTAATTCAGAATAATCAAAAGCAGGCTTCAATCTTAATAATTGGAGCCAATGACCACCTGCTGAAGCTACTGCTAATACTTTCAATGTTATATTTTTTATTTAAAAGGAAATGCTGAATAGATTTCTTTTTGTTTAATATCAATCATCTCTCTTGTGATTTTATACTGATCAATGATATTATTAAGAGTCGGTATATTGCTCGCGTTTATATTTAGAGGATTGGGTTTTAATCCAAATGCAGAATAATAGTCATGAAATTTAAAACCATCTCCCTTTAAATTATCAGTTACAGTAATCCACTGATTAGGAATATTAAAACTGTCAGCAACAACCAACCCATGTAAACTGCTTGAAATAATATATTCACATTGAGCAATTTGTTTTATTACAGTCATTGGATCATCTCTAAGATTTATGAATATAGAATCTTTGAATGAATCTTTAAGCTGTTGAAAAACAAGCTCATTTTGTTCTTTAAAATGAGCAATAACACCAACCTGGTATTTTTTTTGCTCAGGTTTATCCAGTAAGTAAGGTGTGATTAATCCTCCATCTCCAGTTACAATATCTAATTCCTTTCCAAGAATTGATTCAACTCGTTTTTTTGTTAAAGTTCCTCTTACTGAATGAAAATTCATCTCTCTTATAAACTCTTTATCGTTGCGTTGATTAAAGATAAATCCCGTACACCATACATTAACAGGGTAAGATACAAACTTTGCTCTAAGCTCTGAGTATAATGAATAGTATTTCGGATATATATATGTGTCTTTAAGAAAACAATCCATACCACTACCAATTACGCTCAATTCACATGTAGAAACAGATTCCTTTTTGAAATCATTCCCAAACACTTTGCTTATAAGCAATTCATTCAATAAATCCCCCATATTCGGGAGTTTTGCATAGTATACCTTTAATTTTTTTTTCATAAATATATAGTCTTTTTTATTTTTAATATAATTTATTTTTTAAGAAATTTGAAAAATTACCCCATGTATTTTTTTTACAATATAATTCTATCTTTGTCTTATAATCTGGTAAAGTACTATTTTCTTCTAAATATTTAATAACATCTCCAAAATCATGATATGCCAATATTATACCTTGAGCAGCCATTTCCTTAAAAGCTCCCACATTAGGCCCAACAATAAGAGAGCCTTTAGGAAGAGAAGTGATTAATGCGCCTGAATTAAATACGCTCTTTCCTGTATAAGGAAAGAAAACTAATCTTGCTTCAAGATGAAGTTTGTCTAGTTCTTCACTTTCAATATATTTGTTTGATATGCTTATATTGGATCCAATATATCTTTCACAAAAGAAATTGAAATATTCTTCACTTTCAAACTTTCCTATTATTTTAATTTTCAACCGATTGAGCATTCTTTTCTCAGATAAAAATTCTAAAAACTCTTCAATTCCTTTACTTTTTCTTATATTCCCCCATATTAGAATATCATATTTTTTACCAGTTGTAATTTCAGGCTGCATCATTGAAAAAACAGGATGAGGAAAAAGAAGTACCCGATCATCGCTTATGTCCAATTTTAGAGCTTGATAACTCTCAGTTGTATGTAATATAACAAAGTCTGATTTTTTTGCCATAAAAGAAATCAAGAACTTTCCAACTTTTTCATTAGAACCATGAGGCTGAAGGTTATGATGTGTCCAAATAATCTTTTTACCAAATAATTTTATCAGATAAAATAAAAAAATGAAAATTACAGCTTTTATAAAAGAACTATTTTCTATCCAATTAAAGTAAAAAAAGTCAGTCCTAAATATATTTATAGGAATATCGTACCAAGACAATTTCTGTCCATAGTTGACAATATTAAAATTTTGTTGGAGACTTACTGTCAAATTATAAGTATATGGGTTTTTCTCTTTGAGAGTTTCTATATCTCTCATCGGGAATAGATAAATTCTTTTCTTCATTTAAAACCAACTTTATACAGTCATATACGGAAAATAATGTAAATCATATAATAACTTGGATTTCCTTGTGCCTATTACCTTTGCTGGAATACCTCCAACTATACTATAAGCCGGAACATCCTTTGTCACTACAGCACCACAAGCAACAACAGCACCTCTTCCTATTGTAACACCAGGCAAAATAATAACACGGGAGGCTACCCATACATGATCCTCAATAATAACATCCCCTCTCTTTAGTTTATGGTAATCGGAATGAGGGTCATGTTCAAGAGTAAAAATCCATGTTCCTCTGGCAATATCTACATTATCATTTATAATTATTTGTCCTTGCCTACCATCTAAAAGGCAATCGGGATTTATAATGCAATTATTTCCCACAACAATCTTATTTTTCTTAAAATCTTTATTCAATAATTTAAGATTTGGTGCAATATAAGATTTCTTTCCTAGTGTTAAATAGCACCTAATTATTGGCTTTCTCAACACAAAAAAAGGAATTTTACTAAAAAAAATATTAAATATATAAAGGCGTAAAGCTTTTATAAATCGCCCTATTTCCTTAGCAATAATTATAAAACAATTCGGATTTTCTCTTTTTGACATTTTAACCTCAATTACTTTATAATGAATGATACTAAAAACTTAATAATTGGATATGGTATATACAATATATACTTTTTTAGTCCGATATCTGATGTTCTAGTCCTTTTTATATATTTATCTATTATTTTTTTATCCAATTTATATTTATCTAAAATAGGAATCATTAAATATCTTAATGCCAACCCATTAATATACTTATTAAAAATGCTATCTTCAGAAGCAAACTCGTCATACTTCCCTTCTAGAACTTGGTACTGAATAGTTTTTTTAAATGGATGAACACGCTCCATGGCTCGATTTTCCGAATCATTCCTATAATATATAAGATATCTATTATAAAATGCCACTTTATTATAGAATGTAAATCTAATAATAAAATCCATATCTTCTCCAAAAGAAAGAGTTTCATCAAACAATCCTATCTCTATTGACTTTTCTTTGTTAACAATTGTGCTTGATAAGAAGAATAAAGGCCCCATTGAAGATGCATATTTATAATAAGGTAATAAATATCCCATAAAGTCTGCATTTAATCTGCATTTTTTTCGAACAATATCGCCTGATTTATTAATTATATATCTATTAGCCCCATACATTTGGGCATCAGAGTACTTCTCCATAAAGAGAACCATCTCATGCAAATAATTTTTCTCCCAGATATCATCTCCGTCTAAAAATGCAATCCATTCATATTTAGCCTCTCTTATTCCTACATTTCGAGCGTGAGAAACACCTCCATTTTCAGTTGAAATAATTCGAATACGATCATCCTGTATTTGAGATAATCTCTCCAAACTCTTATCTGTAGATCCATCATTTACTACAACTATTTCAAATTGAGCATATTCCTGATTGAGTACTGATTTTACTGTTTTTACAATGCTATCTTCCTTATTATACAGAGGTATTACAACAGAATAATTCATTTCATCTATTTATTTCTAAAGACTTTACTCTACTCTTATCAATTAAATATAGAACAATAGCTTGTACGCCAAATAATCCTATTCTAAATATCTCAGCACTAGTGAAAGAGACCATAACTAAATACAAAAAGTACATAACTAAATAAAATTTCTCTTTAGGTACAGATGTGAATATTGCTTTTACAGAATACCATAAAATAGCTATTACAATAACTCCTCCTGCAACAATCCATAGTCCTAACAAACCCAAATCCATCCAAAATAGATTGCTTTGCTCTTGAATAAGCATATGCTCTTGCCCATATGTACTATCTCCATTAGGCAATCCATTACCCAATATATATGCTCCGATATTAGGTGTAAATTCATAAAAGAAATAAGAAAACTGGATAAATCTGATTGAATCTTGTCCTCTATCAATATCAGACTCCGATCTAAGAATCATTTCTTCTAAAATATTATATATAAATGGAATTTGCACTAAAACTATTATTAGAAAAATTCCAATAGCGGAAATCTTCATTATAGATTTAAGTGAAAATTTATTTATTCTAAAAAAGATCAAACCAGAACAAAACAAAATAGTTAAAGGCAATAATCTAAAGCCTCCAAGTATCAAAACGCAAAAAAAGGCTAATGCCATTACTAGGTTGATTAATCTCTTCTTTATGAAGAATTGATTCACTTGCATAAGAATAGCTAATCCCAAAAAGCCATTACCTAATAAACGTATTCTTAAAGTACCTCTATCTTCATATATTTTAGTTTCAAATATTTCTAACGGATAGACAGACATTTGGATTAAATAAAATATCGAAAATACTATGGCAAAAAATATGATAAGTCGTTCAACATATTTTTCGGAAACTTCATTTTTAGATAAATAAAAATATAATAATATGAATGTATAATTTTTGAATGCTAAAAATGTCATCCAGAAAGATTGTCCATGATTAATATATGCAGATAATATATTAGTAAAAATGCCTATTAAAAATAATATTACACAATTTTTAAAATATATATCCTTTTTTGAATATGAAGATAAAAGACAATATCCCATAATCATCCACGAGAATATATAACCTAAATACATAAGAGGCTTGGGAACAAGAAAAAACCCCCAAAACTCAACAGAGCATATAATTAGAATAAATAAAAGGACTTTCTTCATTTCAAAATTTCATTCCTCAGAAATCGTCTTGATTTATATTTCAATTCGTTCAATCTCAAGTTTACATCATTATAGTCTATTAAATCTGATATACGATGTATATCATATGAGTCTTCAATATAACGTTCTTCTATTCCAACCGCTGCTAAAATACTTTTTGTTCTGGTACCAAACTTCTTTGGAGCAATAGCAACAAATTGCTTATTCAGATTAATAGAAAAGGCCGCCCCATGGAAAGAACAGGCAACTATAAACTCAGCATTATTAAATAAATGAATAAAATCAAGTGCTGTTATAGTAGAAAAGTTATATACTTTATCTGCTTTTTGTAAGAATGAAAGACCATAACTTAACAAATAGATTTTTAGATTCTTCTTTTCTGCAATTTCCTGAGCTATTTTAAAAATACGAGGCATAGAATCTAGATGCACGGAATATATCAAGAGATATGGCTCTTTCTGAGAATTATGATTTTTATTCTTACTAAAATCAATCCAATCTTCCTTATCCAAAAGAAATGTCGGATCCAACACATGCGTTCCTGTTAATCCAAGGTCTTCAATAATTTTTAATCCTGAATCTTCTCTTACTGAAATGGAGTCATATTTTGATAAATAATTAAAGATAATTTCTTTTTCTTCCAACTCCAGTTTCGATTTGCCAAAACTTGCAGCATAAGAAATTTTCTTTTTCCCTTCAGTAGCAAAAGCGAGAAAAAGACTTGGATCAATTCCTGCATTATATGAAGTATTCCAAACCTGATCACTTCCTGTCATATATATATCAGCTGCAACCTTATTAAGGTTAAAATCTTCTATATTATGATACTTATATTTAGTTAATGGAATATATTCTTTCAAGAAAGAATCAACTTTCTTATCATTGAAATAAGAGATTATAATTCTCAGGCAAATAACAATAAAAGCCTTTATTTTATTTGTTTTTTTATTATTAGTTGATGCAATTATATTTTGCCTCAGTCCTTTGGGTGTCAATCGCGGTTGTATATAATCAACAACTTCAACTTCTGCATTATTTAATTGCAAAAACCGAACTGTGGCATAAGTCTGTAATAATGAACCAAAATTATGAACTCTATGTAGGGTTATTAAAGACACTTTCATTGTTTATTATTATATATTTTTTAATAAAATCTATTCATTCAATGCTTCTTTCAAAAAGGAAAATGATTTTCTTCGTTCTTGTTCGAGTTTTATATTTACATTTTGATAATCTAATTCAATATCTTTCAATTTTGGTAAAGGAGAATCATTATCAATGATCCTATTTTCTAATCCTAAAATTGAGAGAAGGCTTTCTATTCTTGAACCATTACTCTGATGTATACTCGTATTTAAAATAGAAAAAAATGGCTTTTGGAAATTTATAGAAAATGCGACACCATGAAAAGAACTAGTTGCAACAATTGCAGCTTGACTGAAGATGCTTACAAATTCTTTAGGACCTAAATTCCATATTACTTTTACATTTTCTAAAGAAAGATCTTCAACTGTCATTCCTATTTTTATAATTTGATAACCAGTTATCGATTGCAGATAATATGCAAGGTCTATAGTTCTCTTGCTATATCCTATCGTATATAATAAAATGAATGGCTCTTTCTTCTTCACATCTGGCAGATAACTTAGCCATTCATCTCCCGTTAATAATAGAGTGGGGTCTAAGACAACATGTGCATCCCTGCTGCTTATTTGTTTTATAATTTTCGCGCCATGTTCTTCTCTCACAGATAAAAAATCTATTGAATTTATCCATAAATTATACTTAGAAACCAAATCCAAAGGTAATTCTGAAATACCAAAACTAGGCGCATAGGATATTCGTTTAGAATCAGGATTGGTAAAAGTTAAAAAATAAGGCTCTGGATGAAATGGCATCTTGGGATTCCAGACTTGATCACTCCCTGTCACATATACATCATATTTAGGAGGGTTTTTATATAGTTCATCTCCATTATGATAAATTTTTTTCGAAAACTTCATTTCTTGTTCATCGAAAGTTTTAAATATTCTATTCCGAACTTTATTTAATTCTGACAATTTTTTCTGTTTAGTAAAGAAAAATAAAACTTTTTTCAATAATTGTTTGAAGTATATTATCGTTACTTTTTCATTTGCTGAAACATTACTATATAAAGGATTAAATCTACGAGTATCTACAAAATCTTTATGAACCGGCCTAAGTAAATCTATTATCTCACAATCGAATCCTTCTCTTTCAATTACAGTTTTTAGCGCAAACGCCTGAAGAGACGCTCCATAATTTATGGCTCTATGTATAGTTATAAGTCCAACTTTTTTCATTCTCACACTATTAGTTTAGTAACATTCAAACCGTCAAATCTTGGTGATTTTGCAACGTTAAATTCATCTGGTAAGTAACCACATGACATAACAAGGGTTATAACTTCCCGTTCGGGTACATTCAACAACCTCCTCATCTTTCCATCACGATCTTTACTTACACTCCAATTTAACGCACAAGAACCTATTTCATAATAATGAAGAGCATATGCAAAAGTCATAGCAAACATGCCTGAATTTAAATACGATTCGTTTCTTTCAAATGCACTCTGAAATACTGAAACATCTGAGGTAAACACAACCAAAGCGTTAGCCAAGTCTCCAAATCCCCTATTACCATTCTGTAGAGATAGGGCTTGTTTGATTATCTCTTTATTCTTTATAATGTAAATTCTGTTAGGTTGCCGATTACATGCTGATGGTGATTTTTGTGCAAGATTTACGCAATCTTGTAATATATCTATTGGAATATCTTTTGACGAATAATTCCTTACTGTATATCTCGATTCACAAAACTGTTTAAAATCGGCATGTTTATATTTTATAAAATCGGATTTTCTAAAGATTAATTGTTCTGATTTTTGGAATATGTCTACTTTAATAGAGAGAGACTGTATTTTATCTAATAAAACCTGCTCCAAATTATAATTATGCTGCCGATGAAAATCTACATATTCATTCAGTATCATAATTGAATGAGTAAATTCCATCTCACTACAGTTATAATTTCGATGTATATATAATTCGCATAAATCAATTAACGTATTTAGAGGTTTCGCACCAAACCCTAATCTTGTTTCAGGCATTGTAAGGCCCTTTTCAATGACATGATATGTCATAGTAAGCAATCCTTTTACTTTATTTTCATTTGATAATTTATTCAGAGAGTTAGAATATTTCATATATCTCCTTATGTCATACAAATATGCTGTTATAATCAAATAATAAGCGCGCAATTTTTGATATATTTTTTTCATTATTTTATATATTTACTTATTTATTATATCATTATTATTTATTCTATTTCGTACTAGATTTGGCTAAATAAGATCTGCATTCAGACAACAAGCTAGTATAAGTATTATTCTCTATTTATATTTAAAATGCTACGTAGTTTCTTTAATAAACCATTTAATGCTATTTTTTCTTCATCTTCCAATCCTGCAATATAAATGGTAATTATAAATATAAAACATGATAAAGAGAATGTCAATAAAAAACGAAAATCCCAATGAACATATTCTGTAATAAAAAAGCATACAACTAAAGATGAGAAAGCAGGAAGCATCGTTTTAAGAAAGACTTTTGCAACGAATTCTTTTATGGATAATCCTGCTAATTTTTCAAGAAAAAATATTCTAAAGAAACAGGCAATTGATTCAACACAGATAAAACTTATTAGAACAAAATAGGGTGGATAATCCAATTTAAGTAGTATATATGCGATTGGTAAATTTAACAATAATAAAGAGCCTACAACTGCCTGATAAACACGAATCTTCCCTGTAGCTTGCGCTGCTGATTGCAACCCGATTGTCCATTGTTTTACTAAAGTACCAATCAGCATTAATGAGCAAAAAGCAACAGTATGATCAGGTACTTTCTTCAACCAAATACCAAGTATAGCCGGCATTTCAAATATTGCAGGGATGGCTAATATTGCCAATAAGAAAAAACCATATTTACATGCAGACATGGATAGTTTTAACATTCGTTTCCTATCATTTTGTCCTTCACTCTTCATTATTTGAGGATTAATAGCACGAAGCATTGTCGCTGAGAAAAAATTAATTTGTCCAGCCAATTGATTAGCTATCCCATATGCAGCATTAATCACCGTTCCAAAGAAAAGATTCAATAAAACTGCCAATCCTTGATTTCTCCCCATACCACATAATACTCCAAATAGATTCCAACCTGCATATCCCGTTAATTCTTTCATTAACGGCTTATCATAACAATAGTGACGAATATCACACTCGTCATATTTTTTCAAACAATAAAAAGAATATATTAAGAAAGATATTAGACTGATAAACGCTGTTAAAACTCCAAATATGACTAGCTTATCAGAGTCTGAAATAAAAATTAGGGAAACCGCCACTCCCAATTTCAATAAGACTTCAATTATATTCACCACTGCAATCCAAAGCATATTCTCATGAGCGTTTAAGGATGCTGTAAACGGAACTGAAATTATTGTAAAGAAAACCGATATTACCATCATATGGTAAATAATCTTAGCTACATCTAATCTTTGGCTTGGAATATTTAATACTGAATCAAACAAAAAGGGACAGATAATTTCTAATAACAACACTATAATCAAACCAATTACAATATGAAGTATCCAGCTATTAGAAAATACTTTTTTCTGCATCAATAAGTTATTCGTTCCTTGATGATATGATAAATATCGTTGTGTTGAAACAGTCATCGCTGCATTTAAAAATGAAAGCATAGCTATAACGCCTGCAATTAGCGTATATATACCATAATCTATATCTCCCAATATGTCTAAAACTACACGTGTTGTATAAAAAGTTATGCCTGCTGTCACAAACATCTTCCCATATAAAATAGTTGTATTAAATACAACTTTCTGCGCAGCATTCCCCATATTAAAAGTATTTTTCTCTTTACTACAACTAATATAATATTTTTATCTTCTACTATTATCAATCTCCATTCTATATATTTTATACAGATGTAGGGAGAATTTAGTAATTCAAAGGATCAAATTCATTTCATTTTTTAGCAAAATCAAATAAATCATCTTTCAGTATCCATAAAACAGCACATGAGAATGCTAAAAACACAAAAATTGCCAGTACCATTTTCTTCGATAACCCTGAAGGTTCTATCGGCTGTACAACAGGCTGTATAATAGTAAAAACTGGAGTTTTGTCTTGTACTTTAACTTTTGCCATTTGGAGTTGTTGAGCCATCTGATTGTAGAGCGAATATGCTAGATTTGCTTCATTTTGTAACTGTTCTTGGGTTGTTTTGAATCTGGCTGAGACAACATTCATATTCCCATCAATAAAGACTGCTAAATTCTTTTGTGCTTGATAATAATTCTCTTTTGATTCTTTATAAAGCTTCTCTGCATATATTAAATCTTTCCGAGCTTTCTGAGTTCGATAATCAATAATATATCCTTGCATATAAGATGTTAAAGTGTCAGCAACAAATGCTGATATTTGAGAACTTTGCATTGTGACAGAAATAGACGTTAGACTTGTATTCTTATCTGATTTTATTTCTAATCGATCTCTTAGACTACCAATAACGACTATTTCGTCTTTAGAAATAAAAGTCTGATTATTAACACCAATAGAGTCTGACGGATTACTATCAGATGAAGAGAACATACCTGATAAAAAAGAAGGTAAACCTAAAATATAACTCCACCATGCTGTTTGCTGATGATTCTCAATATAATCATACAAGGTAGTGTTGACTCCTTCGTCTAAATCTTTTACATTAATATTATATAATCCTTGTATAAAAGGTGTAGATTGAATAATATTTGGATAAATATCTGTTGATATAACATCTGTAGTTCCATTCAAATCAATTCCCGCCAAAGCAGCCAAAGATCCCATCTTTCCACCAGAAGCTTCATTTGAAGCCGGAAGCAATAATACAGTTGTTGTAAATTCTTTAGGCTTACTGAGTGCTACAATTAATCCAAGGATTACACCTACACTTAACATCTTAAGTATAAATTTTTTATTCTTCCATAACTTACTAGCTAATTCCAATAAGTCGATCTCTTTGTCTTCAGTAATATTATTTTTTTTCTCTTCCATAGCTTTATTTAGTCAATGCATTAATCAATAAAGCCACAACCGACGCCATCGAAGTTATACTTGTACCAATACTAATAGTTTCTGCCAATGTCATTTTTTGTTTTTGCTCTTTGGTTGGGACTACTATTTCACAACCAGGTTGAATAGCATCTTTACTTGAACCTTTAACCTTTGCAACTGTTCCATTCATATAAACAATGTATGCTCTCTTCTTCTGAGCCACATCATTATAGCCTCCGGCCTGATCAATATAATATGAAACCTTTTCTCCTTTTTTGTAAAGTATAGTATTCGGGTACATCACGGCGCCATTAATTTTCACTGTATTATCATATTCCGGAATCATTAACCTGTCTCCGGGTTTTAAAACCAAATCAAATTCCGATCTAGGATACTTAAGAGCCATATCTAACTCTATCCCTATTGAATAGTATTTCTCCACATCCATCAATTCCGAAGATATAGAATCTGTTGATCCACTTTCAGATATCATTCTAATAGATTTTTTCTGACTGGCTATTTCCGCTTGTGATTTTTCTCTTACCAATTTTGCTCCTTGAGAATATGCATGTGGAGTTAAATTTCCAGATCGAGCTATTATGTCAGAGATCCGCTCGGTTTTCTCTTTAAGAGCATAAGTCCCAGGAAACAGCACTTCTCCCTGAAGTACTACATTACGTTGCTCAATATATCCCGGACTTCTACGCACATACACTTGATCATATGGCATCAAAGTAAAATTAGAAACTCCATCCGCAATTAAACCATCTTTTATGCTAAAAGTAAATGTTTCTGCAATCACAGATTGGCTTTCTGTACTCATGGGGTCTACTATTCTTCGGGCAACATCAACCTTAGCGGTAGATGCTGATCCTAATAATCCTCCAGCTCGGATTATAAGATCTTCAATTGTTGTATTATCTGCATATTTATATGAACCAGGATTTGCCACATTTCCATATATAGCAAAGTTACCTAAGTCCATAACAACAGCATTTGTGGCAACAAATAAGACATCATTTTTTCTCAATACTATATCGCTGACGGTACCTTTAAGAAGCGAACTTAAGTTAATTGATAAATTCTCTATTGTTAAATCAGCCTTTTCTCTTGTCAATATAGCCCTGCTTAAAAATGCATCATCTTTCAGTCCACCTGCTTTTTCTATCAAATCCTTGACTGTCTTTATATCTTTTCCGATCTCATAGTAGCCTGACCGATAAACAGCACCCTGAACCTCTACTCTGTTTTCATATAGATTTAACCCAGCATGAATTGTAATCTGGTCTCCATCGTCAAGAATAAAGTTTTTAAAGTTATCAGATGCTAATGTAAACACCTTATCGTAACCTCCAGTTTTCCTCACTAATCCAGCCTCATTCCGGTATGCATCACCTACAAAGCCACCAGAATACTTAATTAAATCGGCTAAAGTTTCCTGAGAAGTCATCTCATAAAACATCGGGCGCTTTACTTTCCCTGTTATTTCAACCAATGATATATATGGTGGGACAATAATAATATCTCCATCATTTAATCGTATATCTCCACTTGAATCGCCGTCTAATAAATATTTATAAATATCCACCGTTTTAATTAATTTTCCTTTACGATACAATTGAATCATTCTTAGTGATCCTATTTCATTTATACCTCCTGCATTATATAACGCATGAAAGACTGAAGATAATGAAGACATGGAATAAGTGCCTGGAACCGACACCTCACCCATTATATTTATTTGAATAGTTCTTATCTGCCCTAAAGTAAGTTTTATTTGTGAAGCACCCTCATAATCACCTATTCCAGAATAAAGACCGGAAAATTTCTGTTGAACATAATCGTTCGCTTCCTTAATTGTCATTCCACTTAAATAAACAGGTCCCAGTCGATCAACCCTGATACTTCCTTCCGGAGATATAGTCTGTCGCACAGATGCTTGTGATGCCCCCCAAATATCAATCACGACCTCGTCTCCAGGTCCGAGTTTATAATCTTCGGGGGTAGGAATATTAACATTCGGGGTAAAAGATAAATTTTTCTTATTAAATATATCTTTTCCAAATATTCTCTGTTTATTTTCTACTGTTGGCTGGTTGGCCATTGTTTCATCCAACACGTCAGTCCGCAATTTTGAATCATCATTAATAACCCCAGGAGAGACCACCTGCCGTTGTTGATTTTGCTGATCTTTTATCCTCTCCACCTGTCCTTGCGTCACACCTCTTTTTAACAACTCGGCAGCTATTGATTGCTGAGATGTCCCCTTATCCATTTCAGACTTGACATAGCTGATCACCTGATCATCTGACATTTGAGCAAAAAGGGAACAAATCGAAATTAAAAAAGTAAATAAATAAAGAATAAGTCTTTTCATATATTTGAGTTAATTTTTCCGGGAATTTATGATTCTCTAATTGAGTAATATAACTTATTGCTGTTTCTTTTATTTTGTATAAGGTATTCTCTGCCGAAAAACCACAGAGGTATTTTATCTTCATTAAATAAACACATAGCTCATAAAATCAAATAGTTGCAACGGTCACATCAGCCGTACTATTCTCCTTCTTTTTTTAGCGCTACAAATGTAGACATTTTTTAGCTGAAAACAAGCGTATTATCAACAAACATTTTGTCTTTTATCTAACCATCATAAAATGCAATGTAATGATAAAACAGTTATTCTTTATTCAAATATCCGAATAATTCTTCCTCCACAATACAGCATATTGTATGCCCGATAAGGATATGAGATTCTTGTATACGTGGAGTCTCATCAGATGGAACTTTTATGGATATATCACAAATATCCGCAACACGGCCTCCTCCTTTTCCTGTAAAGACAATCGTCTTAACTCCTTTATCCTTGCATGCAATCAGAGCTCTATGTATATTCTCGGAATTACCGGAAGTAGTGATCCCTATAAAAACATCTCCAGCCTGGCCATGAGCTTGAACCTGACGTTCAAACAGCCGGTCAAAACCATAATCGTTACCTATAGCTGTCAGAATAGACGTATCTGTAGACAACGCAATAGACGGAATACCAGGCCGGTCAAAATAAAATCGACTAACAAATTCTCCAGCAATATGCTGAGCGTCGGCTGCACTCCCACCATTACCGGCCAGCAAGGTCTTAAATCCCTTCCGATAAGCCTCTGTAACCATTTCCGCTGCATCCTGAATATTCTTCAACAAAGCAACATCAGTCAATATTGCTTCTTTCACAGAAATCGACTTCTCTATCTGGTTCTTAATTATACTTTCAGTATTCATAATCCATATTTCTTTTTTGTACAAAATTAATGCTTTTATATCAAACTACACTTTTTTATGAATAGTCTTTTCTACAGTCCCTATCATACACCATAAAACACGAGCAAAACCTTTTACATCTTGAGCGTGACCACAATGCATCAATTGAAAAATAAAATCCTTTTTTTACTACAAAATTATTCAGCTTATGCTTATATTTGCATTATGGAAAAAACAATATTTAAATACTTAGAATTTTCACTTCCTATACACAATTGTGTTATTATACCCGATTTCGGAGGCTTCATATTAAACATGGAACCGGCAGCATTCTTATCCAACGGCGAAATCAAATCACCTAAACACAGTATTGTTTTCAATCCGGAACTGAATCATAATGATGGAATTATTGCATCATATATAGCCAAAGACGAGAAGATATCCTATAACGCTGCATGCAAAAAGATAAAAGAATTTGTGACAGTAATTAAAACGAATCTGAAAGATGGCAAAACTGTTTCATTTGGCAACCTTGGTTCATTTACAACTGATGCTGAAGGAAATATTCTTTTCGCACAGAACAGATCGATTATACATCCCGGTTTATTTGGATTATACCCTACCAGCATAAAACAATTGGCCGAAATAGATAAAATCATTGTAAGAGATAAAAGAAATCTGTCCATAAAATATACAATTGGTGCCGTCGCTGCCGGTGTAGCCGCGATTGCACTTTTCATCACCCCCATCAACATTAAAGACAGCAATAACAGAACCTCTCAAAAAGCTGATTTTATATCTGCAATTACAAGCTCGTTATCACAACGTAATAGCGAAATTGTTAAAGATCTGGACAACAAGACCGAAAACGGGCAAATCACCAACACAGCTGAAAATAGCCTGGTCAAGCCCAAATCCGGACGTATCTATTATATTATTGTCGGAGGAGAAGACACAATGGATAGAGCGAACAATCTGCTTTCTAAAATTAAGAAAAATGGATTTAATGATGCAGACATTATAGAAGGAAGCGACAGATACAGAATATATATATCTTCGTTTGAGGATAAGACACAGGCCGAATCATTTCTTGACTCTTTCAGGAAAGAGAACCCGAAATTTGAAACGGCATGGCTTTATTCCAAAAGAAACAACTAAACTCATCATATTACAGGAAACAGGAAAGTCCGGGAGTTCCGGACTTTCCTTATTTTAGCGTTATCTTTTTTTACTCTTTTTCTCCATATGCTAAATCTCCGGCATCTCCCAGTCCCGGAATAATATAGGCATATTCATTCAACTCCGGATCTATTGCCGCTGCCCAGATAGTAGTCCTGTCTTTAGGGAAGTTTTGCTCACAATAATCTATCGCTTGCCGACTTGCAATAATAGTTGCAATATGAATATGTTTCGGTTGGCCTTTTGTCAGCAATGCCTGATATGACAAATCCATACTTCCACCTGTCGCTAACATCGGATCTGTAAGGATCAGTATCTTATCCTCAATCCGGGGGGATGCTATATATTCGATATGCACATGAAAGCTCTGATGGTTTTCACGATACTTCCTATATGCTGAAACAAATGCGTTCTCTGCCTGATCGAAACAATTCAGAAAGCCATGATGATATACCAGTCCGGCACGCAGAATAGTACCTATTACAATAGGGTCGGAGGGAACGTTTGTTACCGAAGTTCCTAGTGGAGTCACAGTTTCTAAAGGGAAATAATTCAACGTCTTACTTATCTCATAAGCCATAATTTCCCCTATCCTTTCTATATTACGCCTGAAGCGCATGCTGTCTTTTTGGATTTCCACATCGCGCAGTTCACTGACAAAACGATTCAATACAGTGTTTTGTTCCGATAAATTTATTGTTTTCATTATTATATTTTGATCCAAATTTAATTGTTTTCTTTCAATTTCACAGAATTGATAATAAAAATTTATCTATTCCATATATCCCAGGCTGCCAAAGCCTGCAATTCAAGCATTTCTGCACCATTTTTCACCTTAGCACCTCTTTCTTTTCCCAACCTCAGAAACCTTGTTTCGGCCGGATTATAAACCAGATCATACAACAAGCAATTCCGGGTCAGATACTGATAGGGAATATCCGGCGCTTCATCTACATTAGGGAATGTACCCAGTGGCGACGCATTCACAATTACGGTATATTCACTAAATATATCTTTATCCAAATCCTGATATTGTAATTGTCCTGCTTTGGGTGTACGGGAAACGTAAGTAAAATCCAAACCGAGATTCTTCAACCCTCCGGCTACCGCTTTGGATGCTCCTCCAGTTCCCAAAATCAAAGCTTTCTTATGAATATCTTTATTGATAAGCGGAGCGATCGAATTCCGGAAACCTATAATATCTGAATTATAGCCTATCAGTTTAACCTTCGATCCGCTTCTTACTACTTTTATTACATTCACCGCCCCCAGTTCTCTGGTCTGAGGATCCAAATCATCTAAATATTGAATCACCTTTTCTTTATAAGGAATAGTTACGTTCAATCCTCTGAGATTCGGATGCGAACTTACAATATCCGGAAATAAAGAAATCTCAGGAATTTCAAATTTCACATATTCTGCATCAATACTCTCCTTCGAAAATTTCTCTGTAAAAAACCGGGGAGAAAAGGACTGAGCTAAAGGGTTCCCCACAATTCCATATAAATCCATAATATCAATAAATTTAATTTTAAGAGCTGAGAAGGTATAAAAAAATAGGATAATACCAATTGGCAATTATCCTATTTCTATATTTTTAATTCTTCTATTTAGCGGCTTCGGGTTTGTAACGGCTATTGAGTAGCTGTATCACATCTTTCGTAATATCATATGAATCCTTCGCCAACAGAATATTATCTAATCCTGTATTACTAAAGATCACCTGATAATTAGCTTTTTTATTATAATCTTTCAGGCAAACACGAACCGAATCGGTTATCTCCGCATTTACTTTAGCCTGTTTTTTCATATAATCTTCTCTCAACCGTTCTGCTGTAGCATGAAGGTCAGCCTCCATCTTCTGTATACGGACTTGTTCTTGCTGAGCACGTTCCTGACTTAGAAATACATTGTTATCGATTTTCTTACGGAAATCAGCTACTTCATTTTCAAATTGGCGTTGTTTGTTATTCAATGTTGCATTGGAACTGTTATACTCTTTCATCAATACATCATTTGCATCTTTGGCGTAATTGTAATTGATAAGTAAGGAGTCAACATTGACATAAGCTATAGGTAAAACGCCTGTAGAATCACCTTCTGCAAATTTCAGGGATGCAGATCCACCTTCCGTGCTTTTCTTATTAGAGGTAAAAAATAAAATAAACAATACGATTATTGCAACTGCAAGTACACCGTTAATAACATAAGAGATATTCTTCATTTATTTAAATGCATTAGTTAATCCTTTTTCAAATACAGAAAATCCGTCAGTACGAGTCTCATTTCCATACCCATTTTTGAGAACGACTTGGCAAAGATATATCTTTATGTTAAAACAACGCTATATTGAAACCTTTAAAAGATGTAAAAAAATTGCTTTTTATAGGTTATCTATCTAATTTTAGATGTTATTACTAATTAGAGTGGTCATCTACTAAAAAATTTAACTGAATATGACAATAAAAGATTTAAAGCCGAGCGCAGTATGGAACTATTTTTATGAAATAAGCCAGATCCCGCGGCCATCGAAAAAAGAAGGTAAAATAATAGCTTATCTGCTCGATTTTGCAAAAAAGCATAATCTGGAGGTAAAAAAAGATGATGCCGGAAATGTGCTTATAACCAAGCCTGCGACTAAAGGCAAAGAAAATCTTCCGACCGTGATACTTCAGGGACATGTAGATATGGTATGTGAGAAAAACACCGGCACTGTCCATGATTTTGACAATGACCCGATAGAGACAGTTGTAGAAGGCAACTGGTTAAAGGCCAAAGGAACAACTCTGGGTGCAGATAACGGCATCGGAGTAGCAGCAGCCCTTGCTATACTTTCATCGGATACAATAGAACACGGTAAACTGGAATGCCTATTCACAGTGGATGAAGAAACAGGTCTGACAGGCGCTTATGCATTAAGTAAAGATTTCCTGAATGGAGATATTCTTATCAATCTGGACACAGAAGAAGAAGGTGAAGTATATATAGGATGCGCAGGAGGTAAGATAACTACTGCTACATTTACATACAAACCGGAAAACATTCCTGCAAACTATTTCTGGTTTAAGGCTCAGGTAAAAGGATTGAACGGAGGGCATTCCGGATCGGAAATCCACAAAGGCCTGGGTAATGCAAATAAGATACTTAACCGCTATCTATGGGAACTCAGCAAAAAATACGATCTTTCCCTTGCTGAATTTAACGGAGGAAACCTGCATAATGCTATTGCCCGCGAAGCATATGCTATAGCAGGAGTACCTTATAATAAAAAGGAAGAGGTAATCGTGGCTTTGAATACACTGGCTCCGGAAATCGAAGCTGAGTTGAAAAGCATAGACCCTAATCTGAAAATGACAGTGGAATCGACTGATGCTACATCGTTTATTATAGACAAAGATACAACTAACAATCTGCTGAACGCACTATACGCCTGCCCTCATGGTGTACTGGGCATGAGTTTCGAAATACCGGGATTGGTGGAAACATCCACAAATCTGGCTTCCGTGAAAATGAAAGAGGGAAATACGATCCTGATAACTACAAGCCAGAGAAGTTCTACAAATTCACTGAAAGATGATGCAGGAGATATAGTCAATGCTGTATTCACTCTTGCGAAAGCTGATGTGGTACACTCGGCCGGATATCCGGGATGGAGACCTAATCCGGATTCTAAAGTATTGGGTGTAGCTAAAGATGCTTACAAGAAGTTATTTGACAAAGAGCCGGAAATAATGGCGATCCATGCCGGTCTCGAATGCGGACTTTTCCTCGAAAAATATCCGCATCTGGACATGATCTCATGTGGACCTACAATCCGTAATGCCCATTCGCCGGAAGAACAGGTTGAAATCCCTTCTGTTGAAAAATGGTGGGTTTTCTTACTGGAAATATTGAAGAACATTCCTGCTAAATAATATCAGGTACATTATTTTGATATATAATACCTGAAATAAAGGAATTTGCCGTGCCGATAGTAATATGCTTATTGGCACGGCATTTTTCATAAAAGGATGTGTTGATATATTTTAATATTCGATTAATTTTGACTACACTTCATTTCGTCAGAATGTTCATTTTGGCATTGCCCAAAAGTAACACAAGCAATCTTTGATTGCGTGTAGTAAAAGAATAATCCAACCTTAAAACAAAACAGAAAACACCAATATAAAACACTAATTAAGACAAAAAATGAAAGGAGAAAGAGTATTCAGTCTCGATTTGCTCAGAGTATTAGCCTGCTATATGGTAATACAGGTACACGCTGGTGAATTTTACTATATCGGAGACGGAGGAACTGTCGTAAGTGGAGATGATGCGCTTTGGGTCAACATCTACAATTCATTGTTCAGAACAGCAGTGCCCTTGTTTATAATGATTACAGGCTATTTTGTCCTGCCTGTCAGGGAACAAATGAATGTATTCTTTAAGAAACGTTTCACACGTGTATTAATTCCTTTTATCGTATGGTGTGTATTATATGCGCTATATGCTTTCGTCATGGGCAAGACTGATATAGAGGGTATGTTTACCAATATAGCTAAAATTCCGGTTAACTATGGAGTGGAAGTCGGACATCTCTGGTACATCTATATGCTGATCGGATTATACCTATTCTTCCCGATTGTATCTCCCTGGCTGAACAGTGCATCGCGCAACAGCCTGCATTTTTACCTCATTATATGGGCAATCACATTACTCCTCCCTTATATACATCAGGTATTCCCAGAAGTATTGGGAGAATGTTACTGGAATCCGACATCCCTGCTATATTACTTCACTGGATTTCTCGGATTTGCCATACTGGGTTTCTATCTCAAAAAATTCTGTATAGTAAAGAGTAAATTGGATCTGCCAGTAGGCTTCTCTTTAATTATAATTGGATACATCGTTACCTATTCACTTTTTGCCAACAGGCTCAATACACAAGAACTGGTATCTGATCTGGAATTGTCGTGGAACTATGGGACCATCAATGTGGCAATGATGGCTTTAGGACTATTTTTAGTTATAAAGAATATCAAATACAGAAAAGATACTATTCTAAAAAAAGTGATAACCAGTATCTCCGTCTTGAGCTACGGGATATACCTAGTACATATAATAGTATTAAATTTCTTCTTCTGGGCTTTTAACGATGTTTTTGCATCAGCCGCAATAAAAATTCCCCTACTGGCTATATGCACGTTTCTGGGGTCTTATATTATTATAAAAGTAATTTCATATCTGCCAAAAAGCAAATATATTATCGGTTAATAGTATCTTTGTATTGCTAGAACCCTGTCACTTTTTAAATATAACAAATATATTTATCTATACAATAAAGTATTGTTTTGCAGCTCTTTGAAATGATAAAAAGTAACAAAGAAAAAACAAAAAAACTGTTACCTTTGTTACCTTTTAACAAGTAGTAAGTTTTAAGTTATATGAGATACGAGTAGACAAGACACGGGATACGAGTTATTAACTGATGACTGTTCACTGAAAAAAGTGTTACCTTTGTTACCTTTTAACAGTTACAAGTTACGAGTTACTACGCCCTGCGGGCAGTTACAAGTAAACGAGATACAAGTTGTTAACTGCTAACTGTTGACTGTTAACTGAACTAAGTGTTACCTTTGTTACCTTTTAAAACTTACAAAGCTAATTATCAACAACATAAAAAAACATCGATGATGAACAAAATGAAAATAGATATCTGGTCAGATATAGCCTGTCCGTATTGTTACATAGGAAAGCGAAAACTGGAAATGGCCCTGAGCCTGTTTCCTCATAGAGACAATGTAGAACTTGTCTGGCATAGTTATGAATTAGACCCCGAACTTCCTAAAGAAGCTCTGGAGTCGAAAATCTACGGATATTTCGCGGCCAAGTATCAGATGAGTGTAAATGAGGCTCATGAAACAATGGCAAATACGGCTAAACTGGCAAAGGAAGTAGGACTAAATTACGACTACGATAATCTTATCGTGGCCAATACATCCGACGCCCTCCGTCTGGTGAAGCTGGCAAATGAATCGGGACTGGCAACCGAAGCCGAAGAGGTACTCTTCGATGCCTATTTTGTGAAAGGTGCAGATATAAGCGACAACAGTATACTTGTGAAATTGGGGACACAAATAGGACTGACTGAAAAATCCATTGTGGAAATGCTGGACAGCGATAAATATCTGGACAAGATAAAAGAGGATATTGAATATAGTGAAAACGAGCTTAATCTCGAATACATCCCTTTCTATCTATTCAACAATAAGCAAATAGTGCAGGGTTCCATTCCTGTTGAAGATTATCTGGAGGTATTGACGAAAGCATATGCCGAATGGGAACAAAACAGCGTATCTGCCGGAAAAGGAGAAATCATAAGCGGGCAATCCTGTTCTATAGACGGTGTTTGCAGTTGAATCACAAACCACCCGGTGACTTTGCCAAAGGAAAATGTCTTGCATAAAAATGAAAATAGGTCGATAGTGGAATAATAAGAACCCCATGAAATTCGTTATAATGGTTGTAAAAATAATATCCACCGAATTTACTCTCTGGTTCGGCGAACATATATAAAGAAGAAGAATATGTGGAAATACTATGCTCTTTTATCAGCTATATTTGCCGCGCTCACAGCCGTTTTAGCCAAAGTTGGCGTAAAAGATATCAATGGAAATCTGGCTACTGCTATCCGGACATCAGTTGTACTCTTCTTAGCTTGGGGCATTGTCTTTTTCAGTGGCCATCTGAAAGATGTAAAGGAATTAAGTAAAGTCAACCTTGTTTTTTTGATTTTGTCGGGATTAGCCACAGGACTTTCATGGATATTTTATTTTAAGGCTCTGGAGACAGGCGATGTATCGAAAGTTGCACCGATTGATAAATTGAGCATTGTTTTTGTAATGGTGCTGGCATTTATTTTCCTGAAAGAACCAATAGATATAAAAACTATTGCCGGCGGAACATTGATACTCGCCGGAACAATAGTGCTAATTTGGTAGTAAAGTTATGATTATATGTTTAATTACATCAATAGAAAATTGATATGGCATTGAAAGAAGAATTTGAGCGACAAGGAAATTGGCTTTTCCGCTATAGGGGTGTATTACCCATTATCATCCTGTTTATAGGTGCATACTTATATTTGCAGACGGAAATATACCCTGAGACATTTATACTCGAAGGAACTCTTTACGAAATATATTATGAGGTGGCATGCCTGATTATAAGCCTGTTAGGTTTAAGTATCCGTATTTATACTGTAGGATATACGCCTGAAAATACATCGGGCAGGAACACCGCCAAAGGGCAAGTTGCGGAAACACTCAATACCAGCGGCGTGTATTCTGTTGTAAGGCATCCGCTTTATCTGGGAAATTTCTTAATGTGGTTAGGAGTATGCCTGCTGACCGGTAATCTGTGGTTTATTATTGCCTTTTGCCTTCTATACTGGGTTTACTACGAAAGAATCATGTTTGCGGAAGAACAATTCCTGAGCAGGAAATTCGGAACAGTTTACAGTGAATGGGCAGACAAGACTCCGGCTTTTTTACCGGACTTCGGGCTGTTTATAAAACCTTCATTGTCGTTTAGCTGGAAAAAAGTATTGAAAAAAGAGAAGAACGGGTTGCTTGCCTTGTTTCTGATATTCTGTGCTTTCGATTTGTCCGGAGAATGGGTGGAACATCAGAAAGCCTATAATTACGTTCTCATTATAGCGTGCCTGATAAGTATAATCTCTTATTGCGTATTGAAGTATTTGAAAAAGAAAACCGGAGTCTTAAATGAAGCCGGCCGATAGAATATATCTCTTGTATTCATCTGAGATTTGGTATGGCGAGATAAAAATGACAGGACACCGGAATCATTAATTATGAGCTATAAAATAACGGGAACTAATTGCCAATTAAAGAAACTGCTTTATCTGTTGTCTCCTTTGAAAAGGCTGATAAGGGGGATTATTCTATCCTCCGTTTTCCTTTCGATATTCAGCTCCTGTAAAAATGGAGATGATTTTTCGGACGACAAGAGCCTAGGGCTCTCATTCTCGAACGATACAATCAGTTTCGATACCGTATTTACTACTATCGGCTCTGCGACGCGGCAGTTTAAAATATATAATAAGAACAGCAGATCGCTCGTGATAGGCTCGATAGAACTGATGAACCCGGGAAAAAGCGGATTCAGAATGAATATCGACGGAGAAAAAGGGACGAAACTCTCAAATGTAGAAATACTGAAAAAAGACAGTCTTTTTGGATTTATAGAAGTTACAGTGAATCCTACGGATAATGAAAATCCGCTGTTGATACGCGATTCTATCAGATTCGAAACAAACGGCAATATCCAATACCTGCAACTGGAAGCTGTAGGACAGGATGTCTATATATGGAAAGGCGGACGGATTACCCAAGATTCTGTAATTGCAGGCAAGAAGCCGCTCCTTGTATATGACTCCATCGTGATAGATAAAGGGGTTACGGCTACAATGGCTGAAGGCGCCAAGGTCTTTTTCAGGAATAATGCTTCTATCCGGATACACGGTACACTGATAGCTAACGGGACAATAGAAAAGCCTGTCATTTTCAGGGGGGACCGTTTTGATAAGATTGAAGCGGATATACCTTACGACAATGTCCCGGGACAATGGGACGGCGTGTATTTCTATTCCGAAAGTTACAACAACCAACTTGAAAACATAAATATACGGAATGCCACAAAAGGCATAACATTCCATGCCTCAGACATCCAATATAAAAAAGCGACCTTATTGAATGCAGTTGTACAAAACACATTGGAATATGGGGTATCAGCTACAAACAGTAATATTGACGGAGGAAACTGCCTGCTTGTCAACTCGAAAGGTGCCGCACTTAATCTCAATGGAGGAAAATATTCATTCCTGCATTGTACTATCGCCAACTATTTCAGATGGTCGGCAAGGACGGTGGAAAGTCTGGTAATAAGCAATAGTAAAGAGGCACCGCTAGCTCAATGTGACTTTATGAACTCTATCGTTTACGGTTCATTGAACAGAGAACTCCTAATGAATAGAAATGCTGACGCAGTCTACAACCATCAGTTCATAAACTGCCTGATAAAAGGTATGGAGATTTCAGACTCCCACTTTGAAAATATAATATGGAATAAAGATCCTCTATTCAAAGACTTAAATACGGAAGGTATCTATTCATACAACTTTGAGTTACAGGAATCATCTCCGGCCATAGATAAAGCTGATAAAACATATTCAAAAGGATTACCATTCGATTTGCGGGGTAAATCCCGTCAGGATTCCCCTGATATTGGTTGTTATGAGCGGGTTAAGTAAAGGTTGGAAGATATTACAGGGCATTATACTGCTGCTGATAATCAGCATACAGGCAAATGCCCAGGAAAATTTCCGTATCATGTTCTACAATGTAGAGAACATGTACGATACAAAGGACAATCCGGAAACAAACGATGACGATCTCACTCCAAACGGTCAATTGCACTGGACAAGCTATCGGTATTGGAAGAAACTGAACGATATAAGCACGGTAATTTCATCTGTTGGCAACAATAGATACCCGCCTGCACTAGTCGGTATATGCGAAGTAGAAAACGATTCTGTACTGTTCGACCTTACCAAAAGAGCCGGACTGAGGAAACATAAGTATGAATATATAATCACCAGCTCCAAAGACAACAGAGGTTCGAACACGGCCCTACTCTATCAGCGGGACCAGATAAAGATAATAAGCAAAAGGTCTTATACTCCCACCCTGCAATCAGACCCAATGAAAACGACACGGGATATACTTCATATTACAGGGAGAGTCATCAATGATGAAATACTGGATATATTCGTTTGCCATTTCCCTTCACGGCGTGAAGGGATCAAAAGGACAAGACCCGACCGCATCCGGTGTGCAGAACTCTTGAAACAGAAGACCGACAGCCTTTTCCGCATACGGAAGAAAGCAAATATCATTATTATGGGCGATTTCAACGACTATCCGAATGATATAAGCCTGTCTGAAAGCCTTGGCGCACATAGCATCAAATCCCCGGTTTGGGACAAAAACTTATACAATATGTTTTATCATCGTTCAGGCGAGAAGGATGCAGGCTCTTATAAATACAAGGGGAAATGGAACTTCATAGACCAGTTTATTATAAGTGGAAACCTCTTGAATCCCTCTTCTAAGATTTCAATAAAGAGGAAAGAAGCCCATGCTTACTCCGCATCGTTCCTCTTGCACGACGATAATACAAAGTCCGGAGGTGGCGGACAGAAACCATTGCGTACTTACTCAGGATTTAAATATCCGGGCGGGTACAGCGACCATCTACCAATCTATATGGATTTGATTATTAAAGACTAAAGAAATGAAGCACGCCATACTGGTAACAGCATATAAGAATCCACAGCAATTAAACGAACTGGTAGACTTCTTCGATGAAGACTATTCATTCTATATCCATATAGATAAGAAAAGCCGGATTACCGATTCTGATATTAAGATACTGGAATCGAAGCCTGCCGTTAAGCTCGTATCGCGGGAATACAGAGTCAACTGGGGCAGCGTCGACCACCTCAAAGCAATCCTCCTTTTATCGAAGGAATGCGCGAAAGACAAAGACATAGATTATGTCCACCTGATCACAGGACAGGATTTTCCTGTAAAGTCGCCGCAACAGATATCCGGTTATCTGAAAGAGAATCATGGAACAGAGTATCTTTCGGCCAGGCCACTACCTATTAAAACCTGGATAGAAGGAGGACTTAACAGGGTTATATATTACAATCCATATGAGATTTTCAATGCTAAAAGCTGGCAACGTTTGTTTATCAAAGCATTTGTACAGATGCAAAAGATTGTAGGATATAAGAGGGAATTACCATCCGAATTAAACAGTCTCTATGGAGGTTCAACCTATTGGACTCTTACACTTCCGGCAGTTGAATACTACCTCAGCTTTATCGATAAGCATCCGAATGTTCTCGAAACTTATAAATATACATTTTGTGCCGAAGAAATCTTTTTACATTCCATATTGATGAATTCTCCATTCAAAGAAAAGGTTGCAAAAAAGAACCTGAGATTCATGTTATGGGAAAACAGGGACGGAGTATATCCTGCCAATCTGGACGAAAGGGATTTTGAGGACATTATCCGTTCAGACGCGTTTTTCGCAAGAAAGTTCGAATACCCTGTATCCGGGACATTACGGGACAAGCTAATTAGGTATTTATCAGGATCTAATAGCGATTAGAATCCTCCAAGGCCTCGCGTATATTGCCGAAAACAGCCGCCAACAGGAAACGCACCTGCTTAAGCCCATCTTCGTCAATTCCTGCCAAAGCAGCATCCATGGTCTGATATACTGCTTTATTGGCCTTGTCTTTTATTGATTTACCAAGATCCGTGAGGAATATATAATTGGAGCGCCGGTCTATAGTGGAGGCATTACGATAGACAAGATTTTGTTTGGCAAGATTATCGATCAGGCGTGTCATACTGGGCTTATCTTTAAATGTGGAATTACATAAGGTCTGTTGGGTAACGCCATCTTCGCGCCAAAGGAAAGCTAATACCGTCCATTGTTCGGGAGTAATATCGAGACCTTCTTTACGAAGGTTGCGGTACATCATACGGTTAATAGCCATCGACACTTTTCCGTTGATGATAGGGAAGATAAGATCCTGATCTCCATCCAAGCTGAGTATTTCTTCATTTTCCATTGACGGTTCCTCTTATATTGTATACAAATGTAAGATAAGAAGTCCGCTTATCAAAGATTTTTTAAAGCTTTAGCATTTGTTATATAAATAAAAAGCTCTATCTTTGCACCTCATTTGCAAAAATGACATGTTTAATTTATAATTATTTAATTTATGAACAATTACGAAACCGTTTTCATTTTGACTCCCGTTTTGTCTGATGTACAGATGAAGGAAGCGGTAGAAAAATTCAAGACTATTTTGACCAATGAAGGGGCGAAAATAGTAAATGAAGAAAACTGGGGACTTCGCAAACTGGCTTATCCAATCCAGAAGAAATCCACCGGTTTTTATGCGATGTTAGAGTTTGAAGCTGATCCGGCTGTTATCGCTAAACTAGAAATCAACTTCCGCCGCGACGAACGTGTTATCCGCTTCCTGACTTTCCGCCAGGATAAGTTTGCACACCAGTACGCAGAAAAGAGAAGAAATCTAAAATCACCTAAAAAAGAAGAAGTAAAGGAGAACTAAATTATGGCACAGCAATCAGAAATCAGATATTTGACTCCGCCTTCAGTTGATGTCAAGAAAAAAAAGTACTGCCGTTTCAAAAAGAACGGTATTAAGTATATCGACTACAAAGACCCAGAGTTTTTGAAGAAATTCCTTAACGAACAGGGAAAAATCCTTCCTCGCCGTATTACCGGAACATCTCTGAAATTCCAACGTCGTGTTGCACAAGCTGTAAAAAGAGCCCGTCACTTAGCTTTGCTTCCTTACGTTACAGACTTAATGAAATAATAAAAAGGAGGAAAAAGAAATGCAAGTTATATTAAAAGAAGACATCCTTAACTTAGGATATAAAGATGAAGTCGTAACTGTAAAAGACGGTTATGGACGTAATTACCTTATACCTCAAGGTAAAGCTGTGATAGCATCAGAGTCTGCAAAGAAAGTTTTGGCTGAAAACATGAAGCAACGCGCTCACAAACTTGAGAAAATCAAGAAAGACGCAGAAGCTTTGGCTGCCAAACTTGACGGCGTATCACTTACTATCGGAGCAAAAACAAGCTCTACCGGTACTATCTTCGGTTCGGTAACCAATATTCAAATAGCTGAGGCTCTTGAGAAATTAGGATACAACGTAGATCGTAAGGTAATCATTATCAAAGATGCCGTAAAAGAAGTAGGTACTTACAAAGCAACAGCTAAGCTTCACAAAGAAGTTTCTGTAGAAATTCCTTTCGAAGTAGTTTCTGAATAAGATACCGTTAAATATAGAAAAGAGAGTTGTTTATCGACAACTCTCTTTTTACTTTTACCAAGCCTTAACAAAATATAAAAGATAAATATTATCTTTATAAACTAACTATTAATAATAAATACAACTTATGAAAAATTTAACAAAAACTACTCTTGGCATTATTGCTATTGTATTCATTTCTTCGTTTTTCATCCAATGCAAAGATGCAAAAGATGCAGTCGTAACTAAATACCTAGATATGCAGGTAGAACAAATGAACAAGCAATGCCCGCTTAGTCTTGGAGGAGGATTAACTCTGGAAAGTTGCAAAGTAGAAGGAAACAGAACGATGAAATTCTCTTATAAAATAGATCAGGACATCGAAACATTTGATACCGAAGCAGGTAAAGCGGCAGCTGTTGATGCACTAAAAAGTTCACCTGAAATAGCCCAATTAAAAGAATATGAAATAACATACAAATACGAATACAAAAATGCATCGGACAAAGTCATAGGAGAAATGACAATCGCTCCGGACGATTATAAATAAAATCAGATAAGTAATAAAACAAGAAGCCGAGAGACTAAATTAAGTCTTTCGGTTTTTTTTGTCTAGCCATATGCAATATATCCAATCTGAATTATCTGTATAGTACAATTAATTATCAGAATACATTTTTTATGATTGAATAAAAATAAAAACAAGCGATTATCTTTTCTTTATAAAAATATCCCTGCTCAAATATTGACAGTCGAAATATGAGGACAACATAAATAGATAATATTTATAAAACATTTTCCATATATAAAATATTGATAACCAATATTCACTATTAACCAACTAAATAATATAACACTTTGTTTTAACTTAAAATCGTAAAAAAACATTAACTTCGTAGGATTTAAAAGATTAATTATCAAAATCTTTTAAACAATCAGGTAACAGATAGAGTTGATGATATATTTTCTAATCATAACTTACTATTGCTTTTTTACTTACCAAGTAATAAATAGGTCTGCGACCTTTACTTGTTTATATTATAAAAATCAAAAATAGAAACTAATATGAAAATCGGATTTGTAGGATTAGGCAAAATGGGCGGTAAAATGGTAGAGCGCCTATTGAATCATGGACACGAAGTAGTTGCTTACAACTTAACCCAAAAAGAAATAGATGAAGTGGCCGAAAAAGGAGCTATACCTGCCTCCAGCCTGAAAGACCTCGTGGATAAATTGGATGGACGCAAATTGGTGTGGTTAATGGTTCCTGCCGGTAAACCTGTGGACGGAAACATTGCCGAACTGCTTACATTACTTAATCCAAACGATATAATTGTAGACGGTGGCAACAGCTACTGGAGAGAAACTGTAGAACGTGGAAAGAAGGTAAAAGAACACGGAATTCATTACCTCGATTGTGGCACAAGTGGTGGCGTATGGGGACTTCAGAACGGATACTGCCTGATGTATGGTGGTGACAAGGAAGCCTGTGACTTCGCCGAACCGATCTTTAAAAGTCTTGCCCCAGAAAACGGCTACATGCGCTGCGGCGAAAGCGGTTCCGGCCATATGGTAAAAATGGTGCACAATGGAATCGAATATGGCATGATGCAGGCATATGCGGAAGGATTTGAGATAATGAAAAATTCACCATACAATGTAGACTTAGAAAAAGTTTCCCGTGTATGGATGGAAGGTTCGGTTGTCCGCTCATGGTTGCTCGAACTGATCGGTAATGCACTTGAAGGAAACGAAAATCTGGATGGCATCAAAGATTATGTAGCCGATAGCGGCGAAGGTCGTTGGACTGTACAGACAGCTATGGATTTTGATGTTCCGGCACACGTTATCACAGCTTCACTTTTCACCCGTTTCGAGTCGAGACAGGAATCGTCTTATGCAATGAAATTACTGGCAGCTATGAGGAATCAGTTTGGCGGCCACGAAATAAAGAAAGACTAACTTAGTTACGAGTTATAAGTTATGAGTTATAAATGTACAGATAATCTTATAACTCTTATCTTGTAATTCGTACCTCGTAACTAGAATACGATGAAACCAAAAATAATAAAAGATCAGGCACTGATCATATTCGGTGCATCGGGAGATCTTACATACAGGAAACTGGTTCCTGCTATATTCGATTTGCATAAACAGAATTCACTTCCTAAAAACTTTGCAGTATTGGGAGTGGCTCGTAGTCCTTTTACGGATGACTCTTTCCGTGAAAAGATGAAAGATGGTATTAAGCAATTCGCTACCGCTAAGGACGTCTCTGATGAAGAATTAAATACATTCTGCCAGAAACTTCATTATCTGTCTATCAATACAGATGACGGTAAAGAATACTCGAAGCTGAAAGACCGTTTAGACCTGCTCGACAAAGAAGAAAATACTGCAGGAAATTATATTTTCTATTTATCTACGCCACCTGCGCTCTATCCTCTCATACCTAAATTCCTGGCAGAACAGGGCTTGAACAAAGAAGACGATAATTTCAGGCGGATTATTATAGAAAAACCTTTCGGTACAGATTTGAAATCTGCCATTTCGTTAAATACTTCTTTACGCGAAGATTACGATGAAGAGCAGATATACCGTATCGACCATTATCTGGGTAAGGAAACTGTACAGAATATGCTCGTTACCCGTTTTGCTAATGGTATCTATGAACCTCTGTGGAACAGGAATTATATTCATCACGTCGAAATCACGGCTGCCGAAAGTATTGGCGTCGAAAATCGTGGAGGATATTACGATCATTCAGGAGCATTGCGCGACATGGTACAAAATCATCTGCTGCAATTAGTGGCTCTTGTGGCAATGGAACCCCCGATGTCTATAGACTCGGTTTCGATACGGAACGAGAAACTGAAAGTATTTCAGGCTTTCCGCCCTATGTCGAACGACGATCTGTTCAAAAATGTCATTCGTGGACAGTATACAGCTGCTAACATAAAAGGTAAATATGCCAAAGGTTACCGGGAAGAAAAAGACGTGGATAAGGATTCACGCACCGAGACCTATGTAGCCATGAAGTTGTTTATTGATAACTGGCGCTGGGGAGATGTCCCTTTCTATATCCGCACCGGAAAACGTTTACCGACACGGGTATCGGAAGTAGTTATACATTTCAAGCCGGCTCCTCAACGATTGTTTCCGGAAACTACGGACTTAAACAATGACGACAACCAGTTGGTAATAAGAATACAGCCCGATGAAGGCATCCTGCTGAAAACAAAGATGAAAGTGCCGGGAAGCGGTTATCAGGTAAAGAATGTGAATATGGATTTCCATTACTCGCAGCTGCAAGATACTTATCTGCCCGAAGCATATGAACGTCTGCTGCTCGACTGCATGGTAGGCGATTCTACATTATATATCCGGGGCGACGCCTTGGAAGCCACATGGAAATTCGTGCAACCACTGCTTGATTTCTGGGAGAAGAATCCGGATGCGCCATTACATGGTTATCCTGCCGGATCATGGGGCCCTAACTGCGCCGATGACCTGATTGAAGAAAAAAAACTGACATGGAGATATCCTTGTAAGAATCTGTCTGACGATGGTATATATTGCGAACTATGATAAAAGAAGAGATTAAAGTTTATGAAGATCCTAACGCTTTAAGCAAAGGATTCACCGAGTTTGTACTGAAATTGCTGGATGTATATCCGCACATCAACCTGGCATTGTCGGGAGGAACTACGCCTAAAGTCATCTTTGACTATTGGGCCGAAAATTGTAAAGAGTCTATCGACTGGAACCGTATCTCCTTTTTTTGGGGAGACGAACGTTGCGTACCACCGGAAAATGTGATGAATAACTTCGGGATGACAAAGGATCACTTATTCGACAAAGTGCCGGGCATTCCGAACAACAACATCTACCGTATACACGGAGAGAACGAGCCCGAAGAAGAAGCATTATGGTACGGCACTGTCCTAAAATCGAAACTGATGCAAAAGCAGGACATGCCGAGTTTCGAGATCGTCATGCTTGGACTAGGGGATGACGGGCATACCGTGTCTATTTTCCCTAATCAGATCGAACTTTGGGACAGTAAAGACATCTGTGTTATCGGTCAGCATCCTGAAACAGGTATGCAACGTGTGACGATCAGCGGTAAAGTGGTAAACAACTCACAGTATGTCGTATTCCTTGCTACAGGAAAGAACAAGGCGGAAAAGGTCAGAGACATAATAAAGAACCGGAAAGAATTCCTGAATAAATACCCTGCGGCGAAAGTAAATCCGAAAAGGGGTTATTTGTATTGGTTCCTGGATGCAGAAGCGGCGAGTTTGCTGTGATACGCATAGGAATAAAAAAGGATGGTTGTGTAACCATCCTTTTTTGTCTTATCTTGTTTGTTCTATAAACAACCTTAGTCTATCTATGTAATCCCTGTTATTCGACAATCGCGGCACTTTGTTTTGCCCGCCCAGTTTCCCTATCGATTTCAGCCATTCATTAAATGTTCCTTTTGGCAAACTTTTTACAATAGGTAAACCTAAAGAGAGATTATAGGAACGTTTCGCCTCATAGTCCGAGTTTACCCTTTTCAGGTTATCATCCAAAGACTTGACAAACTTATCCAAATCGTCGGGCTCGACGGAAAACTCGATAAACCACTCATGGGCACCGGTATTTTCATCTCCAAAATAAACGGGAGCGGCTGTATATTCAGTTATCTGTGCACCTGTATCTTTACAAGCTTCGGATAAAGCTCTTTCAGCATTGTCAATGATAATCTCCTCTCCGAAAGCATTGATAAAGTTCTTTGTACGACCTGTTATCCGGAACAGATAGGGACTGGTAGACGTAAACTCGATAGTATCACCTATCATATAGCGCCAAAGCCCGCCATTGGTAGAGATGAGGAGTGCGTAATTCTGCCCGGTCTCCACTTCGTCCAATGTCAGTGTCTTAGGATTTTCACTATTCCATTCACTCATCGGAACAAATTCGTAGTAGATACCGCTATCCAGCATCAGGAGCATATCTTTCGATTTATCGGAAAACTGTACTCCGAAGAATCCTTCCGAAGCATTGTACGTTTCCCAATAACGCATTTCAGGCTTTTGTATGATCTTCTTATATTGTTCTTCGAATGGGGTGAAACTGACCCCCCCATGGAAGAACACTTCCAGATTAGGCCAGATATCAGTCAGTTCGCGCCCGGTATCAGCCTTTATTTTTTTCAAAAGGACAAGCAACCATGAAGGTACACCCATGAATGCCCTTACATCGTTCTTTACAGCATAATCTGCTAATGCCTGCAACTTAACCTCCCAATCAGGTAGCAGGGAAATACTCTCAGGAGTACGGCTTCTCTTAGCCCAGAAATACAGGTTCTTGATCAATATAGCAGATATATCTCCGGTGAAGATCCCGTCTCCGATATTATTTATCTGCTTACTTCCTCCCAAAACTAATGTCTTTCCGAAAAAGAATCTGGCCTTATGATTTGCCTGACCATATATAGCAAGCATCTGCTCCCCACATTTGTAGTGACCTTTTGTCAGAGATTCTTGGGTGACAGGGATGTATTTACTCTTATCCTCGGTAGTGCCGGACGACATAGCAAACCACTTTATGGGTTTGTTCCACAAAACACTCTGCTGTTTATCTATCAGTATCTTATCAAGATAGGGACGCAAATCTTCGTAATGGAAAACAGGAACCCGCTTTCTGAAATCGTCTTTATTCTTGATTGAGGAAAAGTTGTATTGCTGACCTATTAGTGTTTGTGCTCCATTTCGAAGCAAATAGGATAGTATTTTTTCCTGAGTATAGATTGGTTTATTGATAAATCCGGCAACTTCTTTATATTTGAAGTCCAGATATTTGTGAGCAATATTGGTTATCATCCGATTTTGCTTATTCGTCGTAGCTTTTCTTCGTCTATTATCTTGATTTTCCGGCCGTCGAGTGTAATTATATGTTCATCAACAAATGTAGACAGCGTCCTGATTGCATTTGAGGTTGTCATATTCGACAAATTGGCAAGGTCTTCCCGTGACAGATAGATACTGATAGTGGCACCGTCCTCTTCCAATCCGTAGTTCTCAATAAGGAAGATAAGCGATTCAGCTAAACGTCCCCGGATATGTTTCTGCGTAAGATTAACTACCCTTTCATCAGCAATGCCCAAGTCTGTAGATAGTTCCCTGATAAAGAACATACCTAATTTTGAATTTATAGAAACTATCTCTTCAATAATCTGCATAGATATAAAACAAATAGTAGAGGCCTCAAAAGCCGAAGCCGCAGTCACATACGGCTGGTTTGCAAAATAGGCTCGATACCCGAAATATTGTGTAGGACGTATCATTCTGATTATCTGGCTACGCCCTCCTACCCCATCTTTATAGATCTTGACTTTCCCTTTACATAGGCACATCAATTCCTGAGGAGTCTCTTCTTCTCTGTAGATTACCTCATTCTTTTTATAGTCAAGAATCTTCGCGTTTGCCGAAATTAAGTCACGTTCCTTATTATTCAACAAATCCCAAATCTCCGGAATACATTCCGATATACTTACAACATTGCTGCTATCTGCTACCATAGAGAAAAGCTTGATATATAAATCAGGTTCAATAATTAACTTAAAAACAAAGTTAGCATTTTTTTATATAAAACATGTTACAAAACATATTTTTAACGCATTATGCCATCTTTTTATAAAAAAGGTCTTGAGATTAATTATTATTTCTCTTTGAATATTACAATAATAAGACTATTTTTGCACCACCAAAAAAGAGAGCTGTGAAAGCTAACTTTTTCTTATACATTTGAATAAACTTGTAATAATTAAAATAAACCCGTTAAGATGAATGTATCTCTAACAAATGTTGATAGCGTAAATGCTATTCTACAAATCAGTGTGGCTAAAGCTGATTATCAGGACAAACTTGATAGTGCACTGAAAACTTTCCGCAAAAAAGCAAATGTACCGGGATTCCGTCCGGGCACTGTACCTGTAGGCATGGTAAAAAAGATGTACGGTAAATCCATAATGGCCGAAGAAATAAATAAAATAGTAGGTGAAAGCTTATATAACTATATCCAAGAGAATAAATTGAACGTGCTTGGCGAACCTCTTCCTAACGAAGAAAAGCAACAGGCAATCGATTTCGCTACAGAAGGCGACTACGATTTCTATTTCGATATAGCACTTGCTCCTGAAATTAAACTATCACTGACAAAGAAAGATAAAGTTACTTACTACAAAATTGATGTAAACGAGGAACTTGTTGATAAACAAATCGAGTCTTACAAAGCAAATTACGGTAAGTATGACAAGATAGAAGACGGCGCCCTTGCAACCGACCTTATCAGAGGTACTATCTCGGAACTGGAAGGCGGCAAAGCAAAAGAAGGCGGCATCAGTGTAGAAGCAGGCGTAGTAATGCCATCTTACATGAAAGATGCTGATGAGCAAGCTAAATTTGTTGGAGCTAAAGCCGGAGATGTGATCACATTCAATCCGGGGAAAGCATATGAAGGAAATGAAACAGAGATCGCATCACTACTTCACATCGAAAAAGATGCAGTAGAAGCTATTGCTCCTGAATTTAAATTCGAAATCACTGAAATCACCCGTTACAAAGAAGCTGAACTGGATAAAGACCTGTTCGAAAAAGTATTCGGAGCAGATACAGTAAAAGATGCAGCTGAATTCAAAGCAAAGGTAAAAGAAACTATCGAAGACCAGTTTGCTCCGGATAGCGATTACAAATTCCTGTTGGATGCAAAGGAACTTCTGGAGAAAAAAGTCGGAGATCTTCAATTCCCGGATGCTTTCCTTAAAAGATGGCTGCTAGCATCAGGTGAGGAAAGAACAGCAGAATCCGTCGAAGCAGATTATCCGAAAATCGTAGCCGACCTGAAATTCCACCTCATCAAGGAACAAATCGCAAAAGATTATGATATCAAGATTGAAAATGAAGATATGAAAACTATTGCAATGCAGGCAGCAAGAGCTCAGTTTGCACAATATGGCATGATGAACCTGCCGGACGAAATGGTTGAAAACTATGCAAATGATATGTTGAAAAACAAAGACAACGCACGCAACCTGCTCGAACGCGCAATGGAAAACAAAATAATCGATGCATTAAAAACAAAATTAGGTATAGAAGAAAAATCCATATCACTGGATGACTTCCGCAAATTCTTCGAAAAAGAAGATGACAAACAGGAAGAAGCATAAACCTGAATGAAATTATATAACGGGCAGAAGAATAAATACTCTTTCTGCCCGTTTTCGATGAATAATAGTAGAAATACACCGAATAATATCTTAGCTTTTCAATTTTTTATTTATAACTTTGTTTATAAGAAATGAGGCTGAATATTAGCCTCTTTTTTGTGCCGGTTACAATGGCATGATAATTGTTTATAAGACTATAGTATTAAATTATTCACTTATTGAAAGGAAAATATTATGAACAATGAATTTAAGAAATATGCTACCAAGCATTTAGGTATGAACGGACTAGCTCTAGATAAATATGTAGATATTACAAGCAGCTATATATCACCCACTATCATTGAAGAGCGTCAATTGAATGTTGCTCAGATGGATGTATTCTCCCGACTGATGATGGACAGAATCATCTTCTTAGGGACTCAGATAGACGATTATACTGCTAATGTTATCCAGGCACAGTTACTTTATCTGGATTCTGCCGATTCCGGCAAAGACATATCAATCTATATCAATTCTCCCGGCGGTTCGGTTTATGCCGGATATGGCATCTACGATACTATGCAGTTTATAAACAGTAATGTTTCTACCATTTGTACAGGTATCGCAGCCTCTATGGCAGCTGTACTGCTTGTAGCAGGAGAAAAAGGCAAGCGTTTTGCTCTGAAACATTCACGCGTGATGATCCATCAGCCTCTGGGCGGCGCGCAGGGACAGGCTTCCGATATCGAAATCACCGCACGCGAAATTGGGAAAATAAAGAAAGAACTATACACCATTATAGCCGATCACTCAGGACAACCGTTCGACAGAGTTGAAAAAGATTCTGACCGTGACTACTGGATGACTTCAGCCGAAGCCAAAGATTATGGTATGGTTGACGAAGTTTTAATTAGAAATAAGTAATAATAAGTAATGAGTTCAAATAACGTATAGAACTCATTACTTATAATTCAATTTATGGCAAAAAAAGAAATAAACCAATGCAGTTTTTGCGGACGAAGCGATAAGGATGTAAACATGCTTATATCCGGTTTGTCCGCAGACATCTGCGATAGCTGTGCCGAACAGGCCTACCAAATCGTAAAAGAAAGCATCGAAGCCAAACAAAAATCTTCGATAGGCATAGACAAAACACAACTGCCTGACCCCAAAAAGATAAAAGAATACCTCGACGGATATATTATCGAACAAGATAATGCCAAACGTTATCTGGCTGTTGCCGTTTACAATCACTACAAACGGATATTACAGGAAAAGAACGATGATATAGAAATAGAGAAATCGAATATTATCCTTGTAGGACCTACCGGTACAGGAAAGACGCTTCTGGCCCGTACAATAGCAAAGATGCTGCACGTACCTTTCGCCATTGTAGACGCAACCGTACTTACCGAAGCCGGATATGTAGGAGAAGACATCGAAAGTATCCTTACACGGCTACTTCAGGCATCGGACTATGATGTAGCATCAGCCGAGAGAGGAATCGTGTTCATAGACGAAATAGACAAGATAGCGCGTAAGAGCGACAACCCGTCGATCACCCGTGATGTAAGCGGCGAAGGAGTACAACAGGGATTACTAAAATTGCTTGAAGGATCAATTGTGAATGTGCCGCCACAAGGAGGCCGTAAGCATCCTGACCAAAAAATGATCGCTGTAGACACTAAAAACATCCTCTTCATTTGCGGAGGAGCGTTTGACGGCATAGAACGTAAAATTGCCCAACGCCTGAATACTAAAGTAGTAGGATATGCCTCTTCTCTGAAAAACGCAGAAGTAGACAGAGAAAACCTGTTGCAATATGTAGCACCTCAGGATTTAAAATCTTACGGACTGATCCCGGAAATTATCGGCCGTCTGCCGATACTGACATATCTGGATGCACTGGACAGAAGTGCTTTGCGCAGAATTCTTACCGAGCCTAAAAATTCTATAATAAAACAATACATCAAGCTCTTCAAGATGGATGACGTAGATCTCACATTCGATGAAGATGTATACGAATTTATTGTAGATAAGGCAGTAGAATATAAGTTAGGAGCAAGAGGATTGCGCTCCATTGTAGAGAATATAATGATGGACGCAATGTTTACCATACCATCTACAAAACAAACGCAATTACACATCACCAAAGACTATGCCGGGGAACAACTCGAGAAGTCACAAATGATAAAACTCAAAAATTCACAATAAAGTTTGTTTTTTTCATAAAAAATAGCCTATTTTAAGTTGGAGATTTAAAATTAGGACTTTATCTTCGTATAACATAATAGCCTATTTTTTTACAAATATGCCTGACCGAAACGATAAACTGACCGTTGCTTTAAAAAAGCATTTTGGCTTTGATAAATTCAAAGGAAACCAAGAGGCAATCATCCAGAATCTTCTGGAAGAGAAGGATACTTTTGTCCTGATGCCTACAGGGGGAGGAAAGTCGCTTTGTTACCAGTTGCCGGCTTTATTGATGGGTGGTACAGCTGTTATCATATCTCCGCTTATAGCGCTGATGAAGAATCAGGTAGATGCAATGCGCAATTTCAGCGAAGAAGACGGAGTTGCTCATTTTATCAATTCATCACTAAACAAAGCTGCTATAGAACAGGTAAAAGGCGATATCCTTTCAGGTAAAACAAAGTTACTCTATGTAGCACCAGAATCCTTGACTAAAGAAGAAAACATAGATTTTCTCCGACAAATAAAGATTTCGTTTTACGCTATAGATGAAGCGCACTGTATATCGGAATGGGGACACGATTTCCGTCCGGAATACAGACGGATACGTCCTATAGTTACCGAGATAGGTAAGCATCCGATTATAGCACTTACAGCTACAGCAACGCCAAAGGTACAACTCGACATCCAGAAGAATCTGGGAATGGTCGATGCCGATGTTTTTAAAGCTTCATTCAACAGGGAAAATCTTTTCTATGAAGTGCGTTCTAAAACGAACAATGTAGACAAGGATATCATAAAATATATCAAGTCGCAGGGGCATAAATCAGGCATTATATATTGCCTGAGCCGCAAAAAAGTAGAAGAATTTGCAGAAATACTGCAAACAAACAATATCAATGCATTACCATATCACGCAGGATTAGATGCAAATACGCGCTCAGCAAATCAGGATGCGTTTCTGATGGAACAAGTGGATGTAATTGTAGCTACCATTGCATTTGGGATGGGGATAGATAAGCCGGATGTAAGGTATGTAATACATTACGACATGCCAAAGAGCCTTGAAGGATATTATCAGGAAACAGGCCGGGCCGGACGCGACGGAGGAGAAGGAAAATGTATTGCATTCTACTCCTTCAAAGACTTACAGAAACTAGAGAAGTTCATGCAGGGAAAACCTGTTGCCGAACAAGAAATAGGAAAACAACTGCTCCTTGAAACAGTGGCATACGCAGAGACTGCATTATGCAGAAAAAAGGTGCTCCTTCACTATTTCGGTGAAGAATACAAAGTGAGAAATTGTGGAAATTGTGACAATTGTGTAAATCCAAAAAAACAGGTGGAAGCTAAAGATTTATTATTAACAGCTCTGGAAGCTGTAGTTGCGTTAAAAGAAAAATTCAAGACGGATTATGTTATCAATATCCTCAGAGGTAAAGAAACATCCGAAATTGAAACATACGAGCATCAGGATCTGGAAGTGTTCGGCTCCGGAGATGATGCTGATGAAGATACATGGAATGCAGTGATTCGTCAGGCCATTATCGCAGGATATTTTGATAAAGATATTGAGAATTACGGGTTGTTGAAAATTACGAAAAAGGGTAAAGACTTCCTGAAGAAACCTGTATCTTTCAAAATTACAACTGCAGATGAAGAAGATCTGGAAGACGATGACAACATAGATGATGTAGTCGTAAAAGGTGGTGGTGGAGGTTCTGCCGTAGATCCGGTATTATTCTCTATTATGAAGGACCTTCGCAAAAAAATGGCTAAGAACAATAACGTTCCGCCATATGTGATCTTTCAGGATCCATCATTGGAAGCCATGGCAACCATCTATCCTATCACAATGGAGGAATTACAGAATATTCCGGGTGTAGGGGCAGGTAAGGCTAAAAGATACGGAGCCGAATTCCTGCAGATTATAAAGAAACATGTCGAAGAAAACGAGATTGAACGTCCTGAAGATTTACGTGTAAGAACCGTTGCCAACAAGTCGAAGCTAAAGGTTGCCATCGTACAGGCCATCGACAGAAAAGTAGCCTTAGACGATCTGGCCGAATCGAAAGGAATCGATTTTACCGAATTGCTCAATGAAGTTGAAGCAATTGTATATTCAGGCACCAAAATTAATATTGATTATTTCTTGCGTGAGGTAATAGACGAAGATCATCTGGACGATATTTTTCAATATTTTCAGGAAGCAGAATCGGATGATCTGGAAGAAGCGATCAACGAGTTAGGTGAATATTCAGAAGATGAAATCCGTTTGGTCCGTATCAAATTTATATCTGATATGGCAAACTAAAATAATGAAGAAAAAAGCAATCTTTCCGGGAACATTTGATCCCTTTACGATAGGGCATCATTCATTGGTAAAACGGTCTCTCGAATTAGTCGATGAGATCGTTATTGCCATTGGGAAGAATGATGCAAAAAAGAGCTATTTCTCTCTTGAACACCGTATAGAGATGATACAATCACTCTATAGAAACGAGCCTCGCATCTCCGTAGAAACTTATGATAGCCTGACCGTAGATTTTGCAAAGACAGTGAAAGCCCATTTTATAGTAAGAGGTATACGTTCGGTTAACGATTTCGAATACGAAAAAACAATTGCCGATATGAACCGGAAGATATCAGGAATAGAAACTTTTATCCTTTTCACTGAACCAGAACTCACACATATTAGTTCTACCATAGTACGCGAGTTATTAAGATTCGGACATGATGTCAGCGAATTTATACCCGAAGGCATGAATCTGAAAACCCGCCAATAGATCTGAATTACACAGAACAATATTCGTATTTTACGAAAACATAAATATAATCAAGATAAATATATATGAAAAGAGTTATTATCGCGGCTCTGTGCTTTCTTACTATTGTGGCTTCTGCCTCTGCCCAATTCAAAATGAGTGAAGGTTCTAAAAAGGTAGCGACAACAATGGCAATTATCGAAAATCTGTATGTAGATGATGTAAATGACCAAAAGCTTGCCGAAGATGCTATTAAGTCTCTTCTGGAGAAGCTGGACCCCCACTCTACCTACATCAGTACAGATGAAGTAAAAGATATGAATGAACCACTCGAGGGTAACTTCGACGGAATCGGAATTTCGTTCAATATGTTAACCGATACGCTTTACGTCATCGAAGCATTACCCGGAGGCCCTTCTGAAAAAGCCGGATTGATGGCCGGGGATAAAATTCTCTATGTAAATGATACGCTTATAGCAGGAGTAAAAAGATCAACCAAATATGTCATGTCGCGTCTCAAAGGTCCTAAAGGAACAAAGGTGGATGTAAAGGTCCTGCGACGTGGCGTACCGGAACTGCTCGATTTTAAAATAACCCGTGCAAAGATACCTGTGTATAGCATTGATGCTTCCTACATGGTAGATAACAATACGGGATATATCCGCATTATCCGATTCGGAGCCACAACTACAAAAGAATTTCAAGACGCCTTAGCTAAATTGAAGAAGGAAGGTATGAAAAACCTCATTCTCGACCTGGAAGGTAACGGTGGAGGATATATGGCTCCCGCGATTGATCTGTCAGATGAATTTCTGAGTAAAGGTAAACTTATTGTTTACACGGAAGGATTGCGTCAACCGAGAAGGGATGAAGTTTCAACTGAAAAAGGAAGTTTCGAAGATGGAAAAGTAGTGATTATGATTAATGAAGGTTCGGCATCGGCCAGTGAAATTTTGTCAGGCGCTGTTCAGGATTGGGACAGAGGAGTGATTGTTGGCCGCCGCAGCTTTGGCAAAGGACTTGTACAGCGGCAAATTCCCCTACCGGATGAATCCATGATAAGGCTTACCGTCGCCCGTTACTATACTCCGACAGGACGTTCTATCCAAAAGCCCTATACAAGCGGGGACCTTACATCATATAATATGGACGTGATAGAAAGATACAATAAAGGAGAAATGATGCATGCCGACAGTATTCACTTTCCCGACTCACTAAAGTACACTACTCTGATGAATCACAGAACTGTATACGGTGGTGGAGGTATTATGCCGGACTACTTCGTGCCGTTAGATACAACGAATTACACACCATATTTCAGAAGCATTGCCAACAGGGGACTTATCTATAAAGTTGCATATAGTGAAGTAGATAATCACCGTAAAGATATACTGGATGAATATCCTACGAAAGAAGCTTTTCTGAAGAAATACATTGTTCCGCAAAGCCTACTGGAAAAGATTGTAGTTGCCGGAGAAGAAGAAAAAATTACATATAACGAGGATGAGTTTAACAAGGCTTCGGATTTAATCAGAATGCAACTGAAGATGCTTCTGGCCCGGGATATCTTTGATACGGAAACATCTCTCAGAATATATAACGGATACAGCGAGACATTCAAAAAAGCGTATGAGATTATACATGATGATAACCTGTATAACAACTTGCTGAAAGGAAAGAATTGATATTCTATTTATAGTACAAAACGGGTTGTATAATGTATTATGCAACCCGTTTTATTTATCTATGGTATTTAAATATTGAACTTATCTATTGCTTGCTTCAGATAAAAACCGGACTGAAGTTTCTTACTCATTTCAATAACATTCCGTTTCATCTCATTATAATATCCGGGAGTCATGGACGAAAGAATTCCATTTATCTCGGTTAGGGAATCAATCGTTATCCCTATTCTATTTTCTTCTATGAAAGGTGCTAACGCCGCATGTTTCCATATAATTACTGGCAAATGGCTTTTGATATAGAATGATACCTTATGCGGAGTATTGTATTTGAGATAAGCGCCGAAACTTCCGGAACATTCATCCATCGAATCGCCATCCCAAACAAGGCCGAAATCATCATTATTGGTAAGAATAAAAGTATCACTATCTATATATCCTCTGCAATGGAAATCATTGGTATCGGGAATATCGAATCTATCACCATAGATGTTTAATACAAAGTTTCTTGGAGAAGGGATAAATTCATACAAAAATGCATTTTTTCTCCGGTTTAAAGCTCCGGCATAACAAATTCTATATGAATAATTATCTTCTGATCTGAATTCAGGTTTACGTTCTTCTTTGGATAGAAAATGCCATATACCCAGTGAGTTTATTTCAGCTTTTACATTGTTATCTATCAGCCAATCTTTCATCTTCTGATTTGTAGCAATGATAAAATCCGAGTTGTTCAAACGCCCTATCTCTTGTCCCACGGAAATTTTTTTTCGCCGGAATGAACCTAAATCGTGCATCAGAGAAATGACTTTGGTATGTTTAAGATGAGCTATTTTACATAACAAGACATAATATTTCTTTGTAGGGTATTGTATAAAGATGATCCCATTAACAGGCATTACTATGATGCCTTTAATAGTACCGCTCAGATTACGTATAAAATCTGTTACCTTACTTTGGCTGAAGCTTTGCTTTAATCCAATATTCCGATAACCAAAATCATCTAAAAGTGCCTCAGTGTCTGTGCGGGCATCATTTCCGGCAGACACTCCTTTATAATTTCGTGAAATATAAACTGATTTCCTTTTATTCATCCGCTAATTACTCTATATATCTTATCTCAGAGAATATGTATATTTCCTAAGATAAAGGTAAGATATATTTTTATAACCCGGAAAGAATGTATAAAAAGTCTGAACCAATAATATCCAGTACAGAGAGCCGGAGTACTTAATGAAACAAAAAAGACTTTATTTAATCTTTTATTTCCTCATATTTTACATATTCCCCTTCATCTTTAGAGAATATCTTTTTATTTGAGCCAGAGGATGCGTGCTCCGACCGTCCCGAAGAAGAGGCGTTATTATTAGAAGTATATCTATTATTGGATGTATATCCGCTATGTGATGTGGAAGGTTTTCCGAAAATAAAAGACGACACTCCTCTAACCACTGATAGCAAAACCATTACTCCAAATATAATTATGGCAAATATTAGAAAAAGTAGAAATGTCATTTTATATAAATTATTAGTTCAGGCCGCAGACCTAATTATTACTTTGATAAGTAAAAGAAATAAGAGTGAGTTATGATCCGATAATATATATCATCAAATACTTTCTTTCATTTACTACCTTGGCAAATATAATACACTGATATTAGATAAAACTAAGAAACAACATGTAAGTTCGATTGTTTCAATTTATTTAACAAGAGTTTATTATCTTAAACAATAATCACAAAAGAGCGGTATGGGTTTCGGTCAGAACTGTATGTTGGAACAATATACTACAACCAATAAGAATAAGAATGATCCCTCCGGCTATATTAATGCGTAGATTACACCTCTGACCGGCCTTACAGCCAAATATAATTCCGAACGAAGATATCATAAAAGTTACCACACCGATAATTAATGCAGGAAGCAGTATCTGTACATTAATCAAGGACAAAGATAACCCCACTGCCGTGGCATCTATACTAGTGGCTACTGCCAGACCAAACATCACTTTAAAATTAAGGGGATTGAATGGAGAACTCTCTTCATCTTTCAAGCTGGCAACGATTACTCTTACTCCCAGAAAGCATAAAATACCAAAAGCCACCCAATGATCGAACTGTTCGATATAACGAGCAAATGTAGAACCTACAAACCACCCGAAAACAGTAAGGCTCATCTGTATAAAAGCCAGCATACCGGCTATTTTAAGTACATTTATTGTTTTGTGGTTTCCTATCACAGCCCCACTGGTAAGAGCGATAACTAAACTATCCATCGAAAGGCCCACCGCCAATGCTACAATCTGAATCATATCCATTCAGTTATTTCAGACAAGGACTTACGCTTCTTTTCCGGAGATATACTTTTATCCGTGTCAATATAGCCAAGCGGGAATATGGCGATAGGTTCGAGATTCGGGGATAAGTTCAGTACCTCTATCAATACATCCGGGTTAAAATTACATATCCAGCATGTACCTAAGCCGATCTCCGCTGCTGCAAGACAAACATGTTCTGCTGCAATAGCAGCATCTACATCTCCGAAATCTTTATTATCCGATGTTGTTCTTTTCCACGACATGGAAGAGTCTTTACACACTACAATATGTACCGGAGCAGATTTAAACCATTCTCTGTTGTATGACTCCTGTATGCAGGATATCACAGATTGATTACGGATGATGAAAAACTTCCATGGCTGATTATTACAGGCAGAAGGTGCCAGCCTTGCACATTCGAGAATGTAATTGATCTTATCTTCCTCTACAGCGCGGGAAAGATAAGTCCTGACCGAATAGCGACTTTCGATGAGTTCTTTTAGTTTCATTAGTGATCTTATAGTTGCAAAAAATGCCGGTATTCTTACATCGGCATTTCAGATTTATAGTTCTTCTGTTATCTTATAATCGTTCCTGACAGTCGAATTTCGGGAGACAATCTCACCCAAAAATCCGGCGAGAAATAATTGCGTACCCAATAACATCATAGTCAAAGCAATATAAAAATACGGGGAATTTGTTACCAGCGGATGCGGAATACCATTACTGATAGCGTATAATTTATTCGCACCAACAATAACTACGGCTATAAAGCCCAGCAGGAACATAACCGTCCCCCACAATCCGAAAAAGTGCATTGGCTTACGTCCGAATACGGAAAGAAACCAAAGTGTAAGCAGATCCAAATAACCGTTTACAAAGCGGCTAAGACCTGCAAATTTACTCTTGCCATATTTACGGGCCTGATGATGTACGGCCTTCTCCCCTATTTTATTAAATCCGGCTATCTTAGCCAGATAAGGAATATAACGATGCATATCGTTGTATACCTCTATACTTTTTATGACTTCTTTCCTGTACGATTTCAATCCGCAATTAAAGTCATGCAATTTTACTCCCGATACCTTACGGGCTGTTGCATTAAATAACTTGGTAGGTAAAGTTTTGGACAACGGGTCGTAACGCTTCTTTTTCCATCCCGATACCAAATCATAGCCATCTTCTTTTATCATTTTATATAATGCAGGAATTTCATCCGGACTATCCTGCATATCTGCATCCATCGTGATCACAACATCTCCCTCTGCTTTCTGAAAGGCACAATGAAGCGCAGGAGATTTTCCGTAATTTCGTCTAAACCGTATTGCTTTTATTTCAGGGGAAGTTTTCTTGATAGTGCTTATAACATCCCACGACCGATCGGTACTACCATCATCTACAAAGATTACTTCATATGAATACCCGTTCTCATCCATTACCCGCTTTATCCACGTGTATAGTTCCGGAAGAGATTCTTCTTCATTCAGCAACGGTATTACAACAGATATGTCCATCGGGATACTACTAATTAAAAGCCTAAGGCCGATTGTTATTCATATTACTTGTACTATTTACAAGAAAGCTCATAAGAAAACCAAGAACTACCCCTAATATCATATTACCGATAAACTCGGAGATAATATATAACGGTTTTCCTGTAACGATATAAAGGTATATTTCTTTCTGATCGGGCTGGAGATTGGGCATTTTATCTACCATAGCGATAAAAGGTGCTGTCATCTTCATAAAGAATCCCGGGTCGATAAATTTATAATGAGCGTACATGATCCCAGCCTCGAAAAAAGAGGCAAAGAAACAAATCAGCACGACAAAAAAGACACACGACCATATACCTTTTGGTTTATCCGGCTCCGAACCTTTAAATTTAAAGGTAAAAATATAAATAAGCAGAAATGTACCGACATTCAATAGATAGAATATATAAATAAACACATGATCGGAGAATCCGGCACCTATCTTAAACATATATTTAAACATCCAGAACAGCCCCAGAATAGCCCCATAATGCATGGCATACCTAAGTAACGATATTCCTCTCTCCTTTATATCCGTACTATCGATCATTGTGCTACAAATGTAAGAAATTTGTTTAAAACAAATAAGTGTAAATCCTCCGATTTACACTCATTTCATTTATTAGTTTGCTGTCTTTTCTTCTTTTACCGTTAAATCCAGCGGCTCTTTTACTTTCTCTTTTAGCAGAGCTATATCCAGAACCTGCTTTATATCATCCACATAGTGGAAAGTCAACCCTTTCAGATAAAGCGGCTTAATTTCATCGATATCTTTCTTATTTTCTTTACAAAGAATTATATCTTTTATTCCGGCACGTTTAGCTGCCAGTATTTTTTCGCGGATACCTCCCACCGGCAATACTTTACCCCGTAAAGTAATTTCCCCTGTCATAGCGAGATTTGCTTTCACTCTGCGTTGGGTAAAAGCCGAAGCCAGAGACGTTACCATAGTAATACCTGCCGACGGGCCGTCTTTTGGAATAGCTCCTTCAGGCACATGGACATGAACATTCCAGTTATCAAAAACCTTTTCGTCGATCCCGAAATACTGAGAATGAGAATGGAGATATTCCAATGCCAATACGGCAGATTCTTTCATCACATCGCCCAGATTTCCGGTAAGAGTGAGTTTTCCTCCTTTACCTTTACTCAGGGATGTTTCAATAAAGAGTATCTCACCTCCAACCGATGTCCAGGCGAGCCCTGTAACCACTCCGGCATAACCATTGCCCTGATACTGATCCCGGGTATATTCTATGGCACCGAGATATTCGTGTAAATCTTCAGGTTCGATAATCTTCTTATATCCTTCTTCCGAAGCTACCTTACGGGCAACCTTACGCATCACTTTGGCTATCTTCTTATCCAATTCGCGGACCCCGGATTCACGTGTATAATTTTCAACAATCTTTTCAATTGTCTTTTTCGGAATATCAATTACATCCTTAGCCAATCCATGATTTTCCATTTGTTTGGGAATCAGGTGGCGGCGGGCTATCTCGACTTTTTCTTCAATGATATAACCGCTTACATCAATCAATTCCATACGGTCGAGTAACGGCTGGGAAATTGTAGACAGATTATTAGCTGTAGCAATAAACATTACTTTCGACAGGTCATAATCTATATTCAGGTAATTATCGTGGAACGCAGAATTCTGTTCGGGATCGAGGACTTCGAGTAATGCAGAGGAGGGATCTCCTTTAAAATCACTTCCGATCTTATCTACTTCATCCAGAACAAACACAGGGTTTGACGAACCGGCTTTCAATATATTCTGAATAATACGCCCTGGCATAGCTCCGATATATGTACGACGGTGGCCGCGTATTTCCGATTCATCGTGTAATCCGCCGAACGAAACACGCACGTAATTACGGTTCAGGGCTTTTGCGATAGATTTACCCAATGATGTTTTACCTACTCCCGGAGGGCCGTAAAGACAAATTATAGGTGATTTCAAATCTCCTTTCAGCTTTAACACAGCCAGGTGCTCGATTATACGCTCTTTCACCTTCTCCAAACCAAAATGATCCTGATCAAGGACTTTCTGAGCATTCTTCAGATTGAAATTATCTTTCGTATATTCGTTCCAAGGCAAGTCGAGTAATGTTTCTATGTATGTGAATTGAGTGGAATAATCAGGAGACTGCGGATGCAGACGTTCCAATTTGCTCATTTCTTTCTCAAATGTCTGAGCAGCTTCTTTGTTCCATTTCTTCTTCTGTCCACGTTGTCTGAATTCATCCAGATCGGCCTGCTGAGGATTTCCTCCCAACTCGTCCTGAATAGTCTTGATTTGCTGTTGCAGGAAATACTCTTTTTGCTGCTGGTTCAACTCCTCACGTGTTTTCATCTGAATATTGAGTTTCATCTCCATCATCTGAGTCTCACGATTGAGGATAACAAGCAGACGATAAGCACGTTCCTTATCATCGTCAATATCCAGCAGACTTTGTTTTTCCGTACCGGACACAGGCAAGTTGGCACAACAATAGTTGACCAAAAGCGGAGATACCACATCAGATTTCAGCCGTTGTATAAATTCTTTCGGCGGTTCACCGTACATACGCAGCATCTGTATTGTCATATCCCTTATAGAGTCTAACAATGCTTTGTATTCTGTATCGTTTTTAAGAACAGGTAGAGTTTCACGTATTTCGTAATGCCCTTTGAGAAAAGGTTCTGTTTGTGTCAATTCTGTCAGTCGGAAACGTTTCTTTCCTTGAAAAATGACAGTCACATTTTCATCATCCGGCAACTCTATCACACGTATAATCTCACCGATCACACCCATAGAATACAAGTCGGCAATTTCCGGATCATCATTTTCTGCGTCCTTTTGGCAGACTAAGCCGACATATTTTCCTTTCAGCCGGTTTACACTCTTTATCAGCTTCAACGATTTTTTCCGGGCAACTGCAATTGGCATACTCGTTCCCGGAAAAATCACCGTATTACGAAGAGGCAAAATTGGCAATTCTTCTTTCAGATCTTTCTCGTTTATATAGCAATCCCCATCATCGAAGTCATTGGCTATAATTGAAATAACCGGTTCATTACTTTCGTTTAGATGAAGAAAATCTCTCTTTTTATTAGACATATTATCCTTTTATTTAAACTTGGATTTACCCCTTCCTCTGTAAGGGGCTGTAAAAATACAGAATTATAATTAACTTTGTTTTTAATATATAACAAAATTTGTGCCATAATGGATTTCAATATTTGCCTTTATAGTATTTCAAGATTAAAGCAGACAAAACATGCCCAATCCCTATTTCAAGTTTAAGAGATTCACTGTATACCATGACTTATGTGCCATGAAGGTAGGCACTGATGGAGTATTGCTTGGCGCATGGATAAATGTTACTGAGGCCGAGAAAGCTCTCGACATAGGTACAGGCACGGGCCTGATAACCTTAATGCTTGCTCAGAGGAAGGACAAACTTCACATAGATGCCATTGATATCGATCACAATGCAATGGAGCAGGCAAAAGAAAATATAAAACACTCACCTTTCTCTGATCAAATACAGGCTTTCGAATCTTCGCTTCAGCATTTCAGGGAATCCAGGCAACAGTATGACTTAATCGTTTCTAACCCGCCATTCTTTATTCAATCATTAAAATCACCACATAAAGAACGGACATTAGCCCGCCATACCGACAGCTTATCTTTAGAAGAATTATTAGAGATTTCCGCGGTCTTATTAACAAGTAAAGGCAAACTGTCCATTATATATCCGTCCGAACATAAAGAAACTCTATTTTCTTTATCTAAAAAGCTTGAACTGTATCCTTCGCGCATTACTAACGTATACCCTACTCCGGTGTCCTTGCCTAAACGGATACTGATCGAATTTTCAAAAACAGAATTGCCATTAATCGAAAACAACTTGATCATAGAAAAGGAAAGGCATGTATATTCTGATGAATTTACGGAATTAGTACAAGACTTTTATTTGAAGATGTAACCCATAACAAGCAGGCTATACACATCATTTACACCACCTTGTGCTGCCATTTAGCATACTTGAGATACAAGAACGAGAACAACAACAAGCCTCCCCAATATACATATTCTACAGTCCAGCATACCGCTACAGATGCCGATTTATATATCACTATCCAATACATATAAAGGACATATGACACCAGTGTTATTATTTCGAGCTGCAAAGCAGCACGAGTGTTTCCTGTACCCGAAATAGAATTGAATATCACGGTACTCAGGCTGCAAATAGGCAGAGCAAACACTACAACCAACAAAGGTGTAACCGACTCGGGTATCAATGATACATCTTCGTGCGAAGCTATTAATGATATCCAGAATTCAGCGCCAAGGCCGGTTACCAACATTACAACAAGGATAACCCCGAGACTAAGCGAGCAAATTCTTTTGATAAGAGGTATTACGTCTTTTATCTTACCTGCCCCCATCGTATTGCCTACAAGTGTATTGGCTGTAGTTGCAAAAGCATTCATCGGAATAAAGAAAAGCATATAGAAACTACGTACAATATTTGTAATAGCCAATGCACGTGGAGAATGCTGTTCAATTGCCATAAAGAATATGAACCATGTGGACATGGATATTAAATACTGAACCATCGTAAAAGATGAAATGTTCAGGATACTCTTTACAATAGAGAACCTGAATCGCATTTTCATAAAACCGTATTTCTTGAGGTCTACAGTCTTCAATGTGTATATTACAAAGAACAGTACCGATGCTATTTCCGATATTACGGCTGCAATACCTGCACCTTCTATTCCAAGTTCGGGGAAACCGAATTTACCGAATATGAGAACATAGTCCCCTATAAAATTGACCACCGCCATTACTACGGCATTCATTGTCAACACAGGTGTACGTGCGATACCGACATAAAAAGCCCTGAACATGACATTTATAGAAGCAAAGAAAAAGCCATAGATACGCCACGAGAGGTAAGAATGCACTGCCTCATAAACTTTTTCCGATTCCATGAAACGGGGAAGAACATATTCGCTCAACAGGGAGGAACCCATAAATAGCATCAAAGCAATAAGCTCCAGAAAAATCATACCCTGAATAACAATACTTCCAATCTTGTTATAATTCTTCTCACCATTACGGCGGCTTATCATTATCTGGCCTCCAATACTGAATCCGAAACAAAGCGTAAAAAAGGCGATATAATAAATCCCGGCCAATCCGGAGGCACTTTGCTCAACCTCACCTACCCTTCCCAGAAAGATAGTAGCAGTAATCTGAACAATATTCTGAGCAAGCAAGCCTAACATAATAGGCAAACTTACTTTCCATATATCTTTGTATGAATACATAATCCGGGCCGATAGCTATTAGCACATAGCTATTAGCATCTTTAAAATGTCAGTTTTATTTAATTAGTTTGTTTGTTTTTGTATCGGGAAATGCAACCCATGGCTTGAAAGCCTTAGCTTCCTCAAAGTCCATATATGCATATGACATGATGATAACAATATCTCCGGGCTGAACCTTTCGGGCAGCTGCGCCATTGAGGCAGATAGCCCCCGAGCCTCGTTTTCCTTTTATAATATAAGTTTCGAGACGCTCTCCATTATTATTATTTACAATCTGAACCTTCTCACCTTCAATCAGGTTTACAGCATCCATCAGATCTTCATCTATCGTGATACTTCCTATATAATTCAAGTTGGCTTCGGTTACAGTAACACGATGTAACTTCGATTTTACAACCTCTATAATCATTTTGTGTTCTCTTAATTTTGGCTATCCGCCTTGTATATAATATTATCTATCAATCGCACTTCGCCACAAAATATGGCGATGCAACCCACTATATAATCGCCATCCTTCCAATCTGACACCGACTGTAAAGTATAACCATCCACAATTTCGTAATATTCAACTTTCAGTCCGGCAAAAGAGTCCAATGTTGTCACCACTTTCTTTATCACCTCCCCTACAGAACTACCCTTTATCCACTCCCTACTTTCTGCAAGAACCCTGGATATATTCACCGCCAGATCTTTCTGAGCAGCAGTCAATCGTTCGTTACGGCTGCTTAGCGCAAGCCCGCTGGCTTCCCTCACAATAGGCATTGGGACAATATTGACATTCAGCTTTAACTGTTTCACCATCTCACGTATGATAGCCAATTGCTGAAAATCTTTTTCTCCGAAATATGCCCTGTCCGGCTTCACTATATAGAACAGGCGGCTTACCACCTGGGCAACTCCGTTAAAATGGCCCGGACGATGTTCGCCCTCCATCACTTTATCAAGTTGTCCGAAATCAAATTGACGTGTATCCGGCTCCGGATAAACCTCATCTACAGAGGGAGCAAAAATTACACCAACTCCTATCGATTTCAGATATCCACAGTCCCGTTCCAAATTTCTCGGATATTTTTCAAGATCTTCCTTATTGTTAAACTGGGTAGGGTTTACAAAGATGCTCACAATGCACACATCGTTGTCGGCAATACATTGTTTCACCAAAGAGAGATGTCCCTCGTGCAAAGCCCCCATAGTGGGAACCAGACCAATCGTTTTACCTTCCGAACGCAAGGCTGTAACTTTGTCACACACGCCCTGAGTTGTTTTAATCAAATCCATTTATTCACATCAATAAAAAACGGATACAAAGCAAGTAAATATTTATGGATTGGCGAAACAATCCAGGATTTTTGTTCTGTAATTTAACGTATAAAACACGTCGAAATACGACTCATCCCCCGTAAAAAGAGAGAATTCAACATTTTGTGAAGCAAAGTTTGCAAAAAAGAAGATTTTTTTTTATTATCTTTGTACTCTCAATCGAATTCAGAAGAGAGTAAATTAAATGGGTACAAAAAAAGTTTTATACATCACACAGGAGATAACGCCTTATCTGCCTGATTCACCAATTGCAACAAATTGTAGATACTTACCTCAAGCTATACAAGAAAAAGGACAGGAAATCAGGACATTTATGCCCAAATTCGGAAGCATAAATGAGAGACGCAATCAACTTCACGAAGTGATACGGCTTTCGGGCATGAATCTAATCATCGATGATACCGATCACCCCCTAATCATCAAAGTGGCGTCTATACAAGCCGCCCGGATGCAAATCTATTTCATAGACAATGATGACTACTTTAAACGTAAGCATACAATAGCTGACGATAAGGATGTAGAATTCAGTGATAATGATGAGCGGAGCATTTTCTATGTAAGGGGGGTTTTGGAAACAATTAAAAAATTACGTTGGATACCGGATGTGATAGATTGTCATGGATGGATGACCGCTCTGACCGGGCTATACATAAAAACAGCTTATGCAGACGACCCTTGCTTCAAAAACTCGAAAATAGTATATTCTTTATACAATGATGACTTTAAGCAACCATTCAGTAATAAATTTATTGACAAGCTGAAATTTGACGGAATAAAAGATAAAGACGTGGAAGCCCTAAAAGGTGTTGTAGATTACGAAACACTTTCTAACTTTGCCGTAAAATATGCAGATGGCATTATCCAAAGTGAAGAAAATGTGAATAATAACGTTCTTGACAACATAAATAAATCAGGAAAAAAATTTCTTTCTTATCCGGGTAATTTAGACGTTTCTGTAGATGCCATCAATAATTTTTACGAGAATCTTTAAAGTATCTAAAATAAATATAGAAAAATGCTGTTTTATTTCTTGAGAATAGCATTTTTTTGGATATTTGAACCCCAAATTGAATTTAACAATAGTTTGAATGAAAATTAAAACATTATTGATTCTGGCAATCACTCTTTCCACGCTAACATTTGTGGCTTGTGATGATGACCTGACCTCCCTTGGTAGCAGTATACAACCCGGCGGTGACGATATATTCGTAGGATCCGATACACTTAGCCTTACAGCTGTAACCCGTTCGTTTAACGATTCAGTATATGCGCGTACCGTATATGGCTTACTAGGAGAATATACTGATCCTATCTTCGGAAAAATAAAATCCGATTACTTATGTGAGTTCTACTGTGCAGAAAATTCTGCATTTGCAGACCCGTACAAGAAGGGAATAACCATTGATTCGGTCAGACTTAATACAGAGTTTACATATTTTACAGGAGACACCGTATCGCCTATGGGATTATCAGTATACGAAGTCACAAAACCACTGAAGGCATTTTTCTTCACAAGTGTAAATCCTGAGAATTATTGCGATATGCAAAAGTTGCTGGGACAAAGTATTTTCTCTATACAGGATGTTCCCGACACTATCATCAGCAGTACCAGAATCAGAACTATTTCAACCAATCTCAATTTGGAACTGGGGCAGCGTTTTTATAACGAATGGAAAGATTCCGACGGCGCCACTTTCAAAAACTCCAATACCCTGAAAGAATTCTTTAAAGGTGTATATGTAACCACTAATTTCGGTTCGGGCAGTATTATTAATGTAGATTATACAGAGTTTGACATCCATTATACATATCAGATTAAGAACGTGGCAAATACAGCCGACTCTGCCGTAGCTGGTATATTCAGGCTTCCGGTTACACCTGAGGTTATACAGATGAATCATGTTAAGAATTCACCTCCGGCTGGTATGATCACAGAGGGACCTGCAGAAAAGACGTATATGAATACCCCTGCGGGACTATACACTGAAGTGACCATTCCATTAGATGCTATAGTAAATGCAGCAGTAGCAGGCGCAGGTAAAGATGCGGTTATCAACGCTGCAAACTTTAAAATGCTCGGAAATACAGAAGAGGAAGCTAAATCGGGCCTGAGCAGGCCGTCGGACATCCTGTTTATAAATAAAGACTCACTCCCGAATTTCTTCTATAACAGAAAATTGCACGATGCTCAAACCAGTTTTGTGACGACCCGTTCCACCACCAACAATTCATATGACTTCGGAAACCTGGCAAGTGTAATCAATCACTATGCTAAATATTATAAGGAGAAGGGGGTATCGCCTCTCCCTGACTTGAAATATCTCGTTATTCCGGTAACAGCTACATATACGCAAACCACGAACTCGAGCGGATATACAGTGAATGTGATAACGGATCTATACAATCAGATGTTCCCTACATCGGCCATCTTAAGAACCGAGCCGAAGGATATGAAAATGTCTATTATATACAGTAAATACTGATAGTACAAAACAGATAACAGAATATAACCGTGTCTGCAAAACAGATAAGAAATACAGCTAAAGTACTGCTCTTATTATATATAGGATACTTTAGCTGTGTTTCTTATTTTATACATACACATATCTACAACGGGGTAGTATATGTCCATTCCCACCCCTACAATAAGTTTGCAAAAGATGCAGACGACAACCAAACACCGCCTTTTGAAACCCATCACCATACATCGGCGGGTTTCTTTACTTTCAATCAGTTATCAAATCTTGCTTCGTTCGAAGCATTGGAGAATAATAATATAGGCGAAATAATCCAGCCTGTACAAATTGTTGCGTATGAACAACTCTCTCCACAAATAGTTACAACTCCTGTTGTAGCTTACTTCAGTCTCAGGGCACCACCCCGGTTATCTTAATCTTTAATAATAATATTTCTGCGATTCAGGAAATATAATTCAGGATTGATACGACTCCGTATTCAATCCCAATCCCATATAAACATATATTCGGTTTGCCTTTGATAAAACTCCGGGACAGATCTAAATAAAGGTGTAAACAATGAACTGTTTGCCCCTGATTTATAACATAAGGCTACAGAGCTATTTATTACACTGTTTTGCACAGGCTGAATAAGTAGTTAGCTTAAAAAATGTATTATCAATACTTTCCATCACTTATATCGACAATCTGTTACGGCATTTTATTCATGCTTCCGGGTTATCGACTCTAAATAATTCAATATGAAAAAGATTATACTCTTATCATTCTATATATTTTGTGTTATCGGGCTCTTAGCTCAGCAAACAAGCAGATCATCTCTCAAAGGCCATGTACTGGACGGGCAGACAGATGAACATTTACCAGGTGTAACAATCTCAATAGAAGGCACCCAAATGACTACGGTAACAGACGAATCGGGACATTTTGCCTTAGAAAATATTCCGGCAGGAACGTACATCATAGTGACACAATACATTGGATATTCATCTCTGAAGCAAGAAGTCACAATAGAGAGGAACACTACCAAAAACGTTTCCCTTTATATAGAACCCGAAAACCAGTTGCTCGGCGAAGTAATGGTTACAGCTTCTGCCCGGAGTCTCAACAGGCAAATGTCTCCTATAGTTGTAAACCAGCTGACAGCCAAGACATTTGAGGCTACCAATTCCAATTCTCTTTCGCAAGGGCTGAACTATATGCCGGGACTGAGAGTAGAAACAAACTGTCAGAATTGCGGAACACAGGAAGTACGGATTAACGGACTGGAGGGACAATATTCTCAGATGTTAATCGACGGACAACCTGTATTCAGCTCATTATCTACAATGTACGGGTTGGAACAATTACCAGCCAATATGATAGAGCAAGTTGAAGTTGTACGCGGAGGAGGATCTGTGCTATATGGAGCTAATGCGATCGGCGGAGTTATCAATATTATAACAAAAGAGCCTGAAAAGAACTCATATCAGGCTAAATATAATATGTCGCTCATAGATGGAAAATCGGTGGATAATATCCTCTCTCTCAATTCATCTTTCGTAGATCGCTCCAAAAAATCAGGTATATCACTGTTTGCGAATATGCGCAACCGCAATCCTTGGGACGCTAATGGAGACGGTTTTTCGGAAATAGGAAAGAACAGGGCTTCATCTATCGGTTTCCGCTCCTTCTCCAAACCCAATTTACATGATAAGTTTACACTGGAGTATCATTATATTTCTGAATATCGTCGTGGTGGAGACAATATGAGCCGTCCGCCACATGAAGCGCTGATTGCCGAAACAACTGATTACAGGATACATTCGGGTAGTGCCGGATACTCTCATCTGAGCGAAGACAACAAAAAGAAGTTAACAGTCAACCTTTCGGCTCAAAAGACAGGCAGAGATAGTTATTATGGTGGTGGATACGATCCCGATGGTTATGGAAACACTTCAGAACTGGCACTAACAGGAACTGTCCGTTATGAAATAAATATGGATAAATTTCTTTTCATGCCAGCTAAGTTCACAGCCGGATTCACTCAAGAATATACAAACCTTCACGATACCATACATAGCCGCAATGTGAAGCAAATAAAAAATATAAGCAGTCTGTACGTTCAGAATGAATGGAGAGACGACAACCTGACTTTTATTGTCGGGCTGCGGGGAGATAAACACAATAAACTGGACAATATCAATATCATCCCCAGAAGCAGTATCCGCTACCGCATTGGAGAAAACACCAATTTGAGAGCAGCGTATTCGATGGGGTACCGTGCCCCGGAGATTATTGCATCGGATCTGGATATACCTGTTATAGGTGGTAGCGCAACGATTACCCAATTGGGGGAGAACCTGAAAAGGGAATATTCGAACTCCGTAAATGGGGGTATAGATTTCAGCCTTTACAACGAAAAGATATATTCCTATTTCCTTCTGGAAGGGTTCTATACCAAAATAAACAGGGTATTCATTGTTGAAGAGACCGGAACAGACGCTGCGGGAAATACAATAATGACCCGACGAAACGGCGATGGGGCATATGTATACGGATTGAATCTGGAAACAACTATACAACCAATAAACTGGCTCGAACTGCAAGGAGGCTTCACCTGGCAGAAGAGCCGGTATACAGAGCCAGTAAGCTGGTCGAGCGAAGAATATGTAGCACCCGTAAAAAAAATGCTGCGTTCACCCGATACATACGGATTCCTTTCTGCAATAGCAACCCCGAAAAAGAGCTATGCCGTATCCCTGTCAGGAGTATATACTGGCTCTATGCTGACACCTCACTTTGCCGGAGCAGAGGGTGTAACAAGGGATGAGACAGTAAAAACAAAGAGCTTCTTTGATACGACCATCAAATTATCATACTTCTTCAATATCAATTCAACAAATAAAATAGAGATTAACGGAGGTATACAGAATATGTTCAACCAGATACAGAAAGATTATGACAAAGGGCCAAACAGGGACTCGGAATATATCTACGGGCCGTCACTTCCCCGGACTTTCTTTATTGGCCTGAAAATTAGTTCCATATAGTTAAGTAAAGCAAGCCGTTAGATTAAAAATGCTTAACGGCTTGCCTGCTTTTAGCCATTTATGTGATATTTTCTAAGATTTTGATACTATCTTTGCACTATAGCGCAGTCAGGTCAGCGGGAACTTTAGCTTTTCGTACATTACTTTACAAAGGTGAAACGGCTGTTATAAAAGGTAGTTAATGGTATATATCATTATAAAAGGTTTGTTTATCGGATTCTTATCTTCAGCTCCTATGGGACCTGTGGGTATGCTTTGCATACAGCGCACCCTGAATGAAGGCAGGAAAAACGGTCTAATAACCGGTATAGGCGCTGTGGTAGGCGATATGCTGATAGCATTGTTGGCCATCGTTGCCGCTCTCGGATTGGGCTTCAGTACGGAATTTATTCAACAGCACGAAGGCCCGCTCAAAGTCGTAGGGAGTATTATCCTCATTGTTTTCGGATATATTGTATTTAACAAAAACCCGTCGAAAAGCCTCACAAAATTAAAAGAGAAATCGGTTTCTACCTGGACAGTATTCATTTCGTCTCTTATCCTTACCGTTTCCAACATTGCCACTTTATTCCTTTATATAGCACTCTTTGCCCGTTTTAATGTTATTGATGCCGATAAACCATTCGGTTACGACCTGATAACAATACTATTTATCGGAATAGGTGCATTCCTGTGGTGGCTACTGGTTACTTATTTTGTAAATAAGTTGCGCAGCAGATTCAACCCCAGAGGATTACAGATATTTAATAAAATTATAGGTTTGTTACTTATAGGATTGGGTGTTGCAGGTATTGTCACCGGAACACTGATGGGCATAGACATCTTCTAATCGCGTCCTTTCAATCTGATCTTTATTCCATAATGGCGTGTCATTAGCTCTTCCGAAAATGGGTCTTCGCCATGAATATATGTACTACCCTCATATCGTTCAAATTCACAGGAGACAGCACCTTGCCGTTTAGCCTCCTCTATCTTAACCTCCCTTTCTTTCATTATATTTCTGAAGATATTAATATCCTTGGCTGCCAGATAGAATGTAAAGATAAAGCTGATAAATCCTATGACTATAACCGATAAACGTATCTGCCGTAGGAACTTCTGACCAAAATCTATATTGTAATATAAAATTCCTGCCCCGACAATGAGAAAAGTAACAACTCCGAATAATGCCCTGCGTGGGAAAGTAGGTGAAAACAACATCGCATATACCGCGGCTATAGCGGCTATAGAATAGATAATGCTGAGTTTCAATTTATCCTTTCTCTCTCCTACGGGAAAACGATAGTAGAGTATATATATTACCAGACAACTCAAGATTAATGTACCTGAATAAAAGAAGAATGTCAGTGTACAGTTAAATAACCTATAGACAATAACAGACAGGCCAAACGCAGACTCTCCTGCCCTCTCGAAATTACCGGGAGCAAGAATCATAACTGCATAACCAATAATAGCACCCAGCAATCCGGCAATAGCCCAAACCGGTATTTTCCATGTATACGACCTGTAATAGATAAAGAAAAAGACTGCAATAAGAATCATCGCACCTGCTGTATTCTCGTTGGTCCATCCAGCAATAATGCCAAGAAGAAAGAGCCCTGTTGACGCCAGTATCTTACCTGCAATATTTAATTCGTTCCCTTTATAAAAACGGTATGGAAGCAGGAATAAAAGAATGAGAAACGTGCACCAAAGATAATTAGCCGAACCCGTAAGCCATAACACTGCATCTCCAAATACAGGCTGCATAAACCAGATAGCTATGTTTATGAATATGAACAATGATAAACTCCCCTTATTTCGTCCTGTAATATGAAAATAAATAAGGAAGACATAACCGAGATACACCAACGTATTCAATATATCTGCAAAATAAGCTGGTAGCAGCAACAATACCTGCGCTATAAAATGAGCAATACTACGTCCTCCCCACTGATAATAGTGATTGATCTGGGACTGGATAATATCTCCGACAGAGGTAACCCGTACATTTTCCCCATAAATAAAGAGATAGGCAAAATCATCTGATATAAGCGGCGTAAGTATATTCAGAACGAGTAAGACTGAAAAGCATATAGAAACTGTGAGAATCCAAAGGAGTGACCGTTTCAGTTTATTATCGCTTATCCTGTCAATTACACGGTCTGTCTTAACGTACAGACCTTTTACTGAAGTAAGGACACGTTCAAATGTATTTGATTGTATATTCATCTGTTACACGCTATATCTATGCAAAAGTAGTATAAAAAACAAAAGTTACAAGTTTTGTTGCTTGCATCATTCGCACATCGCCAGATCAGGACATTTGCAGAGGATAGATTTACTCTCCAGGGTAAACGCATGAAATATGTGTTTTTATGCAGAAGGTTTATCTATACATTTTTTAGCCGGTAGCCATTAGCTATTGGCTGATAGCTCTTTGAAAAAATGAATTAGCAAATTTGTAAATTAGTATATTAGCAAATGAATTAAAAGGTGTAACCTTTGTTACTTTTTAACAAGTAATGTGAATCAGCAGTTGGATTTTAACGTTCGATTTTATCTAATGCGCCGTCCGGCTTGTATTTGGCTCCGCCGATTTCCGCTTCGCTCCAATTCATTTTGCCTTGATGCAAAACGAAACAAAAAATCAAGGCTGCATCCCCCGGCGACCCAAAACCGCAGCTCCGGTGGGGCAAAATAATACGGAATCATCCATAGCCGGATTATCAGCCGTGTATAGCAACTACCGTATTTTGCCCTACACCTCCGCTTTACGGATTGGGTACCCCGCCTATGGGACGAGGCCGGGATCGCGATGCGGCGACAAGACAGAGGCTCTTCAGGCGTTAGCCCCACGTGCGTCAGCCCTTGCGCATTAGTGACGCAGGCGGGATCACTAGCAAATGATGCAAAAAGAAGTAAAACCTTGATTTTCAGTAGAAAGTCAAGGTTTTTTCTTTTGTCCAAATAGGCAAAAAAGGGCAATTTACGACAGTATATACATGCCTAAATCGTGGTCAAAGACAAGAGACAGAAATCGCCCACGATTATGCGAATTAGTCATTGTTTGTCAGCAATTTACTTCGTGACTACTTGATGGTTTAAACGTAATTTTAACCACAAAAAAAGTAGTAAAATGAAACAAAAATCTTTCCACATTTTGTTCTTTGTAAAAAAGAATAAGATCAAAGCAAACGGAGAAGCCCCTATTGCCTTCCGAATCACTGTAGACAAGCAGTTCTGCGAATTGTATATCAGAAGAAGTGCCCCTGCGGAAAATTGGGATCAGATAAAGGGCAGGCTCAAAACAAAGGATAGAGTTTCCACAGAAATCAATATGTATATTGATACTGTAAGAGCTAAACTTCAAAACATCCATAGACAGCTCGAAGCCGATAACATTGATATAACGGCCAAAGAAATTTGTAATCGCTTTTGTGGTGTTGAAGAGAAACACAAAACTCTCCTAGACGTTTTTGAGGAACATAATAAAGAGATCAAACTATTACAAGGTAAAGGTTATGCTCAAAAGACAATTATCCGCTTCGAGGGGACAGTCCGATATTTGAAGGAGTTCTTAAAGAAAGAGTACAAGAAGTCGGATATCAATTTAAAGGATATTGATCTACCCTTCATTCAGAAGTTCGACACCTTTCTAAAAACAGAAAAGAATTGTGCCCAGAATACAGCTATTACGCGATTGAAGCAAGTAAAGAAGATTATGCGTATCGCTTATTCTAATGACTGGATTCAGAAAGACCCTTTTATGACTTACCGATTCAAGTTTGAGGAAACTAATATCGAGTTCCTAACACAAGAAGAGCTAAACTCCATTATTCAAAAAGATTTCTCTATTGAAAGACTAAGCACAGTCAAGGATATTTTTCTCTTCCAATGCTTCACCGGATTGGCATTTTCGGATATTGAGCAACTAAAGTCTGAACATTTGATAAAGGATAATAACGGCTCATTATGGATTCGCAAGAACAGGCAGAAAACAAATAACATGTGTAATATTCCTTTAATAACAGCAGCAAAGATGCTTATAGATAAATATGCGAACCATCCTGAATGTATTGAAAAAAATGTATTGTTTCCTGTACCCACTAATCAACGCATGAATTCATATTTGAAGGAAATTGCTGATTCGTGCGGAATTACCAAGAAGCTCAGCACGCATGTGGCCCGACATACAGCGGCAACAATTGTATTTTTAGCCAACAAAGTATCATTGGAAAATGTAGCTAAAATACTTAGACACTCAAATGTGAGAACTACACAACACTATGCGAAAGTGTTGGATAGTTCTATTATGAGAGATATTCAAGAGGTAGATAAGAAATTTTCGCTCTAAGTTTCTTTTCTTTCATCTGAACACGAAGATATATCAAGAGAATAATTCAGCAAGGTCACGCTCTACGAGTTTACTCAAAGAATCTTCCTTTTTTCAAAAGCGTATTCTTTGGTAAAACCTTGCTTTTATTATTCTCTTTTTAATTGGATGGTTTATCAGTTGAAAAGAAAAATAATATTCAATCTTTAAAATAAATCCCTCTAATTTTTGCATAAAATAAAATACTACTTAAATTTGCGTAATCAATTACGTATTTAATTACATTGTAAATTATATAGTATGGAATTCTTTGATAAAACGGGTCAAATGGCCATTGGAAGTAGACTTCGGATGCTGACAGATATGATAACCGAAGATGCTTCACAAGTATATCAGCTTTATGGGATGGACTTTAAAGCTAAGTGGTTTCCTGTATTTTTCCTTTTATCGGACGGCAACCCACGCACAATAACTGGAATAGCAGAAGAAATTGGACATTCGCACCCTTCAGTAAGTACAATAATACGAGAAATGTCAGCAAAGGGACTTGTTCAGGAAAGTAAAGATAAAGCTGATGGAAGGCGGAACATGGTAAAGCTATCAAAAGACGGTGAAGCTTATATTGAGCCAATGCATATAACACTTGCAGATGTGGGATCAGCAGTGGAGGCTATTTCGAAACAAGCTAAACATAATCTTTGGAAAGCTATTGAAGAATGGGAATTTCTTCTAACCGAAAAATCTTTATTGAAACGTGTAGAAGAGGAGAGAAAAAACAGAGAAGGGAAGAACGTGCGGATTGTTCAATATGAGTCTATATATTCCGAAGTATTTAAACGTCTGAATGAAGATTGGATTACAACTTACTTTGAAATGGAGGAAGCCGATCATAAAGCATTAGATAATCCTGAAGAATATATTTTAAAGAATGGAGGGTATATTTTTATTGCTTTATACAAAAATGAACCTGTAGGGACGTGTGCTCTACTAAAGATGGATAATGATGATTATGATTTTGAATTGGCAAAAATGGCCGTCAACTCTAAAGTAAGAGGTCTGAATATAGGTTACTTACTTGGACAGGAAGCAATAAGGAAAGCAAAGAACCTAGGAGCAAATAAAATCTATCTGGAAAGCAACACCCTATTAACTCCTGCTATCAAATTATATTCAAAATTAGGTTTTATAAAAGTTCCCGGACATTCAACTCCATATAAACGTTGCAATATCCAAATGGAGCTAAGCTTAAAAGATTGAAATATGTACGATAAAAAAGTCGCTATTGTCATTAAAGAGGGTTTATTACCTTGGCAAAAGCTCAATGTTGTTTCATTCTTGGCAGGAAGTATTGCTATTCAGTTTCCTGAAACACACGGTGAAGATTTCATTACAGCTGATAATGTAAGATTTTTGCCATTCATAAAACATCCTACCTTAATTTATAAAGCAGAGAACAGTGAGAAAATGCAACGCGCTTTTCGTCGCTCCAGAGATCGCGAACTTGCTATTGGTATTTATACTCAACCTCTTTTTGATACACGTTCTGGAGAAGAGAATGTTAAAGAAATAGCTAGCCATACTATTGATGATCTTGATTTGGTTGGCATTATTATTTATGGCGAAAACAAGAAAGTTGATAAAGCATTAGATGGTCTAAAATTTCATGACTAAATACTAAACAAAAAAATCATTTTATGAAAAATATAGTAAAAAAAGATGCTGCTGTGTATAGACAGTTTTTAGGTGTAGATTTCGTTGTACTTTCTATAGGAAAAGATACAATGGTCACAAAAATGCTTTACTAGAACACAGATGCTGTTACTCCACATAAACATCCTAATGAGCAAAGCGGTTATGTTATTTCAGGTAAATACAAATTGAAATTTGAAGGAGATGAATATTTCTTGTCAGAGGGAGATACCTACTCGATTCCTGCAAATATTGAACACTCGTTGCAAATTATAGAAGCAGGAGAGGTTGTAGATGTGTTCTCTCCAATTAGGCAGGATTATTTATAAAGGAGAGGATATTGTCTCTTCCAAACGAATTAGAAAGCGATTATTTATATAAAACTCATTTTGCCCTTCTTGCGAGAAGGGCAGCTTTTTACACACACGGATAATTCAGTATAAAAAGAAAATCAGTCACAACATATAAAATTCACCAATATTTTTTATGCCTATGAATGATTTCGTTAAAACAGAGTTATTCAATCTTCTGATTAATTTCTCTCCGAAAATTACTAACCATGAAATGCAGTTTGCTTATGAAAGCTTTGTAAAAAGAGTATTAATCTTAAATCAATCCGAAACTGACTATTCAATAGTCTTTCGGTCATTGAATCTGACTCGTATAGAGTTCCAATCATTGCAAGCGCAAACTTTACACGAGCAGGGGGAAAAATGCCCTAAAATATCTCTATTTGCAGAAAGCCATTTCTGTTATTGATTCTGAACTTGTATTACTGGAGACAAGATTCACTCATCCTGAACGATTCGTAAAAGAGCAGACCTTTAAATCCGATCTGCATATAATCCCTAAGTCAAAAGACTTGGGGATTGTCGCATTAGCAGAGATTGTCGAAAGCCTCTATCTAAGTCAGGAAGTATTGAACAATGAAGGTAAGCCAGCAAGTAAAAGTCAGATTGGCAATAAATTCGAACTGATCTTCAATATTTCTTTTGGCGACATCTCAGATAAGACCAGTGAAATATATAAGCGAAAACCATTCAACCGAACGAAAGCTCTTGATTTCCTTCGCAATATGATAATGCGTAAGGATAAAGAAATAAGATGAAAAATAATGAATTTATAACATATTGTAGATAAACATATTATAGATTATTGTTAGAGGGGTAGTTAACTATCCCTCTATTTTTATGTCTCCAATTGTCTGTCCTTTGCTTTACCAATCGATTGGAATTAATCAATTATTAATTTCAAAACAAAGAATTATGTATTTAGACAATGAAGATTTTCTATCATGGATGGAGAAGCTATCTAAAAAGCTTGCAATTATAGGCAGTGACCTAAAAGCAATGATGGCTACAGGAGAAGCTTTTAACAATGAAGATAAGCTATTGGATAATCAAGATCTCGCCTTTCTTCTCAAAGTGAGTTATCGGACTTTGCAACGTTATCGAGATAGTGGACAACTTCGATATTTCTCAGTTAGGCGAAAGACCTTCTATCGTATGGCTGATGTCAAAGATTTTATTCAATCCTATGCCTCAAAGAAAGAGATTGTGATGTTCAATAAGGGCATAGAAGATGGTAAAACCTTGAAATGATTCTGCATTTACTGATCTAAGCAGAATGAAGCAAAAGGGTGAGGGCAGTGTTTAGTTCATCACCCACCTTAAAGGCTCCGCATTTAGCAGAAACACCCTCGCTCAACCGCTTCGGATTGTTTAGCTAAATTGAGCAAGAGGGAACTGGACTAACGTCCTGTTCTCCTCTTGCCCTTCGGGGTAAAGCCTTCGGCTTTAGTGCTTTATTAAAAAGCACTGTTATAACACTTGCTATAACTGGGATTGATACTCAGCTCTAATTAAGCAAGTTAGATATATGAATAACTATAAAATAGTTATAACTATGACAAAACAGAGTAGAAATATTGTCTTTACAACAATAGCTATAGACAAAGAAACAGATAGAATTATAGAAAAACTTTGTAAACGTTATTCACTGAAAAAAGGAGAAATTACAAAACTAGCTTTTCTGTATATAGATAAGGCAAATATCAATCCAAGCGAAGCACCTGAATCGACAAAATCAGAACTAAGGAAGATGAATAAACGGCAAGATGATATTATTCGTTTTATCCGACACTATGAAGAAGAACAACTTAACCCAATGATACGGACTAGTAATTCAATAGCTAGTAGATTTGATAAGATAGTAAAGTCAATGGAAGATATTATTCTCACCCATCTTAAAGCCAATCAGGAAGGGCAGAACAATCTGCTAAGGATGTTAAGTGAGAAATTTACAGGGCATGCAGATGCAATCAATAATCAGGGTAAACAGCTATCGGCAATTTACAAGAATCAGCAAAAGGATAATAAGAAATTACTTCAATTAATCAGCCTGTATTCAGAACTAGCCACAGCTGGACTAATGGATGGGAAACGAAAAGAAAACATAAAAGCCGAAATAACCAATCTCATAAATGAGCAATAACACTTACACAAATGAATATAGATTTCCCGCCACCATCGAAAGGCACATACAATAATGCAGGAAGTTGTAAACGGCTAGCCCAATATTTGGAGCACGAAGATTTAGAACGGATAGAAAAAGGAATTTATATGGAAGGTTTTTTCAATCTGATAGAAGAGAATCTATATAAATCGCAAGTCGTAAAAGACATCGATAATAACAAAGCTCAACTACTTAAAATAGATGCTAAGTTTTATGCCATCCATATCAGTCCATCAGCAAAGGAATTGCAAGCAATGGGAACAACAGAGCAGGAACAAGCAGAAGCTATGAGAAGATATGTTCGGGAAGTCTTTATACCTGAATACGCTAATAACTTCAACAAAGGGCTATCAGCAGAAGATATTAAGTTTTATGGAAAGATACATTTCGACAGAGGCAGATCGGAGAACAACAAAAATAATATGCATTGTCATATCATTGTCAGTAGAAAAGACCAATCGAATAAAATAAAGCTATCTCCACTTACGAATCACAAGAACACAAAGAAAGGAACTGTTAAGGGTGGTTTTGATAGAACGAATCTTTTTCAGCAGGCAGAAAAGGGCTTTGATAAGCTATTCAATTATAACCGAGCATTATTTGAATCTTTTGAATACCATAATACTATGAAGAACAGAGGTATATCAGAGCAAATAGGCTTACAGGAAAAGATTGATATACAGATAAGTATGATGGAGGATTTGAAGCATGACATCAAGAGAGAGCAAGAAGTGGAAAAGAAACAAAGTCGAAGATTGAGAAACTAATATTTTTTTTAAGAATAAAATGAATTACAATTTGTAGGATTAGCTATATTCTGAAATATAATTATAATTCCCTAAAAATAGCGAAGAACTCAGCAGAAATATATTATAAAATATAGCATATTACAATGCTTATAAATTGAAATTCAATATATTTGTTTTTTGTTTGTTAAACAATATAAAAAATCAATTTAGACTTGGTACTATGGCAAAAACACTAAAAGAAATTGGTCATAACATAGAATTAAGAGGCTTTGTTATTCATCAGGTTATTAAAGATGCAGGAGATAGGCATACTGTTTTAAAAGAGGCAAAAAGTTTAATCCCCACGACCAATAAAGAAAGACAGTTTGTCGGGCGAATAAATAAAGCCTATAACCAAAAATCAGGACCTACATATGGAATATTCGGAGATGAGGATACAACATTCAAAGAATTATTAAAAAAATATCGCTCTGATAATGATTTTTTATCTTTTTCAGAAATTGCTTCAAGGCATTATAAATCAAAAATTGCTTCGTCTGCTCCTGCAACAGGAGGCTTTATTATATTTTCTCATTATTTAAATACAGATACTAATCACGAGTTTATTTTTGTTTTAACAATTAACAACAAAGATGGCTACGTTGTTAGTGAATCAGACTTAACCATAAAAGATATAAAGAATTTAGATTTAAGTAAAGTTGATGTTGCCTGCCTTATTAATATCACGAAATGGGAAGCTATTGAATCTGGAGCAAATAAGGACGGAAAGACATATCTGTCTTTTATTAAAGGGAATAAAGGTGTAACTTTCTATTTTATGTCTTTTATAGACTGTGCTGACAAGACTACAAGTACAGAATCAACAAAACGTTTGATATATGCAATTGATAGTTTCTGCAAGGAAAAAGAATATGAGAGAAAAGATATAATAAAAAAGAAAGATGAAATTTTTAGTTATTGTTCAGATTGTATAAAAAATAAAAAGGAAATATCTTTGATCACAATATCTGCACTTATTAATGCAAATGAACCTAGTGAGTTTGCTGAATTTGCCTCAGATGAAAAATATGAAGTTAGTCCCATAATAAGTGGAGATCCTGCTAAGTTGAAAAATATCAAGTATGTTCATTACAAAGATGACAATATAACAATTGCATTTGATAATATGCTTCTAGGTAAAAATATTATTTATGATCCACAAAAGAAACATCTAACATTTAAGGATCTCCCATCTGGTTTAATTAATGAACTGGAGAGGTAGCAATGTTATCAAGAATTCGAGATATTGTAAAAGGTTCGAAAAGTGTCGTAGATCTAAATTCTGGGACTATATTTTGTAATAACTATTCTATATCAGATATAGACTGTCTCTCTTTTTTAGATAAGCAAGGTTGTTTTGAAAACACAATATATGTAGATGAATTAACTACTGGTCATACAATAAGTTTAGAAATATCATTGCACCATCTTGCAACACTTGGATTTTATCATTCATTTGAATTCTTTATACTTAAAAACAAATATGATTACCCAAGTCAAGACTTTTTTATTCTTGATCTAAATTATTTCAGCTCAGGAAGGCATGATTATATTGATAAATATAAGACTATATTAGATTTGATTAATGCGTTCGATAATGTAGCTAGACATACATATAGTGAAGCGGGGATCAAAAACACTATTGTCTTTAGAGAGGATAAATCTATATTCATCCCTTTTGTCTTTGATTTCTATAACATAGAACAAGTAAACGTTGAGGATATAGTAAAAATTAAATCTATAATACATGTTTTTGAGGCTAATGATGATAAGAAAAAGTTTTTATTTATCAATGAGCTGATTGACTATCTTGCACCAATAAAAGAAAAAGATAGATTTACCTGTTTACTTTCTAATATTTATGAATATTATGAGATATGTAACAATGCCTATCTTTTTTATTTGAGAGACTTTTCATATAACAAATTAAAAATTGAAGTGGATTCAAAAGCTTTGGAATACACACAAAAAATTCAGTCTATAATAAATGAAGCCCAGACTAAATTAATAGCGATTCCTACGGTTTTTGTTCTTGCATGTGCTACTTTTGATTATACTAATGATTTAATAACAACAAAGAATATAGCAACTATTACTAGTTTATTTATTTTTGCAATTATAATCCAACAATTTTTAAATAATCAGAAAAGCTCTCTCAGTTTCATTAAAGATAATATAGCTTCATACAAAGACACTTTTAGGAATAATAACATTGAGAAGATATCAAGTAAGTTCAGCTTAGTAGAAGAAGAATTGAAGAAACAAAAAAAAAGACTACTGGTTGTCGAAATAATTCTTTGGTTAATACCAATATCGTTGTTAATCCTTTGGCTCTTCTTAATTGGCTTTAGTCTATTTTCTTACTTATTAACAGGGAGTACCTTAGTTTTCATTCTGCTTAAAACCATTTTATAATGATTGATTTTTCCACATCTGAAATATCTCAACTTATAATTCATAGTGTAGGGAATAAAACCAATGATGATATTTGTAAGTTCTCAAAGTCATCTATTGAGCCAAGTAATGAAATAAAGAGTTTATTATTACATTATTTCGTTACCCCGTTTAAATCAGAAGAATATTATAATTTATACCATGAAACTGATTTATCTTTAAATGAAATATATTCCTTTGTTTCTGAAATATTTCAAACTCCAACATCGTTTTTTAGCCAATCAATTAATATAGCTAAACATTTATATGAAAGAAGTATACATCCTAAAATAAAAAATGGAGAATTTTATATAGTACATTTTGGAAATTGTAGAATTAATAATGAAAAGACCAATGCTATTGGTTTTTTTAAGTCTGAAAATAAAGATACTTTTTTGAAAGTGTTTTCTTCTGGCAGCAATTTTGAAATAGAAAGTGAAAAAGGAATCAATATTAACAAGTTAGATAAAGGTTGTATTATTTTTAATATCGAAAAAGATACAGGTTATCTCGTTACTATTGTTGATAATATTAATAAAGGTGTCGAAGCAAAGTATTGGACTGATGACTTTCTTCGAGTTAAACCCAGACTGGATGAATACCATGATACACAGCAAGTTATTTTATTGTTGAAGAATTATATAAATAAAGAATTACCAAATGAATTTGAAGTATCTAAGGTTGACCAAGCTCTATTCTTAAACAAGGGTATTAATGCTTTAAAGAATAATGAAAGCTTTAATATCAAAGAGTTTACAGAAGAAGTTTTTTCTGATCCTAATGTTATTCAAAGTTTCGGGAAATATAAAGATTCTTATATTCAAGAAAGAGATATTATACTTAAGGAGTCATTTGTAATATCTGAACAAGCCTTAAAGAAAAAAGCAAAAGGGAAAATGTCTACTATCAAATTAGATAAAAATTTTGATATCAAAATTCATGGAGGGGAAGAATTTATTGAGCAAGGATTTGATCAAGAAAAAGAATTGAATTTTTATAAATTATACTACAGAGAGGAGAATTAAAAGATCCTATATGATAATGTAAATATTAAAACAATATGCTATTTTTTTATAGTTTAGCTGTAGTTTCTCTTGAAATCTGTTCTGCACTACCTAGAAGAGCTGTCTCCCATATAGCATCTGTATCATGAATATTTATTTTGCATTGAACAATACCCGATTCAAATTTCACTTCTTGTACTGTACTATTAAACTGATTAATCATTTTAGTTATCTTGTGATCCCTCTTCTTGGGAGATCTAGAAGTTCCGTACAAGGATGTGATATAAAGGTAGTTTGTGTGATTTAGAATGCATCCAAGCATCTCTTTGTCTGGTATTTTTTTTGCACCTTTGCTAAAAGGAGTTAGGAAACATATTGAATTCGGTTCTAACAATTGCTCCCATATTCTTGGATGATATGCGGTTGATGAACCATGGTGAGGAACTTTGAATAAAGATGATTTGGTAGACCCTATGCATTGGCTTTTTTCTAAAATACAGAGCCATCCTTTTTGATTATTGGAACAAACTTCCAAATCTGAACCTAAGAGCACTTTCTTGTCATTTACTTCAATAAGCAATACAACACTTTTATCATTCGGAGATTGTATAACTATTTTTCTATCTGGATTTCCATATTCTGTTATTAAAGTAGAAATTTCATGGTCAAATTCGGTTAATACAAAATCAGAAGGAGAAAGCGAATATACTTTTGATTCAATACTATCATTTTTAAAACTTATAAGTATTTTATCTTGACAAGCTCTCGTAATTGTTGATTTTCTCTCTTTTAGTATATCGAAACATTTTGCAATTTCGGAAGTTGATGATGCACTTGCCTCTGTTTTTGCTTTATTGTAATCTAATTGTATGAGTTGGAGAAATTTTTTTCTATCGGTGCTAGGAGCCATACAAAAATTTGAAGACTTACATGAGGTCAATAAATCAGAGATCCCTAATATGTGGTCATCATGCCAATGTGTACAGATAATAAGCTTAACATCTTTAGACACATCAACACCCCTTGAATCTAAAAATTCAAGAGGTAAATTGTTTTTAGTCACTGGATTAATACAAGAATCTACAACAATCCAATTATTATCTCCCAAGTGGATAACAATACTCTCTCCATACCCACCCCCTGTACCAATTAAAGACAATTCAAATTTATCACAGTCAAGATTTAATCCCATATAAGATTTTGGTTTAAATCATCAGCTTTATCCATTATAGAATCAAATTCATCAACTGGAATAACGCTTCTTTTAAAACGCAAAAGAGATTGTTTAGATATTTGTCCTTTAGTTGTAGCATATCCAATACTCCAATAGAACAAAGCGCCTTTTTTTAACAAATTTCGATCACCTTCTGATACATCTTTAAAATTAAAAGTTGCAATCTCATAGGTTGTCGGATTTTTTTTATCAATCAGTTTAGCACTAAATTCATCATTAAAAATCTCAATGATATGACCAATCCAATTTTGTGAACTAGTTATATAGTCATTACTAATGCTCTCTAGTTTATCTATTTTTTTGAAAATTTCAAAAAATTCCTTTGTCCTTTCTTCTTTTTCATTTACTTCAAGCAAGGTTTTAGAAGTGTTTATATTATCTTTCTTAAGATTATTCAATCTAGTTTGTAAATCGTCTATTATAATCTGATATTTTGAACCTAAAGAATTACAGTTAGACAATTCTTTATCTATTATCCAATGATTTTTTATATTGGTTTTAGTTTCCATATCCTAATTAAATATTTTTTTCAACAAATCTTCAACTATTTTTCTTGAATAAGAAAAAGAGACTTCCCAATTATCATTCAATAAGGCTATACTGGGTTCTGCATCTTTTGCCCCTATTAGGTCATAATGATTATTTATATTTATAGAAACACCAAAAGAATTTCGTTGATCCGAAGATGGAGTTATTCTTATTCGACGTGAAGCATTAAAATTCTTATCTTTGTTTTCCTTTTCTTTTTCAAATATCTCTAATTGCAATAATCTTGGATCATTTAAATTGTCTGTCCAAAAATCGAGAGGAGTCAATTTACTTCCGAATAGAAAATAATCCTCTGGTGATTTTAGAGATAAATCATAAACATTATTTATACCTAAGGCTCTTATTGGTGTTTCTCTTAATATTTTATAAATTCCAGTCATTAAGTCTCTCATTGGCTCAAAATAAGGCTCTTTTAAAGTTGTAAAGGAGCATCTATCCCTTGTAACTTCAAACTGTAACCAATCGCCAATCTCATACCTTGTTATTTCATTATGAATGACATCAACCTTAGCTGCGGTTGCTTCATCTTCTCGGATGAGCCCTTTCGCTGATAACCAAGATGGCTGGAAGATCATCGGATTAAAATCACCTACAAATATAACCACAATGGTTTCTACACGTAAATATTTATCAAGCATGTAGTATAAATTATAATGTATATTATAAACAAAGAAAGACATCTTTTGTTTATGAATGCATCTTGCTACATTTATATTATGTATATTCTTAATTTTATTCCTCAAATATACAGAATGAAAATTCTAAAACAAAGAGGAAGATGTTTAAAAACAATAATTTCTAATTTTAATTATATTTGAAATGACAGATACGTTATCTCATTCTTTGCCAATCTTTATATTTTAGATTGGCTTTAATTAAATACTCAGTTATTTCTTCAAAATAGAAGTGCATCTTTGCAAAAAGAATTATGAATTTGACATTTACCATATAACTTAAAGAGGTAAAGCCCTCTTAAGATCACTTTTAAAGCGAAATGAAAACCGAATGAAAGAAGAAAAATGCAATCTAGTTAATGCGGTTTATTAGACGACTGTAATCCGCAAGCTTCTTTAAAACGTCAACTTGCATATCCCTTTCTTTCATAGCGAGATATGTAATAGTTATTATTTAGAATTTTATTTGGTTGATAGACTATAATATCGGGTAATCTCCTCGATCTCATCTTTACTCCCCCTTTCAAAAACACGTTTAACAACAGCATCTTTGTATTTTCCCCAATTGATTTTGCTAAAATCAACATCCCAAAATAAAGACTTGCGAATGCGAGGAGCTTCTGTATAAAGATTTGCTAACTCTTTATCCTTACACAATTTTATGTCGTAATGAGTTTGTAGAATAGCAAAAAAGCCTTCCTCAAACCCTAATGCGTGATCTATTTTAAGAGCCTGCTCAGTAGTCAAGTTACGCCGACCTGCTATAATCGCATTTATGGTTTGAAAAGGAATAGCAGTTTCCTCAGCCAACGAACGTTGAGTAAGCTTCTTTTTCTTCAACTCCCTTTCAATAAACTTCCCGGGATGAATACCTTTTATTACTTCTATAAGATTATTCATAAATATCATTTCTTACAAATATAAACATATCTGTTTATATTTGGTTTGTTATATCAGAAAAATTAATACCTTTACAACACCACCACAAGAAGTTGTGAAGTAAGCAGAAAAATAGTGAAATACTATCGTAGCCAAAGTCAAGGACTACTTTTTAGACATCATGCAAACTGGCTTCTATAGCCGAGTTGAAGATATAGCTCCCCTCCCAGCGGGGCACCCACACGGTGCAGACGGCGTAGAAAGGGACTGGGCGATAGCCCGTTTGTCACTTTCAGCCGGCAAATCGGTTGTGGGTCGCCGAGGAACGGAGCGCTAGCCTTTTGGTTCGTTTTGGGCAATGTCAAAATGAACATTCTGGCGGAACGAAGTGCAGCAGAAAAACGAACGTTTCTATCCTATAATAATCACTTCAACTACTGATTGGCATAAGTAGTAAGTTTTAAGTACTAAGTTGAAAGTTATATGAGATACGAGTAGACAAGACACGAGATACAAGTTGTTAACTACTAACTGTTGACTGTTAACTGACAAGATAATTCTTCATTAATTCCTGTTACCTTTGTTACCTTTTAACTAAATATAGTTAACGGATGCAAAAATGGCAAGATAAGAACAATGAAAATTCTGTCAGATGTGTCAGATTTTAACACTATATGGTTAATAAATATAAATTAAGCGAATAGTTATAACCTACAATTTTTCGTTCGTTTGCCATAATTTACTTTCAGATAAAGAAATATATATCCGGAATATTTCTTAAATTAGTACTCTATACTTTCAATGAAAAACTAAAAACAGAGATAAATAAATCCTCTGTTACATAGGATGAAGAAAAACCAAATAATTATGGATAAAATAAAATGGGGTATAATTGGCGCAGGAGACGTATGTGAAAAGAAAAGTGGCCCAGCCTTTTACAAAATCGAACATTCTGAACTTGTTGCCGTAATGCGCCGAGATGAGGCCAAAATAAAAGATTTTGCTGCCCGTCATGGTGTAGGTAAATACTATACGGATGCAGAGCAGTTAATAAATGACCCTGATGTGAATATGATATATGTAGCCACCCCGCCGGCATCACATAAGGAATACGCTATCAAAGCACTGAAGGCAGGAAAACCTGTTTACGTGGAAAAACCGATGGCTATGAGCTATACCGAATGTATGGAAATGGTGGGCGCTGCTAAAAATGCGAAACAGAATCTATTCGTTGCTTATTATCGCCGGGCCCTACCTTATTTTCTGAAAGTGAAAGAATTGATAGACAATAACAAAATAGGAAAAATCCTGACTGCCGAGATAAAATATTTCCGGCCGGCCAGTGGGTCCGATATGGATACCGGGATTCAAACATGGCGTGTGAACAGAGAGATTGCAGGAGACGGCTATTTCTTCGATCTGGCTCCGCATACACTTGACATACTCGATTTTCTGTTGGGAGAGATAGAAGAAGCGAAAGGATATACACAGAATCTCGGAGGCCATTATTCCGTTTCGGATACTATATCGGCGATTATTCAGTTCAAATCGGGAGTCACAGGCACAGGGCAATGGTGCTTCGTTTCATCCGAACAAGCCCGGCAGGATACAATCATTATCAATGGAACTGAAGGATATATCCGCTTCAATACATTCGACTTCCGCCCTATTTGCCTGACTACGGCAAAAGGAACCGAACTCTTCGAGACGAAGCATCCCGAACATATCCAACAGCCGCTTATTCAAACCATTGTTAATGAATTGCGAGGTACAGGAACTTGTCCCTCTACAGGAGTATCAGGCGCAAGAACGTCCAGAGTGATGGATATGATAACAAAGAAGATATAAAAGGAAGATATTTATCTTAACCGGTTTCTTTCGAACACAACCCTCGAACATGTCCAGTATATAAGAACACTGAATAGGCAAAGCCCGGAAGCAACGAGATACAAAGTTTCGAATGAAAAGAAGCCTGTAATATATCCGCCTAATAACATACCTATTGCCAGCCCCAGGTCGAACCCGATAAGATACGTAGAGTTGGCTGTTCCCCGCTGACTGTTTTCGGCAAGATTAATATACAGCGTTTGTAAAGCCGGAAACATCATTCCGAAACCGATGCCGATAAACAACCCCGATATACAGAATGCATAAATATTGTGTATAGTGGCAAAAGCGAAGAATGCAATAGCCACAATGGCCATTGCCGACACATTTACCTCATGTATCTTACCCCTGTCTACGAGCTTGCCTGCGAATACACGCGATGTGATGATACCACCCGCCCAGAAGAGAAAGAAGATACCGGCATTGAATATGCCTATCTGTTTCCCATATTGGGCTACAAAAGGGCCTATTGTGCCCCAGGCAAAACACGGCAGCAACTGATTGAGAAATATAGGCCAGCCTTTCAGCAGGAAGAAACGGTCCATAGAAAGCTTTTGAGACTGCTCTACCTTAGGTCTTTCAGGCGCTTTAATCATCGCTGTGGCCACAATACCCAATGTTCCCATAGCAATGGCACACCAAAGTAATATCTGAAAACCCCAGTTATTGTATATATGTATTGCGACGAAAGGCCCTATAGCCATTGCCACATTCATAAAAGTACCATAATAGCCTATACCTTCGGCCCGGCGTTCGGTTGGTACTACGTCTATCGCCAGTGTACTGGACGACACAGTGGAAAGTCCCCATGTAATACCGTGCAGAAAACGCACAAGGATGCACAACATGACTGTCGTAGCCCAGAAGTAACCGAAAAAGATAAGGACATAACAAGAAAAGGCTACCAGAAGAACTTTCTTCCGGGAATACAAATCAACGATATAACCGGAAAATGGACGAACAAACATAAGGGCAATAGCATACGATGCCAATACGATCCCCGTTTTAGACTGTGCAACTCCCATCTGCTCTGTTATGTAAAGAGGAATGGAAGGCATCAGTAAATTGAATGAACAGGCCATCAGGAAGTTTGCAAGGCAAACATTCAGATAGCTTAACGACCACAGTTTCGGTTTCGCAATTTGAATTTCCATAACACATTAACGTTAGAGGAGGTCACTAAGTTCCATCCAGCGCATTGTTTTTTCATCTATTTCATCAATCAATTCGCTGATACGATTCGATTTGGATAGCAATTCGTCAGTGGAAAGAGTACCGCTCGACAACTCATTTTCGAGCTTTTCTTTCTCCTCCTCCAGTTTCGGAATCAAGACATCGAGTTCTTCAAATTCCCGCTTCTCCTTGAACGATAGCTTCTTCTTATCATCATTTTTTGGTGATGCGATCTGAGGTTTATCTTCTTTTGGTTTTGCAGCCTGCTCTTTTTCCTTCTCAATGGCTTCCTGTATCTCTTTCCACTCCCTGTATTCGGTATAATTACCCGGGAAGTCTTTTATCTTTGCGTTCCCCTGAAAAGCAAGCAGGTGGTCTACCACTTTATCCATAAAATAACGGTCATGCGAAACCACTATCACGCAACCTTTAAACTGTTGGAGGTATTCTTCCAATATATTGAGCGTAACGATATCCAAATCATTGGTAGGCTCGTCCAACACCAGAAAGTTAGGGTTGGTTATCAGTACCGTACACAGATACAAACGACGTTTCTCTCCTCCCGATAGTTTATATACAAAATTATGTTGCTTTTCGGGCGGAAACAGAAAGTGTTGCAGGAATTGCGATGCATTCAGACGGTTACCATTACCTAAATCGATAAGCTCAGCTATATTTTGTATCACGTCCAGCACTTTCATTTGGTCATCAAACTTTAGTCCGTCCTGGCTGTAATAACCGAATTTCACGGTCTCGCCGATATCGAAGTTTCCCTTATCCGGAGCAACTTCTCCCATCAGCATTTTTATAAAAGTGGATTTTCCCGTTCCATTATTGCCGACAATTCCCAGTTTTTCGTAACGGGCAAATATATAATTGAAATCCTCTACAATCTTAATATCGCCAAAAGCCTTATATACATGCTGTGCCTCAAATATCTTATTGCCAATATAAGAGCCTTTCATTTGCAGCTGTACATTGCCGGCATCACGCACCTGTTGCGCTTTTTTCTCCAGGTCGTAAAATGCATCGATACGCGATTTAGCCTTTGTTCCCCGTGCCTGCGGCTGTCGGCGCATCCATTCCAGTTCCTTACGCATAAGGTTATTGGCACGGTCTATTTCCGAATTCTGCGCACTGATCCGTTCATCCCTTTTTTCGAGATAATAGGAATAATTTCCTTTATACTGGTAAAGTTGTTGCTGGTCTATCTCTATAATCTCGTTGCAAACCCGATCGAGGAAATAACGGTCATGCGTAACCATCAACAAGCTGAGTCGCGAACGTTGAAGATATTCCTCCAGCCATTCCACCATATCCAGATCAAGGTGGTTGGTAGGCTCATCCAGAATAATCAGGTCAGGTTCGGTAATCAGCACATTGGCAAGAGCTACGCGCTTGAGCTGTCCTCCTGATAATTCGGAAATTTTCTGTTCGAAATCTGTTATTTTGAGCTGCGCCAGAATTTGCTTTGCCCTATGCTCATAATCCCATGCCTGCAGCACATCCATCTTTTGGAGGATATTATCCAGATTAGAGTGATCTTTTGAATTTATTACTTTTTCGTATTCCGCAATCAGGTCTGTTACCTCATTTCCGGAATTAAAACAGGCCTGCAAAACTGTCAGATTTTCGGGATATACAGGGTCTTGTTCGAGATAAGATACCCGTATATCACGCCGAAAGACAACCGCACCATTATCATAAGATTCCTTACCTGTAAGTATATTAAGTAAGGTAGTTTTGCCCGAACCATTTTTTGCAATAAGCCCGATACGCTCACCCTCTGCAATACCGAAGGATATTTCGCGAAACAGAACCAAGTCTCCAAAACTTTTAGTGAGTCCGTCTACCTGTAAAATAGATGCCATATGAATAATTTTGTGCAAAGGTAAGCAAAAAGAGAGAGTTTACAGTTTTTATCTCGGGGATAGTGATCATGCATTTATCGGGGAAAAGTTTATCTATATGATGCCGATAGCTTTTAGCTATTAGACGGTAGAGTTCTTTGACAATTTGCATTCATATTTTAGATTAAGAATGAAAATGTAATACCTGAATAATATGTAACACCTGTTACTTTTACATACGCTTCGCTCCTGTGACCGTTGGTTGTTACCTTTTTATTTTAACCACAGAGTAAAAGGAGTAGCACGGAGTCTTTTTATTGATGAGATGCTTTGCTCTGCTCAGCATAACAAGTCAATTATTAATTTTTCATTCTTAATTATTAATTGATTTTTCTGTTACCTTTGTTACCTTTTTTGGAATTCATGTAGGAACAATCCTTTGTGGTTACCCACCTACCATAAATGGACAACCACAAGACCAGACTCTACATAAATGGAAAAAGTGTTACCTTTTAAAGAAGGAGATGCTTCGCTCTGCTCAACATGAAAAGCCAATTATTAATTTTTCATTCTTAATTCTTCATTAATTCCTGTAACCTTTGTTACCTTTTGAGGAATGAAGTAGAAAAAGGCCTTTCTTCTTGCTAAAAATTCTATCTTTGCCCAATAACATATACAACACACATACATGAGTACACAGTTATCTATATCTTTTTTCGATATTTTCAGATATTGGGATACAATCACGGAATATGTAAATCCACTCGCCATAATATTATGGGCTATTACAGGCGGTGTCATCGGATTTATAACAGTACTAATAGCCGAACTTATCCTTCGTAAAAAAATATTAATACGTCGTCGCCATTGGACATTGCAATGGCTTTCTTATATATATATGGTATTCTTGCCTCTTTTTGCAGGCTTCTGCTTTACTCAATGGTTTGCATTACATGGCTGTGAAAGAGAGATCGTAAAGAATATCCCCACTTATCTGGGAGAGGCAAATTCAGCTTTCAACACATACCTGAGAAATGAAGTGGAGAAGATTATTGACAAAAGACATATTCAACTTACTGGTCATGATGTCATTGACAAAACCGCATCATACACAAGCCAAACTGCAAGCACCTTACTATCCGAAGCACAATCGGCTGATAGTAGCATAACGGCTAAAGCTTCTGCCTTCCTTATAAGCAAAGTAATGGAAACAGATTTCGTTAAAGATCAGGCAGTAAAATATGTAGAAAGTGCTTTAGGTGAAAAAGTACTGAATGATAAGGAACTGACAAACGACCTGCTGAATGTAAAGATCGAGAATATTCTCACAGACGGGGTACTGAATACCATTATAGAAAAGAAGGTCAAGAATATTTTTGGAGGTCTTAAGTTGAATATTGTATTTATCTTCTTGTTGGGATTAGCAATACCAATAGCTGAGATAATACTGGCGCATTATCTGGAAAAGAAAAGGCTCGCAGTTATTCCTTCTGTAATATTTGACACACCTCCTCCTATCCCAACACAATTAGAAAAGGAAAAAACAAGTCAGGAAAATAATTGATGTACAATAGGAATCAGCAGGGCTGTCATAACTCCCATCAATCCAATAGCCAGGCCACTGAGTGCACCTTCTATCACTCCCATTTCCATCGCTTTGGCCGTACCAACGCCATGAGCAGAAGCACCCATTGCAAGTCCCTTGGCAACACTGCTTTTTATTCCCAGCACACGTAGTATAGGAGGACCAACAATACTGCCGAAAATACCACAAAACAATACGATAACAGCAGTAAGTGAGGCATTGCCACCGGATTGCTCAGCTATACTCATAGCAATAGGTGTAGTTACCGACTTCGGTTCGAGGCTATGTATCAATACCTGATCTGCACCTGTAAGTTTAGCCAGTATGATGACGCTTAGAATACCAACAACACTACCAATGAATACCGATGTAAGTATAGATACGACATTCCCTTTCAGGTAAGCAAGTTGTTCGTACAATACATATCCCAACGCTACCACCGAAGGCCCCAGCATAAAACTAACAAATTCACTTCCCTTCTCGAAGGTTTGATAACTGATGCCGGATATCTCCAGAAAGGCGATGATAATAGCAATGGATATAATCAGTGGATGCAGCAATCCTATCCTTGTCTTCTTGAACACCCATTGTCCAAAAAGATAGCTCCCGAAAACAAGCAGGAGCATAAATTCCGTGGATTCAAATAATGCTCTCATTTTCTTTTCTTCTCCATTTGTTGTTGAATAACCGCCACTACGGCAATAACCAGAACTGTACTCACCGAACATACAATAAGAATCGACATCCAGAATTTGCTGATCAGTCCGTAAGAGCCTAACAATCCCGCACCAGCCGGTATAAAGAATATAGCCATATTGCGGGTAAAGGCATTGGCAACATCTTTTACATAGTCGGGTTTAAGGGCTTTGAAGTAGAGACTGAGGAATAATAGAATCATTCCGATAATATTTCCGGGAACAAGTCCATCTATCAGATAACTAATACCTTGCCCAAGGAAATAGAACAGAAGAATGATAAAGATACCTTTTACCATTTTCATAACGATAACCTCCTAATTTAACTCGGATACAAAGGTAGTATTAAGTTATAAGTTATGGGTATAAGTTATCAGTTTTTTGATAGCCGATTAGCTTTCTTCCGGCTCTTCGAATATCTCCAGTGAGAAATTCTCTCCATCGAAAACGCCGTAAGAGAAGTATTTGATCCAATCACCCAATATTACAACCCGGCTTTGCATAGAGAGCATCAGGTCGAGCATAATATGACGATGTCCGAATATAAAGTAGTTGATACCAGGAGCATGCTTTAAATGGCTCTTGGCAAAGAGAACAAGGTGCTCTTTGTCTTCTCCGAAATAATCGGGCATCTCATCATTCTCTCTATTATGATTAGACCACCACTGGGCAAACCCTACCGTCCACCGCGGATGGATGGCAGCATAAAGTTTGCGGCAAAACTTATTGTGGAAAAGTCCGCGTAAGAGCTTGAATGAAGTAGAGTCATCCCCTAGTCCGTCTCCATGTGCCAGAAAAAACTTCTTTCCATGAATATCCCGTACCAAAGGTTGGGTATGGACGATCATTCCACACTCTTTTTGCAAGTAATCGGTTACCCATATATCATGATTGCCGATAAAGAAATGCACCTCGATACCCTTATCTGTCAGTTCGGCAATTTTCCCCAGAAAACGGACAAAACCGCGGGGTACCACATTACGGTATTCGAACCAGTAATCGAATATATCGCCAAGCAGATAGATAGTCTGGGCATCTTCTTTGACCCTATCCAGCCACCGACAGAGTTTTCTCTCTACCTCGTGCTGAGGAAAATAATGGTCATCGACTTTGACCGAAGGCAGGGTCATCTGCTGATGCTTATTCACATTCTTCTTGTGAAAAGCAGAACCTAAATGTACATCTGATAAGAAATAGACTTTTTTTTCCACCTTATCCTGCTTATAGAAATCCCAGTTCCAGTTTTGCTTCCTCACTCAGCATATCCTTATTCCATTGGGGTTCGAATGTCAGATTAACTATTACATTGTTCACTTCCCTGATAGACTCCACCTTGTACCTCACATCTTCCAATATAAAGTCGGCTGCAGGACAATTAGGCGCGGTCAGCGTCATTGTAATAGTTACATTCTTATCGTCGTCTACCTCCACCTCATAAATAAGGCCAAGATCGTAAACATTGACTGGTATTTCGGGATCGTAAACAGTTTTCAACATGTTTACTATTTTTACTTCCAAGTTTAATAATTCGCTCATATCTCTAATTTAAGGCCTCAGACCTATTTATTACTTCCGTATTCGAAGCTGCAATAGTTAGCATGACTATAACATTGCATTCAATACATTCTTTTACTTACATTTGTTATAAACAATTTTACAGAATCATTAGTTTATAACCATTCCATTTTACACTGCAAAGGTAATATTAAGTTACAAGTTATGAGTTATAAGTCGTGAGTTTTTTGAGTACCCGACACCTTACATCCTACCCCTATCCATATAACTATAGTATGAGTGATCGCAGACTATAATGTGATCGAGAAGCCTGACATCCATTATCTGCCCAGCCTCTTTTAACCGGCGGGTAATATTATCGTCGTCGCCGCTCGGATTAGAGTTTCCTGAAGGATGATTGTGACAAAGCACCATAGCTGATGCCAGTGAGTCTATCGCTTCCTTCATTATCATACGGATATCAACAACTGTCCCGGCAACACCACCTTTACTGACTTGTATCTTCTTCAGCACCTTATTAGCCCGGTTGAGTAATAGTACCCAAACCTCTTCGTGTTTCAGATCGGCCAATACAGGATGGAATATCTGATAGACCGTATCACTTGATGTTATCTGCGGCTGCACAACAACCTCCGATAATTTCCTGCGTTTACCCAGTTCCATTGCAGCAGCTATAGTTATCGCTTTGGCTTCCCCTATCCCATTGAAGTTTTTTATAAGGTCTTTTATCTCCTGCTTACCCAATATATTCAGATTATTGGATACACTGTGGAGGATGCGTTGTGCCAGTTCGACTGCTGTCTCGTTCTTATTTCCCGAACCAATAAGAATGCCCAGCAGTTCAGCATCAGATAGAGCTCCCACTCCCTTCAGAAGCATCTTTTCCCGAGGCCGGTCTTCTTCCGCCCAGTCTTTGATATTCAGTTTGGTTTTATTTTCCATAGTTTAGAAAGTAAAGTCGGCTTTAGGTTTATTAACTATATATAGTTAAAAGGTAACAAAGGTAACAGAAAAATCAATTAATAATTAAGAATGAAAAATTAATAATTGACTTGTTATGCTGAGCAGAGCGAAGCATCTCATCAATAAAAAGACTCCGTGCTACTCCTTTTACTCTGTGGTTAAAATAAAAAGGTAACAACCAACGGTCACAGGAGCGAAGCGTATGTAAAAGTAACAGGTGTTACATATTATTCAGGTATTACATTTTCATTCTTAATCTAAAATATGAATGCAAATTGTCAAAGAACTCTAACGGCTAAAAGCTTATACATATAGATAAAGTTCCTTAACAAACTTACATTAAAACATTTCGGGCCCTCTGTTATCATAAACAGAGAGCCCGATATATTCTTAATCTGAAAGGTTCAGGCTTTCACCCGTTCTACATATGCACCATCTTTCGTACTGATTTTGATCTTATCACCTTCATTGATAAAAAGCGGCACACGTACCTCAGCACCTGTTTCCACTGTTGCGGGTTTCAATGTGTTTGTAGCTGTATCACCTTTCATTCCCGGCTCGGTATATGTTACTTCAAGGATAACATTAGTCGGCATTTCGGCTGTCAGTATCGCTTCTGTTTCTGCATGTACCTGTACCTCTACCTTATCGCCTTCTTTCAGAAATGCCACTCCTTCAATCATATCTCCTGCAATGGAAATCTGCTCGAAAGTCTCGGCATTCATGAAATTATAGCCCATGTCGTCCTGATAAAGATACTGATAAGGACGTCTTTCAATACGCACCTCATCCAATTTGATTCCGGCATTGAATGTCCTTTCCAGAACACGGCCGGTAGTAACGCTACGCATTTTTGTACGGACAAAAGCTGCACCTTTACCCGGTTTTACATGAAGAAATTCAATAATAACATAGTATTGCCCGTCGATGTCGATGCACATACCATTTCTTATATCTGCTGTTGTTGCCATTAATTATATTTTATGTTTAGATTAAAAAATTTCGAGTTGCAAAGATAATAAAACTCATTATTTTACAAAACCCCTGTTTTTTAACAAGTAAATAGGATTTGGTTCTGCCCCTCTGAAATTTTTGTATAAAGTCATTGGTTCATCTGTTCCGCCTTTCGACAATACATTTTCACGGAACGATTTAGCTGTTTCCTGATCGAAGATATTACCCTTTTCCACAAACGCTTGGAACGCATCCGAATCCAGTACTTCCGACCACAGGTAGCTGTAATATCCTGCAGAATAGCCACCACTGAATACATGTTGGAAATATGTACTTCTGTATCGAGGTATAATTTCCGAAATCAGTCCTATTTCGGCCATTGCATCAGCCTCAAATTTGTCTACGTCCAGTTTCTCAACACCCTCTGTTTGCTTAGGATTAAAGTTTGGAGTAGCGGTCATTGTGTACCATTTCATATCCAGAATAGCAGCCGCTACAAGTTCGGTAGTTCTGAATCCCTGATTGAAATATCCTGCATTCTGAATTTTTTGTATTAATTCGTCAGGAATCACTTTACCTGTTTCATAATGTTTTGCATACATTTTCAGCACTTCCGGCTCAAAAGCCCAGTGTTCCATCACCTGCGAAGGCAACTCCACGAAGTCCCTGTACACAGAAGTTCCCGAAAGCCCGTTATATGTACATTTAGACAAAAGCCCGTGCAATCCGTGACCAAATTCATGGAACATCGTTTCTACCTGATCCAGAGTAAGAAGTGCCGGTTTCCCATCTGTCGGAGGATTATAGTTTCCTACATTGTATATCAACGGGTGAACAAATTCACCTTTAAATATTTCCTGCTTGCGGAAACTGCTCATCCATGCACCCGGACGTTTACCCTGACGCGCAAAGTCATCAAAGTATATCATACCTATAAGAGAACCATCCGCGTCATTTACCTCGTATGCTTTTACATCTTGCTGATAAACCGGCACATCCGTTTTTTGCTTGAATGTAATGCCATAAAGTTTGTTTGCCACAGCAAATACTCCTTCACGTACATTATCTGCTTTGAAGTATGGCTTCAATGCATCTTCGTCCAAAGCGTACTTCTCCTTACGCAGTTTCTCTGCATAATATGCCCAATCCCAAGACTCGATCTTGATATCTTTCCCTTCTTTTTTAGCAATCGCCTGCAACTCTGTAGCTTCTTTCTTTGCTTGCGGCAATGCATACTTCCAGATGCTGTTCAGTAAGCTCATCACATTATCCGGAGTTTTGGCCATTGTTTCTTCGAGCACGTAATCGGCATGAGTGTTATAACCAAGTATATTAGCCTTTTCGAGGCGAAGACTTACTATTTTCTTTATATTCTCTTTATTGTCGAACTCGTTATTATTGTCGCCCCGCATATACATGGCTTTGTACAATTTTTCACGCAGTTCGCGATTATCGGCATACTGAAGGAATGGCTCCCAGCTTGGCTTGCTCAGTCCGAACATCCATTTGCCTTCCATTCCCTTATCTTTAGCCATTTTGGCTGCCGCTGCTATAATATCTTCCGGTAATCCCGCAAGGTCTTCTTTTTTATCTATTACCAACTGATAATTATCCGTTTCTTTCAACAGGTTCTGATTGAAACTTAAAGCCGTAGAACTTAATTCTTTATTTATCTCACGCAAACGATCCTGTTTAGACCCGTCAAGCAATATACCTGAACGAACAAAACCTTTATAGGTTTTATCCAGTAGCATTTTCTGTTCAGTGGTCAGGTTAGCAGGTGCCGCGTCATATACAGTCTTTATACGGGCAAAAAGCTTTTCGTTAAAGTTGATATTATCATAATGCTCTGTCCGCTTAGGAGTAATCTCCTTTTCAATGCTTTGGTAAGTAGAATCGGACATTGTCCCTGTCATTACCGACAGCACTGCACCCACACTATTCAGCATCCTGCCCGATTCATCGAGAGCCACAATCGTGTTTTCGAAAGTCGGGGCATCCGGATTGTTCACAATGGAATCTATTTCGGCGTTGTGCCTTTTCATTCCTTCTTCGAAAGCAGGCAGGTAATGCTCTGCTTTTATCTTGTCGAAAGGAGGTACACCATTAGGAGTGTTAAACTCTGAAAAGAAAGGATTACCCGCTTCCCTGGTACTTGTAGTATTACAAGAGTAAACCATAATTAAAAAACTAATAATAAATAGAAACTTCTTCATAAAGTAGTATTTATGTGAATGAATTGATTTTTAGCAAAAATAGGTAAAAATTACTATACATGCGAATCAGTAGTTGGATTTTAATGTTCAATTCTTTTCAGTTCCGCTTAAACGTTCATTTTGGCATTGCCCAAAACGAACCAAAAGGCTAGCGCTTCGCTCCTCGGCGACCCAAAACCGTTTTGACGGCTGAATCAAACACACGGGCTACCGCCCCGTTTGATTCTACGCCGCCTGCAACGGATTGGGTACCCCGCCTGCGTCACTAATGCGCAAGGGCTGACGCACGCGGAGCTAAAGCCTGAAAAGACACAGTCCTGTCGCCGCATCGCGATAACGGCCTCATTCCGCAGGCGGGGTACCCAATCCGTAAAGCGGAGGTGTAGGGCAAAATAGGGTAGCTGCTGTACACGGCTGATAATCCAACTAAAAATGATTCCGTATTATTTTGCCCCACCGGAGCTGCGGTTTTGGGGCGCCGGAGGGATGCAGCCTTGATTTTTTGTTTCGTTTTGCATCAAGGCAAAATGAAAAACAAGCTGGCAGGCACGTTAAAAATATTGAACAATTTTATTCTACAATAATTGCTTTAACTACTGATTGGCATTATACACTAAAACTTATAGATAAATATGAACGTTTTGAGTAGCGAGAGCAGAAGCAAAATAAATTTTGATTATGCCGAGTCGCAATAAACGACTAATGTAATTGAAAGATAAAAATCGGGAATATTAACAGATAATCCGATTAAAATCCTTAAACTTGTAAGAATATTTTTTCAAAACCATGAATAAACTGTTTATGAAACAAGATTTACTCTATATCATACTATTTATCGGTATCATCATATTCCCGGGGTGTACAGGGAGCATCGACAGCCAGTTGAAAAAACTGTCGGAGGAGGCAAATACCAAATGTCCGAGAATACTGGATCAGTGGACAAGACTGGACAGTTGTACCGCCTTACCGAATCAGACAATAAGGTATTACCATACACTGAGCGAAGTAACCATTACCGACACTACCCTTTTTAAATCGCAGTTACAGCCTCAAATAATAAGTTCGGTGAAAACAAATCCCGACATGAAGTTTTTCAGGGGAAATAATGTCACCATGCAATACGAATACAGGGATCAGACAGGTAAATATCTTTTCTCTGTAATTATAGAACCAAAAGAATATAAGTAATATAAAAACGTTCATAACATCTGGGTAATTATGGATAATCAACGTATGTTTAAAAACCCTTTTTCCATCAAAGGCCGTATACGCAGACTCGAATATGGCCTTAGCTACCTTATTTATCTTGCTTATTATTTCACTATTTCCGCCGTTATCGCCTTGTTAGATACATCCGGCGTATCAGAAGATATGTTTTGGATTCTTTTATTTCCAATGCTTCCTGCCTATTGGTTTCTTATCGCTCAGGGAACCAAAAGATGCCATGACAGAGAGAATAGTGGATGGTACCAAATAATACCTTTTTATGCATTATGGATGCTTTTTGGAGCCAGTGACTATGGAGAGAACTATTATGGTCCCAATCCAAAAGGGGACGGTAATGAAGATATGGAAAAGATAATCGATGAAATAGGATTACAGGATCAGGAATAACAATAAAATAAATAATATGATACTAGACAGTTTAAAAAATGCAGAGGCGTACTACAAACTCCACCCTTTGTTCAAAAAAGCGTTTGAATACCTGAAATCGGTTGATTTCGCCAATGCGGAAACAGGCAAAACAGAAATTGAAGGCAAGGATCTTTTCCTGATGATCAGCGATAGCGATATGAAGACCGAAGAAGATGCCAAAATGGAAGTCCATAACAAATATATAGACATACAACTTCCTGTGAGCAAACCCGAGACATACGGATGGAAAGCCCGTGCAGAACTTAAAGAGGAGCGCGACGCGTTTAATGAAGAAAAAGATATCCAGTTCTTCTTTGATAAAGGTACGACTCTCGTTACGGCAGTACCGGGCGATTTCACTGTTTTCTTCCCCGAAGACGGGCATGCTCCCTGCATCGGCGAAGGGAAAATAAGAAAAGTTGTAGTAAAAATAAAGCTATAAACAATTATGAGTTATAAATTATGAATCTGTCATAATTATTAATTCTCAATTATTAATTCTTAATTAATAAGACCATGCTTAAACTGATAAAAAACGATCCGTGGTTAGAGCCTTATGCGGAAGCAATAGAAGGACGATACGACTATGTATTGAAAAGAGAAGCGGCTATAACCAATAATGGGAAAATAACCCTTTCCGATTTTGCATCGGGACATCTTTATTTCGGTTTGCATAAAACTGCCCGTATGTGGATATTCAGGGAATGGGCCCCGAACGCTACCGCCATATATATGGTCGGTGATTTCAACAACTGGCAGAAACAGGACGATTATAGGCTCAACCGTAAAGATGGCGGTGAATGGGAGTTGAAACTGCCCCTGAGTAAAATAAAGCATGGCGACCTTTTCAAACTCATCATGTGTTGGGATGGCGGCGAAGCCGAAAGAATCCCCGCTTGGGCTACACGAGTTGTACAGGACGATCATACCAAGATATTCAGTGCACAGGTCTGGTTCCCCGAAATACCATATGAGTTCAAGAAAAAAACATTCAAGCCAAAAACCGACCCGCTGCTGATTTACGAATGCCATATAGGCATGGCAGCCGAATCGGAAAAGGTCGGCACATACGAAGAGTTCAGACTGAATATCCTCCCCCGCATTAAAGAGGACGGTTATAATACCATACAGATAATGGCCATTCAGGAACATCCATACTACGGCTCATTCGGATACCATGTCTCCAGTTTCTTCGCAGCATCTTCCCGTTTCGGCACTCCCGACGAGTTGAAACATCTGATAGATGATGCGCACGGAATGGGTATCGCCGTCATTATGGATATCGTACACTCCCATGCCGTAAAAAATGAAGTGGAAGGCCTGGGACGTTTCGACGGATCATACTCCCAATACTTCCATGAAGGGGACAGGCGGGAACATCCGGCCTGGGATTCGCTGAATTTCAATTACAGTAAAGATGAGGTCATGCACTTCCTGCTTTCGAACTGCAAATACTGGCTGGAGGAATACAAGTTCGACGGATTCCGGTTCGACGGGGTAACCTCGATGCTATATTACAGTCACGGACTGGGTGACAACTTTACAGGATATCAGGATTACTTCAACGGTAATGAGGACGGGGATGCGATCTGCTACCTCACTTTAGCCAATAAACTGATACATGAGGTAAACCCTAAAGCAATCACTATAGCCGAAGAGGTTAGCGGGATGCCCGGACTGGCAGCCAAGATCAAAGATGGTGGCTACGGATTCGATTACCGTATGGCGATGAATATACCCGACTACTGGATTAAAATAATCAAAGAACGGAAAGACGAAGACTGGCATCCGACAGGTATCTTCTGGGAATTGACCAACAGGCGTGAAGACGAAAAGACAATCTCATACGCCGAAAGCCACGACCAGGCTCTGGTAGGAGACAAAACAATTATTTTCAGGCTAATAGATGCAGACATGTACTGGTATATGTCGAAGCATTATGGCAGCTCGTATCAGACAGACAGAGGTATTGCGCTGCATAAGATAATCCGTCTTGTTACAGCATCGACTATCAATGGCGGCTATCTCAATTTCATGGGGAATGAATTCGGACACCCCGAGTGGGTAGACTTCCCCCGTGAAGGCAACGGCTGGTCATACAAATATGCACGCAGGCAATGGTGGCTGGCTGATAATCACGACCTCAAATATCATTATCTGGGCGACTTCGACAAAGCAATGCTCGCCCTGATCAGTAGTATTAAAGGATTCCAGAAAAGCCCTGTTATCAGGCTGTGGGACAAGGATGAAGACCAGATATTAGCCTTTATGCGAGAGGATTATATATTTGTATTCAACTTCAATCCGGGACAATCGTTTGTCGATTACGGATTTCTTGCACCTGAAGGAAAATACAAGGTAGTATTGGATACGGATTCACCCGTTTTCGGAGGTAATGGCCTGACTGATGACTCCATCGAGCATTTCACTGTTTCCGACGAATTGTATCACAAGGATGGTAAAGGCTGGCTGAAACTATATATCCCGGCACGGACTGCATTTGTATTAAAGAAAATAAATTAACGGATAAATGACTAACGGACCGGATAATGAAAATTACCGGTCCGTTTTTGTTCGGCACAGAGCGTTTTTAATCTTTTATAAACATTCAGGGCTGTTCGCTGTTCAATAGAAGAAACGAAACGCTGCGAAATAGACAAAGTTTGATTACTTTTGCATAAGAATTTTAATATAACGTGTAATAAGATGAATTTATATCCATTAAAGTTTAAACCCATCCTTAAATCCATTATCTGGGGTGGAGATGAAATATGTAAGTTTAAAGGTGTAACACCCGAACAGGACGGCATCGGCGAAAGCTGGGAAATATCCAGTGTAAAAGGCAACGTTTCGGTAGTCGCTAACGGAGAACTGGAGAATAAAGACCTGAGTGAAATAATAGATACTTACAAAGCTCAGTTGGTAGGGAAAAAGAATTTCGAAACTTTCGGCAACACATTCCCTTTGCTTATCAAATTTATTGACGCCCGCGACAATCTTTCTATACAAGTGCATCCCGACGATGAACTGGCAAAGAAAAGACACGATTCGTTCGGAAAAACGGAAATGTGGTATGTTATAAACGCGACACCATCGGCATTCCTGTATTCAGGTTTCGAAAAGCAAATGACTCCGGAATCATACGTTAAAAGCATCGAAGACAATACATTTGTAGACTCTTTGGCTAAGCATGATGTAAAAGCAGGCGATGTATTCTTCCTCCCCGCAGGACGCGTACATGCTATCGGTGCCGGAACATTTATTGCCGAGATACAGCAAACATCTAATATCACATACCGTATCTACGACTACAACCGTAAAGACGCGAACGGTAACGGACGCGAACTCCATACCGAACTGGCGAAGGACGCGATAGATTTTAAGTTATACGATAATTATAAAAACTCCTATACAAGAGCGGAAAACCAACCTGTAAGGTTGGAATCGTGCCGATACTTTACCACGAATCTTCTGGAGGTAACTAAAGATATTACCAGAGATTACAGTGATATCGACTCGTTTGTCGCTTATATCTGTATGGGGGGAGCTTGCAGTATCAAAGACGATAAAGGAAACGACCTGTCTGTAAAACAAGGTGAAACAATCCTCATTCCGGCCGATACCAAAAGCGTTGCAATCAGTCCGGAAGGGAATGTATTGCTTCTCGAAACGTATGTCTAAAGGCAATTGAAAATATAAAACAATAGGAATACCACATATTTTCAAGCAAAACGGAAATCTGTGGTATTTGTATTTAAGGAAATTATGAAGGGAGTATTATTAGTAAACACAGGTAGCCCTAAAACATGTGCACGACCGGATGTGAAGTTCTTTATCAGGGCAATGCTTTCCGATCCGTATGTCATGACCGTACCCGATTGGTTCCGTCCTATTCTGGTCAACGGGCTTATTATTCCTTTAAGGCAATTCAGTTCTACAGCTCATTACAGGATGATATGGGATCACACAAAGGAAGATTCACCCCTGCTCGACCATGCTAAATCCCTGGCAAAAAAACTTGAAACCCTGACAGAATTGCCTGTCGAGGTGGCGATGAGATATGGGCAGCCCGATGTGCAATTGGCACTGGAAAGGCTAATGGCTAAAAACAACAGGCTACATGAGGTTGTTGTATTGCCATTATTTCCCCAGTATGCAGAATCTTCTTACAAAACGGTAGTGGATGAAGTGGGTAGAATCTTTTTCAAACGGCCATACCCTTTCCGGTTGAGAGTAATAGAACCCTATTTCCGGCATCCGGCATATATATCATCTCTGGTAAAAAGTATCAGGCCATACATAGCCGAAGGTTTCGACAAATTGATATTCACATTCCACAGTCTGCCTCTTTCCCATGTAGAAGAGGGCTGGAAAAAAGGGAAAGAATTCGATTATGTTTATCAGACCAAAGAAACTGTCCGTCTTGTTTTAAGAGAGCTGGATATGGAAATGAAAAGAACCAGACAGGTATATCATTCGGCAATGGGCAAAAAATGGCTTGGCCCAAGCCTGGACGAAGTCATAGAAGAACAGGCAGCGGAAAAAACGAAGAAACTGCTGGTCGTGGCACCGGGTTTTGCTGCCGACAATCTGGAAACACTATACGATATCAATATAAAAGCAAAGGAACTCTTTATCGATAAAGGAGGGGCGCAATTAACCTTTATCCCCTGTCTCAACAGTGAAGACTACTGGGTAGAAAGTGTTGCCAGAATAATTTCTTAGAATGAATACTCCGGAGGGCTAATGAAACGTATATTATTTTTCAATGACAGTCTTGTGATGGGTGGTACGGAGATACTACTGGTCGACCTTCTTAATCATTTGGCGCCTAAAGCGCAAATCACCCTTCTTTTACCGGAGCCATCCGATAAGGATGTATTGCTGTGTAAGGTATCTCCGGCTGTTTCTATAAAATATCTATACCCGGATGGTCTCCCTCATTTTCAAAAAAAAATATGGGAAAATATAATGATTTTCTTCCCCCGCATGTTTGCCAGGCAGAAAGGTATTTCCGAAAGTGAGTATGATGAAATTGTTTGTTTTAAGGAAACATTCTTCGCCCGCATTTTTGCAAAAATGAACATTCCTAAAATACTCTGGATACATAACATCATTTATAAAAGAAAATATGAAACCAGGTCTTTCAGGGAAAAAGTTTCGGTGTGGCTGAATAAAAAACAAATAAAACGTGTAGAACGGTCTTATAACAGTTTCGACAAAGTTATATGTGTGTCCGATGCTGCAAAGAACACTTATCTATCCGTATTACATGACGGAAATATTCCAAAACAAGATATCAGCGTATTGTACAACGCCATCGACCTGACCAAAGTAAAAGAAAAGGCGAAAGAACCAATCATAGACTTACCGCAAAATGAAACCAACTTCATACTTATAACAAGAACCTCCCCTGAAAAACGGATCGACAGGCTTATCAACGCCATTATACGGCTCAAAGATGAGGGCTACAACTTCCATGTCTATATAATAGGCGATGAAATGGATAACCGGACAATGAGGGAAGAACTGATAGAAAAAGAAATAAATGGAATGATCACACTCAAAGGCAGGATAGACAATCCTTTTCCTTATATTCTGCAAAGCAAGTGGTCTTTATGCGTATCGGAACGTGAGAGCTTCTCTCTGGTATTGCTGGAGTCGATGGCTCTAAAAACTCCTGTGATAACAACCGACTGCGGGGGACCGCGCGACATCGTGGACGGCGGCAAATACGGGATACTGGTAGACAATAGCGCAGAAGGCGTTTACCGGGGGATGAAATCGGTATTGGACGACCCAGCACTCTCTCTTAAATACAGCTCGCATCTGGACGAAGCAGTATCGAGGTTCGATTATAAGGGATGGCTAAACAGTGTGGAAAAATTACTTGCAATTGAAGTATGAAGATGCCTGTATTTCAATATTATTTCGTAAACTCACATCATATTTATTGCCCTTATTTATTAACAATCAGGCAGACTTTTCAACAAGATATACATTGTTACACAAATTTAACACTCACTTCCTGTTTTTTATTATTTAATTTGTCATCAAAAAAATATTAATAGCTTTTTATGGGAAAAATAATCGCATTAGCCAACCAAAAAGGCGGCGTAGGAAAAACAACAACTACAATCAATCTGGCGGCATCTTTGGCAGCTCTTGAGAAAAAAGTATTGGTAGTCGATGCAGATCCGCAGGCCAACGCCTCTTCGGGTTTGGGCATTGATATTAAAAAAGTAAATAAGACTATCTACGAATGCCTGATCGGCGCAGCCTCTCCGCAAGAAGCGATCGTATCCACAGAGATAGAACGGCTTTATGTATTACCATCCCATATCAATCTGGTAGGGGCTGAACTGGAAATGCTGAATGTGGAAAACAGGGAGAAGCAATTGCGGGAAGTTCTTGTTCCGCTCAAACCTGATTATGACTATATTCTGATAGACTGTTCTCCTTCATTAGGACTGATAACCGTAAATGCCCTTACTGCGGCAGACTCGATCATTATACCTGTACAATGTGAATATTTTGCACTGGAAGGAATCAGTAAATTACTTAATACAATAAAAATAATTAAAAATAAGCTGAACCCCGCCCTCGAAATAGAAGGCTTCCTTCTCACCATGTATGATGCTCGTTTGCGTCTGGCCAACCAGATATATGAAGAAGTGAAAAGCCATTTCCAGGAACTGGTTTTCACTACTGTAATACAGCGGAATGTGAAGCTTAGCGAATCGCAAAGCTTTGCCCAACCGGTGCTTGTTTATGATGCAGCATCGAAAGGTTCTGTAAATCATATGCAGCTGGCACAAGAACTTATTGAGAAAAATTCTTAACTTTGCTTTCCTGATTAAATACTTAATAAATTGTTATGGCTAAGAAAATGGTGCTAGGAAGAGGGTTGGACGCCCTTATTACCATTGATGAAGTAAAAACCGAAGGCTCCTCTTCAATCAACGAAATAGAGTTATCCAAAATACAGGTAAACCCTGATCAGCCCCGGCATGTATTCGATGAAGAAGCATTGCAGGAACTGGCAGCATCTATTCGTCAGATAGGAGTTATCCAACCCATAACATTGCGCAAGATAGACGATGATTTATATCAGATCATAGCAGGAGAACGACGTTACAGGGCATCTTCAATTGCCGGATTAAGTTCAATCCCTGCATATATCCGTACAGCCGAAGATGAAACTGTAATGGAGATGGCACTGATAGAGAATATCCAGCGTGAAGACCTGAACTCCATAGAAATTGCACTGGCCTACCAGAATCTTATCGAAGCATATGATCTCACACAGGAGCGCCTCAGTGAGCGCATTGGTAAAAAGAGAACGACCATAGCCAATTATCTGCGCCTGTTAAAATTACCGGCTGAGATACAAATGGGTATCAGAGACAAGAAAATAGATATGGCGCATGCACGTACTCTGGTCACACTAGAGGACGCTGCGGCACAATTGGAAGTTTACGAACTGATACTTGAAGAAGGTTTATCTGTAAGGAAAGTAGAAGAATACGTAAGAGCAATAGCCAAAGGGGAAAAGCTGGAAGACTTGCTCAAAGAAGAAAAAGTAGTAGAAACAGTTAAAAAATCAGGAGTAAAAAAAGCTACTCCCGAAGAATTTGAGATACTTAAGACTCACTTATCGAAATTCTTCTCCACCAAGGTACAACTCACCTGTAACGATAAGGGAAAGGGGAAGATAAGTATTCCGTTCAAAACGGAAGAAGAGCTGGAGAGGATTATTTCGATATTTGACCAATTGAAAAAATAAAACGAGGTATTTTCCGTAATATTATATATGAGGAGAGGTTTATTTATTTGTATATGGTGCATATTAGGAGGGATGCTGCTTCCACTGAATGCACAAGAACCTCAAGTTCAGGATTCAGTGCTTCGTTCAGACGGCAAACGTTTACCCGCCGATACTATAAAACCGTTGATAAGCGAGAAAGCTGTGGTTTTAGTGGATTCGGTAATTACAATAAGTAAACATGAATTTAAACCCGATTCGAAAAAAGCAGTCATATATTCTGCTATTTTTCCGGGATTAGGACAATTTTATAATCGCAAGTACTGGAAACTGCCGATTGTATATGGAGGAGCGCTCGGACTCACTTATGCCATTACATGGAATGGGCGGGTATACAATGATTACAATCAGGCATTCCGGGATTTAGTAACAGGTTCCGGTACCAGTTATACGAATTATTTAAGACCTGGACAAACTGTCGACGACTATGGCCGCGACAGACTACAATCGGCTCTGAAGAGCAAAAAGGATTTCTATAGAAGAAACAGGGACTTGGCCATTATCGCGGCCGTGGGTGTGTATGCGCTATGCATGATCGATGCTTATGTAGATGCGCAATTGTATGATTTTGATATGTCACCGGATCTCTCCATGAGAGTTACACCAGTATTCTGGCCACCGACATCTTATTCTAAAGCCTCGGTAGGGCTTCAATGTAGTATAAATTTTTAAACTTGCAGAAATCTCACTTTATGTGAAGCTCTGCAAATACCATAAAGGAACACTTATGCTGAAAAAACTAATAATCACAGGGCTTTTCCTTTCCAGTACATTTATCGTATTCGGACAGTCCGGTCGTAAAGAATTGTCGGCACGTGATACAATAACCGACAGGTCGATAATATATCCGGCAGACATGGAACGCAACTACGATGAACTGCTAAAAAACTGGAGTAATAATGTAAAATATGGTGATGATTGCCGTTCGAATGACGACAGTGCCGTATTGTTCAATGATTCTGTTTATATACACAGGTTATATTCTTTACCGACTAAGATGGAGCTGGTATTTAACCCCGTTGTGCGCGACTATATAGAAATGTATGCAGGTCGTCGCCGCAATCAGGTCAGCTATATGCTGGGGCAGGGTAAATACTACTTCCCTCTCTTCGAACAAGCATTGGACAAAGAAGGCTTACCTCTGGAACTTAAATACCTTCCGGTAATCGAATCAGCCCTTAACCCGATCGCTCGCTCCAGAGTCGGTGCTACAGGTTTATGGCAATTCATGGCCCCTACAGGTAAGATGTACGACCTGGAGATAAACAGCCTTGTAGACGAACGCCGCGACCCTCTTAAATCGACAGATGCAGCAGCCAGATATCTGAAAGACTTATACGGAATCTATGGAGACTGGAATCTGGTAATTGCAGCCTACAACTGTGGTCCGGGTAATGTAAACAAAGCAATCCGCCGTAGTGGAGGACAAACTGATTACTGGGCTATCTATCCCTACCTGCCACGGGAGACGAGAGGCTATGTTCCGGCTTTTATAGCAGCTACATATATAATGAATTATTACGACGAGCATAATATCTGCCCTGCCGAATGTAAAAACCCGGCTTCGATAGATTCTCTGATGATTGATAAGAATGTTCATTTCCAACAGATAGCAGACAACCTGAACGTATCGGTAGATGATTTACGTCAATTCAACCCTCAGTTTAAGAGCGACATCATACCGGGCGATTACAAACACTATTCTTTGAACCTTCCTATCGATAAACTTTCCTTATTTCTGGATAAGAAAGATGATATCTATACATATAAAGCTGACCAGTATCTGACTCATCGTAAAGTAGCAGGTGTTGACGCAGTGGGTGGTAACAGAGCTGCCGGCAACGCAATCACATACAGAGTCAAAAGAGGAGATACATTAGCACGCCTGGCCAGCCGGTATGGAGTTACATCCAGCCAGATAAAACAATGGAACAATCTTGCTTCAAACAAATTAACAGTAGGCAGACGCCTGAAAATTTATAAGCCGGAGGAACCATCCTCAGAAGAACTACTGGCATCAAGCAATACATCATCCGACACCACAGTCGTTTCTGTATCAGGCTTAACCAGAACTGTTTCCGTTCCGAAAGAAACTACTACTTATTATAAGATACGTAAAGGCGATACATGGGCAGGCATAGCAAAAAAGAACGGAGTATCAGTCACCGAACTAAAAGGCTGGAACCGCTCAAACAAACTAATTGCCGGAAAACAACTAAAAATACAGAAGATAGAATATGTAGAAATTCAAGAAGCTGTGAAACTTCCTGAACCGGAACTACCAACAGTAATCATTGATTCAACCTACACTGCGGATTTGATTGACGGTTATTTAAAGAAAATTGTGCGCGACGAATCCACACTACCTCGCGTCAGAATATCTACGACCGACTCTGACGATTCGGACAGAAAAAATGCTGATGATTCAAAAATAATTTATCACAAAGTAAAAATAGGGGAAACCATCACTCAAATTGCAGCCCGTTACAATGTCACTAAAAAAGACATCATAACATGGAACAAGCTATCATCCAATATGGCAAAGGTAGGACAACGCCTATTGATACTTCTTCCCGAACAGAATAACAGCGTTCAAACCAGTGATGGAACGCAAGCCAATACAGAAAATAAATCACTTACTGCAACGAATATGTAAGTAATTATAAAATAATCTAATGGTTAAATCAATTTTTATTATGATGCGAATAGCTCTTAATTAAAATTGATTTTACTATTTTTGTTTCCTTACTCAAAACTTATGGCAAAAGAGGATACGCATACTCAGGATGATATTTTAATCGAGCAGGAATTTAATGCTCTTATCGACGATTACCTAAAGACTAACCATAGGCGTAAAGTCGAAATTATAACAAAAGCTTTTCTTTTCGCAAAGGAAGCCCATAAGGGTGCGCGTCGTCGTTCTGGAGAGCCTTATATACTACATCCTATTTCTGTAGCCCGTATTGTCTGTGGTGAGATCGGACTTGGATCAACATCCATCTGCGCAGCATTGCTGCACGATGTAGTGGAAGATACGGAATACACTGTCGAAGACATGAAAGTGCTCTTTGGAGATAAAATAGCGCAGATCGTAGACGGACTCACTAAAATATCGAGCGGCATGTTCGGAGAGAATGTATCAGCTCAGGCCGAAAACTTCCGCAAGCTATTGCTCACCATGTCGGATGATATACGTGTGATACTGGTCAAAATAGCAGACCGCCTTCATAATATGCGCACATTGGGCTCCATGGCTCCTGCCAAACAGTATAAGATTGCAGGAGAGACAATGTATATATACGCTCCACTGGCCCATCGTTTGGGCCTGTTCGCTATAAAGACAGAACTGGAAGAGCTCAGTTTCAAATGGGAAAACCCCGAGGTATATAAGGATATCCAATATAAACTACAGGCAACTTATAAAATAAGATCGGATGTTTATCAGCATTTTGCCAAACCTGTGGTTGACAAACTTAACGAACTCGGCTTTAAATACGAGATCAGAGCACGCGAAAAGTCGGTCTATTCCATCTGGAATAAAATGCAGGCGAAAGGTGTTCCATTTGAAGAAATATATGATATTTTCGCAGTCCGTATCATTTTTGAGAATGAACCGGGCATAGATGAAAAAAAACGATGTTGGGATATATATTCGGTCATAACAGACATTTATAAACTTCGCCCCGACAGAATCAGGGATTGGGTGAGCCGCCCAAAGGCAAACGGATATCAGGCACTACACCTCACCGTAATGGGCCCTGACGGGCAATGGATAGAAATACAAATACGCAGCCGGCGCATGGACGACATTGCTGAAAAAGGATTCGCCGCACACTGGAAATACAAAGAAGGAAAAATAGAAGAAGATACAGAACTGGATAAATGGCTGAAAACCATTAAAGAAATATTGGAAAGCCCGAGTCCGAATGCGATGGACTTCCTTGACACGATAAAGCTAAATCTATACTCACAGGAGATCTTTGTTTTCACACCAAAAGGAGAGATAAGAACTTTAGCGCAAGGGGCAACAGCCCTTGACTTTGCCTATGATCTGCATTCAGACATCGGAGACCATTGTATAGGTGCTAAAGTCAACCATAAGCTGGTCCCTCTCAGTGAGAAACTAAATAGCGGGGATCAGGTCGAAATCCTTACTTCGAAATCACAAGTGCCAAAATACGAGTGGCTTGGTCTGGTAACAACAGCCAAAGCGCGTACGAAGATAGAATATGCTCTCAGGAAGCATAAAAGAGAAGTCGCCAAACAAGGTGAAGAACTCTTAATCAAGGCACTCGAAGGTACAACAATTGAGTTGACTCCTGCAATCATGGACCAGATGCTGGATTATTATCAGAAACAGACTAAAGAAGACTTATACTACGCAATCGGCAATAACGATATTTCCCTTCCTCAAAAAATAGAAAAGTTATTGACCTTAAAAAAACAAAACTCCGATAATGTTTTAGTCAAATATATGAAGCAGGCTTTCCATGCTGTAAAAAAGGCAGATAAAGACAAAGCCGAAAAGCCGCTGGAATACGAACAAATAAATCCTAAAAAAACATATATCCTCGAAGAAGATTCTTTTAATAAAAACTTCAGAATGCCTACCTGCTGCAATCCTATACCAGGAGATAAAGTATTCGGTTATCTGAATGACGATAACGAGGTAGACGTACACAGCATACATTGTCCGGTAGGGCTGAAACTGAAAGCCAGCCACGGAGACAAAATTGTAAATCTGGAATGGGGCAGTTATACGCAATTTCCTTTTCTTACCTCTATTATTGTTACAGGTATAGACAGGATGGGAATGCTGAATGATATAACTAAGGTTATCACTGCCGGATCATTAAATATCAAAGGAATGAACATTGAGTCTAATGATGGAGTATTCGAAGGACGGATAATTGTTTATGTACATGATGTGAACGATTTACAAACATTGTGTTCCCGTATAGCTAAAATAAAAGGTGTAAAAGCAGTAAACAGAAAACAAAGTGGCGCTTGAATATTGTATCACGGATAAGAAAAGTAAAGATGCTAAGTTATTTATTATCAAAATTTGGTATAAAAAATTATTTTCACTACTTTTGTAATCGAAATAGAGGGAGAGGAGGCCGTGGCTTCCTCTTTGTTGTTCTTAAAAACAAATGATAGATAAAGATTTTATAAAAGATGTAGCGGACAAATTTTTGCAGGAAACACCGATGTTTCTTGTAGATGTTACTGTCAGACCCGGTAATATTATTGTTGTGGAAATAGACAGCGATGATAGTATCGGCATCGATGATTGCATTGCGCTCAGCCGTGACATAGAGTCCAGATTGGATAGAGAAGCCGAAGATTTCGAATTGGAAGTAGGTTCTGCCGGTGTTACATCTCCCTTCAAGATACCCCGTCAATATAAAAAAAATGAGGGTAACGAAGTCGAAGTTCTTACAAAAGCAGGACAAAAACTTTCCGGCGTACTTAAAACTTCCGACAACAACGGATTTGTAATAACTATTACCAAAATGGTAAAACCGGAAGGTGCAAAAAAGAAAACGGCATTGGAAGAAGATCTTTCATTTGCCTATGACGAAGTGAAATATACAAAATACTTAATACGATTTAAATAACTGTTATGGCTAAAAAGGAAGTTATTAGTATGATCGATACTTTTTCAGAATTTAAGGAACTGAAAAATATCGACAGGATGACAATGATAAGCGTTCTTGAAGACTCGTTTCGCAATGTAATAGCAAAACTCTTCGGATCGAATGACAATTATGATGTTATTATCAATCCTGATAAAGGAGACCTTGAAATATGGCGCAACCGTACAATTGTGGAAGATAGCGAATTAGAGGATGAAAATACTCAGATATCTCTTACGGAAGCCCGAAAAATAGATGAAGATTTTGAGGTAGGCGAAGATGTTACTGACGAAGTTTTCTTCGAAGACTTTGGCCGTCGTGCTATCCTGAATCTGCGCCAGACACTGACTTCGAAAATACTGGAACTCCAGAAAGAGGGCCTGTATAACCGTTATAAAGAAAAAATCGGTGAAATAGTATCCGGTGAAGTATATCAGATTTGGAAAAAAGAAATACTACTTCTCGATGATGAAAAAGAAGAACTTCTTTTGCCCAAGACAGAACAGATACCAAGCGACTTCTTCCGCAAAGGCGAACATGTACGCGCAGTGGTAGAAAGAGTAGAAAACAAGAATAACAACCCTAAGATTATTTTATCACGTACATCTCCCGTATTCCTCGAAAGACTGCTTGAGATTGAAGTGCCTGAAATAAACGACGGATTGATAACAATAAAGAACATTGCCCGCATACCCGGAGAAAGAGCAAAAGTCGCCGTGGAATCATACGACGACCGCATCGACCCTGTCGGAGCCTGCGTGGGGATGAAAGGTTCACGTATACATGGTATCGTTCGTGAGTTGCGTAACGAAAACATCGATATCATCAACTATACGCCTAACATGAGTTTGTATATCCAGCGCGCCCTTAGCCCGGCCAAAATAACCTCTGTAAAACTGAATGAGGAAGAGAAACGTGCCGAAGTGCTGCTTCGTCCCGAAGAAGTATCCCTGGCTATCGGTAAAGGAGGTTTCAACATCAAGTTGGCAAGCATGCTCACAGGTTACACCATCGATGTATATCGTGACATTGACGACTTTGACGAAGAAGATATCTATCTGGATGAGTTCCGCGATGAAATTGACGGTTGGGTTATCGACCAATTGAAGAAAATCGGCTGTGTTACAGCCAAGAATGTACTGGCAGCAGACAGGGACAAGCTTATACAAGAAGCAGACCTTGAAGAAGATACAGTGGACGAAATATTAGATATTTTGCGTGCAGAATTTGACGATGAAAGTAAGTCCTGATTTGGTTATTCGCTGATTTCTTAATACTTTTGTATCCGGAGCATCCCGGCAGAATTTACCATTCATGCAAATTATAAGAATATTTACGGGTTCACTGTCCATTTTTTTGATTTAAAAAGAGAATATGTCTATAAGATTAATAAAAATATCCAAAGATTTGAATGTAGGGATCAGCAGTCTGGTTGAATTCCTGCATAAAAAAGGATTTGATGTAGAATCAAATCCCAATGCAAAAGTTGACGGTGAACAACATGAATTACTTGTGAAAGAATTCGGTAATAATGCTGACCTTGAAGCTCTTCTCAGAAATCGTAAAGAAAGAGAGAGAGAGGTTCTGGCCCCTAAAGAAGCAGAGGATGTTGCTCCTAAAAAACAAGAACCTGAAGAAATTGTAACAGAAGTTCCCGAATCTTTCAAACCACATTTACAAGTTGTGGATAAAATAGATCTGGATGCACTAAACAAACCTAAAAAGACAGAGGTAAAAGAAGAAGTGGTCATTGAACCGGAAGTAGTCGTTGTTGAGCCTGTTGCTGAGCCAAAGGTAGAGACACCTCTCCCCGAGCCTACACCTCTTCCCGAACCTGAACCTGTCATTAAAAAAGAAGAAGTAAAAGAAGAACCTGTGTTGATAGTAGAAAAAAAAGAAGAAGAGCCGAAAGTTTCCACTCCGGTTGTAACACCACCGGTAGTTGAAGAAGAAAAAGAAGAGGACGATATTTTCAGACTCAACAAAACTACAATCAAATCGAATATTGTGGTTAAAGGTTCCATCGACCTTAGTTCGATCAATGACAAGACTCGTCCTGCCAAGAAGACAAAAGCAGAGAAGAAAAAAGAACGTCTTGAGAAAGAGCAACAAGATCAGAAAAAGGTAAAAGAAAATACCGTTCGTCTGTTGAAAAAAGAAACCGACGAAGAAGCAAAAAAACGGAAAGCAAGTAGCGATGAAGCAGAAGATGCCGCTAAGAAAAAACGCAACCGTATAAAGCGAGGTAAAGTAGATATTGAAAAAGGAGTTCCTCCTCAAGGCGGAGCGGGCAGCGGGCAGCATCATGGTGGTGGCGACCGTACCAAGCATAATCTGCGTAAACCTATCGTTAAGCAGGCTGTGAACGAAGAAGACGTTCAAAAGCAAATAAAAGAAACATTAGCCCGTCTGACCGGAAAAGGTGGAAAAAACAAGGGTGCAAAGTACAGAAAAGAAAAGCGTGATGCTTTCTCCCAAAAATACCAGGAAGAACTGGAAATGCAGGAGCAAGAAAGCAAAACCCTTAAAATCACAGAATTCGTAACAGCGAATGATCTGGCAAACATGATGAATGTTCCAGTAGTGAAAGTTATCTCCACTTGTATGAGCATCGGTATCATGGTGTCAATCAATCAGCGTCTGGATGCGGAGACTATCAATATCGTCGCTGAAGAATTCGGATTTAAAACAGAATATGTAAGTGCAGAAGTCGTTGAAGCCATCAACGAAGAGGAAGATAATGCAGAAGATCTGGAACCTCGTGCGCCGATTGTTACAGTAATGGGACACGTAGACCACGGTAAGACTTCATTACTCGACACTATCCGTCAGACCAACGTTATCGCCGGCGAAGCAGGGGGAATCACCCAGCATATCGGGGCATACAACGTTAAACTGAAATCGGGACGCCGTATCACATTCCTGGATACTCCCGGACACGAAGCCTTTACGGCGATGCGTGCGCGCGGTGCAAAAGTGACAGATATCGCAATTATCATTGTGGCTGCCGACGACAATGTCATGCCACAGACGGTAGAGGCAATCAATCATGCTTCTGCGGCTGGTGTGCCTATCGTTTTTGCGATAAACAAAATAGATAAACCGGGTGCAAACCCCGAAAAGATAAAGGAAACCCTTGCCGGAATGAATTATCTGGTAGAAGACTGGGGTGGAAAATACCAGTCTCAGGATATTTCAGCTAAACAAGGCTTAGGGGTAGATGAATTATTGGAAAAGGTACTTCTCGAAGCAGAATTACTTGACCTGAAAGCAAATCCTAACAGAAGAGCGACAGGTTCGGTTATTGAATCTTCCCTGGATAAAGGTAGAGGATACTTATCCACAGTACTTGTTGAGAACGGTACTCTCAAGAAAGGAGATATTGTTCTTGCAGGAACATACTTCGGCCGTGTAAAAGCAATGTTCAATGAACGTAATGCCAGCATAGATGCAGCAGCTCCGGCAGCTCCGGCTCTGATACTAGGATTGAATGGCGCACCACAGGCAGGAGACATATTCCATGTGCTGGAAACAGAGCAGGAAGCTCGTGAAATTGCAACAAAACGCGAGCAATTGCAGCGCGAACAAGGTCTCCGAACACAAAAGATACTTACACTCGACGATATAGGACGCCGCATCGCTATCGGAAACTTCCAGCAGTTGAATGTAATCGTTAAAGGTGATGTGGACGGTTCGGTAGAAGCCCTTTCAGACTCCCTGATCAGATTATCGACTGAAGAAATACAGGTAAATGTAATCCATAAAGCTGTTGGTCAGATATCCGAATCGGATATTGTACTGGCTGCAGCCTCCGATGCCATTATTATCGGATTCCAGGTGCGCCCTTCACAGGCAGCCCGCAGGGCAGCAGAAAAAGACGGCGTTGAAATTCGTTTGTATTCTATTATATACGATGCTATCGAAGAGGTCAAATCCGCTATGGAAGGTATGCTTTCTCCTGAAATAAAAGAAGTATTAACCGGATATGTGGAAGTACGCGAGGTGTTCAAGATCACAAAAGTCGGTACAGTTGCAGGATGTATGGTCAAAGAGGGTAAACTCAAGAGAGCCAACAAAATACGACTCATACGCGATGGTATTGTTATCTACTCCGGAGAACTGGGTTCACTGAAACGTTTCAAAGACGATGTGAAGGAAGTTGCGGCCGGATATGAGTGCGGTTTGAATATCCATAATTATAATGATATAAAAATAGGTGACGTTATTGAACCTTTTGAAGAAATAGAGGTAAAGAAAACATTGTAATTAAAAAATATTACATATCTTTGTACCAATTATGAAATAACCTAAGAAAAACCAATTGATAGTTGTTGACAAGCAATCTTGCCTTGAAAGTCGGTGGTACTAACCATGCCACCGAAACACACAACTATCAACAGGTTTAGAGGTTAATCCGTTTCTTCGTCAGATTATATAAGTTGTGTTACTACAAAACAGCAATTATCGTGATGAAAAAAATCATTTTAATTTCAATTATTGCCCTTTTACTCCTTTTTGTGGAGAATACTGTTGCCCAGACTGTGCAGCAAATAGCCTTTGTAAATTCAAATGAACTTCTGGAAGCAATACCCGATAAGGTAACTGCCACAAATACAATCAATGATTTGAATAAAAAGTACAAAGACGAACTGCAAGTGATGCAGAATGATTATAATAAAAAATATTCCGATTTTATTTCATATCAGAACTCGATGGCGGACAATGTACGTCTTCGCCGTATGCAGGAGTTGTATGAGCTGGAACGCCAGATAAACAACTTTATGAAAGTAGCACAAGACGATATCCAGAATCAGGAACAGATCCTGATCGCACCTTTACGCAAGAAAGTAAAAGATGCCATATATCAGGTAGGAATAGAGCAAGGCTTTGTTTGCATTTATGATCTGGCTAATCCGGCCATAGCATTTGTTACACCGGATGCTACAAATGCAACCGCTTTGGTAAAACAAAAATTGGGAGTAAAGTAAAACTATAGCATACAAATAATAACAATAAATGCTTCTGTGTACAGAGGCATTTATTGTTTCTAGTGGTGGCATTAACTAGTTTGTACAAATTCACTATATTTATACCTCATAATCTATGTGAAATAATAACAGAGTCACACAATTACAACCTGCTAACTAATAATATCTAATTTGAGATAGTACACATGGATACTGATTTTATAAACATAACAACAGAAAATCTTTCATCTGAGCATTTTTGCTGCATTATCCGAAGCAAAAAGGAACATCAGGGCGTTGAAGCAAAGCGACAATGGCTCTCTGCCCGGCTAAATGAAGGGCATGTATTTAGAAAGCTAAATGCAAAGGCCACCGTCTTTATTGAATACGCCCCTCTCGAAACAGCCTGGGTTCCCGTAACAGGAGACAACTATTATTATGTGTATTGTTTATGGGTTTTAGGTAGTGATAAAGGAAAAGGGTATGGAAAATTCCTGATGGAATATTGCTTGGCTGATGCCAGAGAAAAAGGCAAATCCGGCATTTGCATGCTTGGAGCCAAAAAGCAGAAATCATGGCTTTCCGACCAATCATTTGCAAAGAAATTTGGCTTTGAGGTTGTTGACACCACTGATAATGGGTATGAATTGCTTGCACTTTCTTTTGACGGAACAACTCCAAAATTCACCCAGAATGCTAAGAGTCAAAAAATTGGGAATAAAGAGTTAACAATCTATTATGATATGCAATGCCCTTTTATCTGTCAAAACATTGAGATGATAAAACAGTATTGTGAAACGAATAACATTCCCGCATACCTAATCCAGATAGATACACTACAAAAAGCAAAGGAATTACCTTGTGTCTTCAATAATTACGGCGTGTTCTATAAAGGAAATTTTGAAACTGTGAATTTGTTAGATATTGCCTACTTAGAGAGAATACTCAAAAAGTGAAAACAGTTTATCAACCTGCAATTAACGAATGCTAAAGAATGGCTATAAATGAAGGCTAAAAGGATTCTTGATTAATTATTATCCATTCTTAATTATTTTCTATCTTTGAATCACTAAATCATTATATATGCTTAAAGTTGGACCTATCGGTGTGTTTGATTCAGGCTACGGGGGATTGACCATTCTTTCTGAGATACAGTCGTTAATGCCTGAATACGACTATTGTTACCTCGGGGATAATTCGCGTGCCCCATACGGCTCGCGCTCTTTCGATGTTGTATATGAATTTACCAAGCAAGCCGTACTGAGCCTGTTCGATATGGGTTGCAATCTGGTAATACTGGCATGCAACACAGCATCAGCAAAGGCTCTGCGCACAATCCAACAGAAAGATTTGCCTCACATAGATCCGGATAAAAGGGTATTGGGTGTTATCCGCCCCACGGCCGAGATTATAGGGCCTATAACCCAAAGCAGGCATGTTGGGATTTTAGGTACGACCGGAACCATACAATCCGAATCGTATTCTATAGAAATCAATAAACTTTTCCCGGATATTAAAGTATCAGGCGAAGCATGCCCCATGTGGGTGCCTCTGGTCGAAAACAGAGAGTATGAAAATGAAGGAGCGGATTACTTCATCAAGAAGAATCTCTCAAATATCCTCTCTAAAGACCCGCAGATAGATACACTTATACTGGGATGTACCCATTACCCTATTCTTCTGAATAAAATAAAATCATTCCTGCCGGATGGTGTAACAGCCATAGCCCAAGGCGAATATATCGCCCGTAGTCTGCAAGATTATCTGCATCGCCACCCCGAAATGGACAAAGTATGTACCAAGGGCAGTGTAACAAAATATTATACAACAGAATCGCCCCAAAAATTCTCAGAAGCCGCGACAATATTCTTGAATAAAGACATTGAGGTAAACCGGATCACCCTGGAATAGAAAAATGATCTATTTTTAAGCATGCGTAAGATAATCCATATAGACATGGATGCCTTCTATGCTTCTATCGAACAACGTGATAATAAAGAGTATAGGGGAAAACCTTTGGCTGTAGGATATTCAGGGCCGAGGGGAGTCGTTGCTGCGGCCAGTTATGAAGCCCGGAGGTATGGGGTGCGTTCGGCAATGGCTTCTAAAACGGCATTGAGAAAATGTCCTCAATTGATATTCGTTCCCGCCCGTTTCGATGTCTATAAGTCTGTATCCCGGCAGATAATGGAAATATTCCATGAATACACTGACCTCGTTGAACCCTTGTCTCTCGATGAAGCCTTTCTGGATGTGACCGAAAACAATAAGAATATTCCATCTGCAACACAGATAGCACAAGAGATCAAACAAAAAATATTAGAGGCCACCCGACTAACTGCTTCAGCCGGAGTATCATTCAATAAGTTTCTTGCCAAAATAGCCTCAGACCAGAATAAGCCGGACGGGTTATTTGTTGTCAGGCCTAAAAATGCAGAACAGTTTGTAGAAACATTAGCTATCGAACAATTTTTCGGAGTGGGTAAAGTCACTGCTAAACGGATGCATCAATTAGGTATAAAAAACGGATGGGATCTGAAACAACGTTCCGAAAATGAATTAATAGCCGTTTTCGGGAAAGCAGGACATATTTATTTCCAAAATGCACGGGCTATAGACGACCGCCCGGTAGAATCGCAACGGATAAGAAAATCAATGAGTTCAGAAACTACTTTTGAACATGATATCGATAATCTCGAAGAGTTGGCCTTAATTCTGGATGAAGTTGCCCGGGATGCATTTCACGACATTGAAAGAAAGAAATTCAAAGCACGGACAGTAACTTTAAAAATAAAGTATGCCGACTTTAAAACGATCACCAGAAGTAAGACTTTTCCAGCGTCAGTGGCAGACTATGAATCCTTCTACAAAGCCGGCTTCGAGCTCCTTCAAAATATAGATTTATCACCTAAAGTGAGGTTAATCGGACTTGGTTTGAAAAACAATGAAGATGAAATGGGATGGGGCGAAGCGATCCAGTTACGCATCAATTTTGAAGACTAAAGTTAAACTACATCGCCAAAACAAAATATTCTCTCGAAAATCCTTTCACATATTGGGATAAGTCCTTATTTTTGCGGTAATGAAACTAAAAAAGAAAGGGCCTCATAGCAACAGGACTAAACATCTTCTTTTTTCGCTCAATGAAGAAGAATATGCACTTATCTCCTCTTATATAAAAAAATATAAGATTGCTAATCGTTCCCGCTGGTGCAGGGAAACTCTCATCGCCCATGTCCTGAAAAATCTCGATCAGGATTACCCTACGCTTTTCGGTGAAAATGAGATGCGCCGATGACTGAGATTCTCACCGACGAACATTATATGAGGCAAGCCCTGAACGAGGCGCAGATTGCTTTCGAAAAGAAGGAAGTGCCCATCGGAGCTGTTATTGTATGCCAAAACAGAATTATTGCACGAGCCCACAACCTGACAGAAACTCTCAATGACGTCACCGCACATGCCGAAATGCAGGCGATTACTGCCGCAGCAAATTTCCTTGGAGGTAAATATCTGACAAATTGTACGCTGTATGTCACATTAGAACCTTGTCCAATGTGTGCCGGGGGACTTCTCTGGTCACAAATACCTAAAGTAGTTTTTGGAGCCAAAGACGAAAAAAAAGGATACTCCCTTTTCTCGCCAAATATACTGCATAACAAAACATCTATAATATCCGGCATTCTGGAGGAAGAATGCGCTTTTCTGTTAAAAGAATTCTTCAGGCAAAAAAGATAATCCGTCATTTTCTTACAGCAAAAGAAAATTCTTAACATTTATTTTGACTTCTCCATGCAACATGGCATACAAATTGCGCATCTAATATATGTGAGCAATTTTATTAGAATTAATCAACCAATTTTATTAAATAAAAAAATGAGAAAGTATATGAAACTATTTTCAGCACTGATTCTATCTTCTGTCTTAGCATTAGGATTCTCTTCATGTCTTGATGACGATGGATATTCTCTTGGTAATTACTGGGAGGACATAGTGACAGTAAAAAAGATAGATGACAATACTTATTCCTTCGTACGGGATAATGGTGACAAACTCTGGGTGGCCGCTCCTGTAGGTCTTAACTTGAAACCTAAGTACGACAGAGCGATAATAAACTATACTATCCTCTCCGATGAGAAAGATGGTTATGACCATTACATCAGACTGAACGATTATTATGATGTACTGACCAAAGGCGTTATTTATATAGCCCCCGACGATCAGGTAAAACAAGACAGTATTGGGAATGATCCTATCAAAGTATATTCCGTTTGGGAAGGCGGCGGATATCTGAATATCAATTTCGGATACAATACCGGAGAAAACAAGCCGCATATGATCAATATGATATCGGCAGAACCGGACTTATCAGTAGACAAAGATATTGTAAAATTAGAATTCAGACATAATATAAATGGTGACGAACCATCACGATATCCGGTTAAAGGTTATGCAAGTTTCGATCTTACACCTTACAAAATCGCAGGGCGTGACAAAGTTACGTTTGAGATAACATCCAAAGATTTTGGAGGAGAAACAAAAACATTTAATATAGAATACAAATACACAGTGGACGAACCACTGGACGAATAAGCAAATACATACTAACCTGAATATTTATTATAATATTCTTTTTGATTTCCTTTCTAAAAAGAGAGCTCGTGAGAGTTCTCTTTTTAATTTGAATACACTCATACTCAAAAAGATTTCTATTTCCCGGCCCAAACAGACCTCATGGAAGCTTTATTAGACAAATTCTAAATAGTTAATAACTTTTTCTTCCTCATACTGCCTGATATTCTATTAAAAAGATGTATTTTTGTTCATATCAGATTTTTCGATAAATGGATAATTCAAAAGTAAAGGAACAAGTCAAAAGCGAGTTCACGGACTATCTCGGTCTGCATAAACATCGTAAAACCCCGGAAAGATATGCCATACTTGAGCATATCTATTCTACGAAAGGACATTTTGACATGGATTCTTTGTATAATGCCATGAAGCAATCCAGCTTCAGGGTCAGCCGTGCTACATTATATAACACTATCGAATTGCTGTTGGACTGCGGTCTGGTCGTAAAACATCAGTTTGGAGCTAATGTATCTCAGTACGAACGGGCCTATGGCAATGAGAATCATGACCATCTGATTTGCCTGAATTGCGGGGAAGTAAAAGAACATAAAAATGGAAATCTCTTTACTCCCACTCAGCAAAAAAAATTGCAACGATTCAAGATCAGCTATTATAGCATGTATATATATGGCATATGCAATAAATGTATGCGGGCAAAAAAGGCAGAAGAAAAAAAGAATAAACTAACAGAAAATAAAAATACACGTATTAAAAAGAAATGAAAGTAGATGTATTGCTAGGTTTGCAATGGGGCGACGAAGGAAAAGGTAAGATAGTGGATGTACTCACACCCCACTACGAGATTGTAGCCCGTTTTCAGGGTGGGCCAAATGCAGGGCACACACTGGAATTCGAAGGAAAGAAATATGTCCTTCGTTCTGTACCTTCAGGTATTTTCCAGGGAAACAAAATCAATATCATAGGAAATGGTGTTGTACTTGATCCGGCCTTGTTCAAAGGAGAAATTGAATCGCTGGAATCATCCGGCCATGATTTAACAAAGCGCCTTCTTATCTCCAAGAAAGCACACCTTATACTACCAACCCACCGATTGCTCGATGCCTGCTACGAAGCAGCTAAAGGAGATTCCAAAATAGGCACTACCGGCAAGGGTATCGGACCTACATATACAGATAAAATCAGTCGAAACGGTCTGCGTGTAGGTGATATACTGCATAATTTCGAAGAGAAATACAACACTGCGAAATCTAAACACCTAAGAATATTGCAGCAATATGGCCATGATATCAGCGCACTGGCCGAAATAGAAAAAGAATGGTTTGCAGGTGTAGCAAAACTTAAAGAGTTTACATTTATAGATAGCGAACACTATATCAACAACGCTGTAAAACAAGGGAAGAAAATACTGGCCGAAGGTGCACAAGGCACAATGCTCGATATAGATTTCGGGTCATACCCTTTTGTTACATCGTCCAATACCATATCAGCAGGAGCATGTACCGGGCTGGGCATAGCACCACAGTCGGTAGGTGAAGTGTACGGTATATTCAAGGCATATTGTACCCGTGTGGGCAGTGGCCCGTTCCCAACCGAATTATTCGATGCAACAGGAGATAAACTCCGTGAATTCGGGTTTGAGTTCGGTTCTGTAACAGGACGTCCGCGCCGTTGCGGATGGATAGACCTGGTAGCTTTGCGCTATGCCATTATGATAGATGGTGTTACCCAACTGATAATGATGAAAAGTGATGTTCTGGACACATTCGAGACTATCAGAGCATGTATCGGCTACGAAATAAACGGAGAGAAAGTTACGGATTTCCCTTTCGAAGTAGACGAGAGAATCAAGCCGATCTATGTGGATATGAAAGGATGGCAAACAGACATGACTAAAATGCAAAAGGAAGATGAATTTCCGGCCGAGTTCAAGCATTATATCTCATTTTTGGAAAAAGAATTGCAGGTTCCAATCAAGATAGTTTCGTTAGGACCTGACAGGGAACAGACTATAATAAGGTAATTAAACCCTTTTTAAGAATATAGAATGTGCCAACAAACATTATTGGCACATTTTTTGTTTCATATATCATAAAAAGAATATTCACAAAAAGATATAAATATGTATATAGGTTGGATTATATTGATACTGGTTGGGGTCGCAAGTTTTGCTGTTTCGCAAATGCTGAAAAGTAAATTTAATAAATATTCTAAAATCCCTTTGACCAACGGGATGACCGGACGGGACGTAGCTGAAAAGATGCTTCACGACAACGGCATATATGATGTTAAAGTCGTTTCCACTCAAGGAATGCTTACCGACCACTATAACCCTGCCAATAAGACTGTAAACCTGAGTGAAGGGGTTTATGCCAGCAATAGTGTAGCCGCCGCCGCGATAGCCGCCCACGAATGCGGGCACGCTGTACAGCATGCACATGCCTATGGTCCGTTGAAAATGCGCTCGGCTCTTGTACCTGTTGTCAGTTTCGCTTCATCATGGGTGACATGGATTATTCTAGCCGGAATCATTTTCATACAGACATTCCCTACTCTTATCTGGATAGGCATTGGTCTTTTTGCCCTGACTACCATATTCAGTTTTGTTACATTACCTGTAGAAATCAATGCCAGTCAGAGAGCTTTAGCATGGCTCAATACTGCCGGCGTAACTAATATGAATAACCATGACATGGCTAAAGATGCTTTGAAATGGGCTGCTTATACATATGTTGTTGCCGCAATAGGTTCTTTGGCTACATTACTTTATTATATTATGATAGCCCTTGGAGGCAGACGTAATTAACTGAAGGAAACTGTATATAAATTACAAAAGAGTGGTCTTTTCCGGCTACTCTTTTTTTATCATAAATATTCCGTAATAAACAGGATTATATATCTTTGTACATTTCAAAACTATTCTATAAAGTCTGAATGAAACCGATCATGTTCATAATAATCTTCATCATATACCTCTTAGCAAATTTCTATGTCTTCCATCATATCTGGATAGCTATGCCTCCGAATACCATCGGACGGGTAACTCTCGTTTCGTTTGCTGTCGTAGCCGTTTCATCCTTTTTTATATCTTTTCTTGCCGGGGATGTATTGCCTGTATGGATGACATCTTTTTTATACAAAGTAGGCACCGCCTGGTTTTTCATCCTCCTGTATTTCCTTATCGTAATGCTGGTAAAAGATTTATTCGGGCTTACCAATCAGCTATTTCATTTTATGCCGAGCGATGCGATTACCCGCTATACAAAAGAAAATTGGGTAGGGCTGGGCTTTATGGTAGGTTTTATTACCCTACTGATGATTTGCGGATACCTGAAATATCAATGGAAAGTCCGTGTAGAACTGCCTGTACAGATATATAAAACCCTGGGAGATTCTACATCTGTTAAACCCTTGCGGATAGTAGCCATTAGTGACTTGCACCTGGGTTATGGCATAGGAAAAAAGGAATTTGAGGGATGGGTAAATACAATAAATGCTGAAAATCCGGATATTGTTCTCATTGCCGGAGATATTATAGATAATAGTGTACGCCCTCTGAACGAAGGCAACTTTGCCGAAAGCTTTCATAAAATAAAAGCTCCTATGGGGGTTTATGCCTGTCTGGGAAATCATGAATTTATCAGCGGTCTCAAAAACAGTCTCGACTTTTATGAGAAAGCAGGTATCCATCTCTTACGCGACACGGCCGAATTGGTTAACAACAGTTTTTACGTCATCGGGCGCGACGACAGGTCGAACGAATGGCGCAAACCATTGAACGTATTAGTAGACAGCCTCGACAAGTCAAAGCCCCTTATCCTGCTCGACCATCAGCCTTACCATCTCGAAGAAGCTGAAGCATACGGCATCGATTTGCAAATATCCGGGCATACACATCAGGGACAAGTCTGGCCTATCTCTGCTATTACGAATGCAATATACGAAAAAGACCACGGCTTTGTAAAAAAAGGAAATGCCAACATATATATAAGCTCGGGTATCGGTATCTGGGGTGGTAAATTCCGCATCGGAACACAATCGGAATATGTGGTCATCGATTTAAAAACAAAGGAATGAGAGTATTTTTTAATGCAATTATTGTTCAGATATTTCTCAGCGCCTATATCTATTGGCGTGGCTGGCAAGGATTGCCTGATAAGAAATACATCAAAATTCCTTATGCATCTATCTATATTGCTGAACTGGCAATTTATTTCATGGGATTCTTTACCTCCGGAACAGGTTTGTTGCCTTTCGATGCCCTTCATAGTTTTGCATGGGTAGGGACTACCTGGATGCTTTTCACTATATATATGACCATTTTACTGCTACTATACGACTTGGTAAAGTATATCAATCGTAAGAAAAAAATATTCGCAATAGACCTGAAAGCGAAAAAGCCCCGGCTGATTTACTTTTGTGCCTCTCTCCTATTGGTTTGCAGTGTGATGGGTTATGGCAACTATCGTTTCCACAATCCGGTCGTAACAGAAATGTACCTGACTGTCGATAAACATTCACCAAATATAAAAGATCTCCGCATCGTAGTTGCCACAGATATACATGCCGGATATCTCATCGATAAAAATATCGTATCCATGTATGTGGATAAGATTATGGAGCAGAAACCGGACATTATCCTGCTGGTAGGCGATATCATCGACTATGACGTAAAATCACTGTACGAACAACGGATGGAAACTGAATTTCTGCGGCTGAAAGCCCCATATGGCGTTTATGCTTCAACGGGGAACCATGAATATATCGACTTGGGTGAGGAAAAAGACGAAAAAATACTTTGGTTGAGTAAATACGCAGGACTTACAGTATTACGGGATACAACAATACTGATTGCCGATTCGTTCTATCTGGTGGGCCGCGAAGACGATAAGTGCACAACCAGAAAAGAATTACCCGAACTCATGCAGGGTGTAAACAAAGATTTGCCGATCATTGTTATGAACCACGAACCCCACCGTTTGTATGAAGAATCCGATGCCGGAGCGGATATAGCTGTATTCGGGCATACACATAACGGACAGTTCTTTCCGGTAAACACGATAATGTCCATATCTTCGGCGATATATAACACCGGGACTATACCTGAACACCTGAAATACAGGTCGATGTACGAAATACCATACGGATATAAGAAAAAAGACAATACACATATTTATGTATCATCAGGGCTAGGCCTTGCAGGGCCTCAGTTCCGTATAGGCACTATATCAGAGATTGTAGTTTTGAATGTGAAATTTGATAAATGATAACTATCTTTAGCCATGCTAAAATCGCTTTATATTAAAAATTATGCCCTGATTGACAGTCTCGAAATAGATTTCGAATCAGGCTTTTCTGTCATTACGGGAGAGACGGGTGCAGGAAAATCAATCATACTGGGAGCCTTATCGCTTATCCTCGGGCAGAGAGCCGATATAAAAGCCATCAAACAAGGCGAAAGCAAATGTATTATCGAAGGAGCTTTCGATGTATCGGCCTATGATCTTAAAGACTTTTGCGAGGAGAAAGGTATCGAATACGACCCGCACAGTTATATACTGCGCCGGGAAATACTCTCCACAGGAAAATCACGTGCTTTTATAAACGATTCACCTGTAGGGTTGAACGATCTGAAAGAGCTGGGTAGCCAACTGATAGATATACATTCACAGCATCAGAACCTGTTATTATCGGATAGCCGTTTTCAGATGCAGGTAGTGGACGCATTAGCAGGTAATAAAGCCTTATTGAAAGAATACCAGCAGGCTTTTCATCAATATAAGCAAACTGAAAAGGCTCTGGCAGAACTACGAGATACCATCAGAAAGAGTAAAGAGGAAGAAGATTACCTCCGCTTCCAATATCAGGCACTACACGAAGCTGCCCTCACACAAGGAGAACAGGAAGAACTGGAAGCCGAACAGGAGACCCTAAACCATGCCGAGGATATAAAATCGGCGTTGTACAAGATACATACATTGCTGTCGGAAGACGAAAGAGGCATTGTTGCAGCTTTGAAAGAAAGCCTGAATACATCACACCCGCTGGCTAAAGTATATCCGAAAGCGGACGAAATTCACCAACGTTTGGAGACTTCTTATTTAGACCTCAAAGATCTGTCTTCCGAGTTGGAACGGTCGGCTAACGATGTAGAATTCAATCCTGAACGACTGGCTTACATCGAATCGCGGCTCGATTTGATTTATTCATTGCAAAAGAAACATCATGTATCTTTAGTTTCGGGCTTACTGGAATTATATGAAGAACTGGCGCAGAAACTGGAAAAAATAGAATCATCGGACCAGCAGGTTGAAACTTTGGAGAAAGAAGTTTCTGAAAAATATGATAAAATGCTCACCCTCGCCAAAAAGTTGAGCGACCATCGTAAGGCAATCACACCAGAACTGGAAAAAGGATTGGTAGAAAAGGTAGCGAATCTGGGCATGCCGAATATCAGGTTCAAATGCGAGATTACTGCCGAAGAACATCCTAACATATACGGAATAGACAGAATACTATTTCTGTTCTCAGCAAATAAAAATGCGCCACTACAACCGGTTGCCGATGTAGCTTCGGGTGGTGAAATATCACGCCTGATGCTTTGCCTCAAGTCGATGATTGCAGGTGCAACAGCCCTGCCGACTATCATATTCGATGAGATAGACACAGGCGTATCAGGCGAAATAGCCGATAAAATGGGACAGATCATGCTCGACTTTGGAAGAAAGATGCAAGTGATTGCGATCAGCCATTTGCCGCAGATAGCAGCCAAAGGTAAGACGCATTATAAGGTATATAAATCGGATAATGAACTATCTACCACGACCCATCTCGACAGGTTGGATAATGCAGAAAGGCTGGAAGAAATAGCGCGGATGTTGAGTGGTTCCACTGTTACGGATGCGGCAATACAAAATGCTAAGGTAATGTTGGGGTTTTAGCCCTCTAAATCCCCCAAGGGGAACTTACAGAGAGAGTAAAAGATAAGCGAAAACAGTGTTACTTTTGTTGCCTTTTAACAAGTAGTAAGTTAAAAGTTAAATGAGATACAAGTAAACAAGATACGAGATAATTTTTTTTAACTGATGACTGTTCCCTGACGAGATGCTTCGCTCTGCTCAGCAAGACAAGATAATTATTAATTTTTCATTCTTAATTATTAATTGTTTTCTGTGTTACCTTTGTTACTTTTTGAGTTGAAAGTTGAATTGCTGCGAATTATTAATTGTTCATTATTAATTAGTTTCTATATGGAAATTCCTTTTCTCAACCTAAAACGGGAAAACGAGCGCTACGCATCCGGAATACGAGAAGCTGTATCGCGTGTGATAGACTCAGGATGGTATATCCTGGGAGAGGAAAAATCCAGTTTTGAAAAAGAGTTTGCCTCCTATTGCAAAGTAAAGCACTGTATAGGTGTAGGCAATGGACTTGATGCTATCCGCCTGATACTAATGGCTTATATGGAGCAAGGCGTAATGCAGGAAGGGGACGAAGTAATTATCCCCGCCAACACATTCATTGCAACGGCTTTGGCTATATCTCAGTGTGGACTCATACCGGTTTTTGCCGATTGCGACATCGCGACTTACAATATTGCTCCCGAATCTGTAATAGAAAAGATTACATCCAGAACAAAGGCAATTATAGCAGTCCATCTATACGGGCAAATTGCAGCGATGGCTGAATTGAAACAAATCGCAATACAGCACAACCTGAAACTGATAGAAGATGCTGCGCAGGCACACGGTGCAGTATACAATGGCAAAAAGGCAGGAAGCTTAGCAGATGCAGCAGCATTCAGTTTTTATCCGGTGAAGAACCTTGGCGCTTTGGGTGATGCAGGGGCTGTAACAACTGACGATGAAGAACTGGCCCGGATCGTCCGCAGCCTATCCAATTATGGCTCCGACAAAAAATATATGCATGAATATAAGGGACTAAATTCGCGCCTCGATGAGATACAGGCTGCAATATTATCCGTAAAGCTAAAATATCTGGATATAGATAACCAAAGGCGGAAAGAGATCGCAGCCTATTACTCTGCAAATATAAAGAATGTAAATATTATATTACCGGACAATAAAGATAGCTTAAGCCACGTTTTTCATTTATATATAATCCGGACAAACGATCGCGAACGGCTTCAGCTATACTTATACAATAAAGGCATCCAGACTCAGATACATTATCCCGTAGCAATACATCAACAGCCTGCGTATTCCGGACAGGCAGGTTTAAATCTGCCTGTAGCAGAACAACTGCAAAATGAAGTATTAAGCCTGCCGCTATATGCATCATTGACGAATGACGAACTGCACCGGATAGTAGAGGCTCTGAACAATTATTAAAGGGGATGAAAGAGATATTCGTTTTTTTCGAAAAACCTGTTCCAAGATTTTTTCTCCTCTGATTTAGTGCAAGAAATGACTAAATATCTTGATTTTTAACAAGGGTTACCGATGAGGAACAAGAAACTATTTAAAAAAGATAAAAAAATGAATATTTTCCTTTTGTAAAAACACTTGCACATATATATTTGTTATATATTTGTATAATAATTATAAGTAAATAGTGATATCGAAAATAAATTTCTAAGTTGATTAAAAACACAAAATTTCTGGCAACGTAATGACATTAACACCCCTAACTTCCATTTCACCGATAGATGGACGTTATCGTAATAAAACAGAAGAACTAGCTAATTATTTTTCAGAATATGCATTGATTAAATATCGTGTATTAGTAGAGATAGAGTATTTTATCGCACTATGTGAATTACCTCTCCCTCAACTGGAAAATATAGATAAGGCTGTTTTTGGAAAACTGAAAGATATCGTAACCGGTTTTTCAGAAAGTGATGCGACACGCATCAAGGATACTGAGAAAATTACCAACCATGATGTAAAAGCTGTCGAATATTTCATCAAAGAAGAATTTGATAAATTAGGTTTACAGCAATACAAAGAATTTATACACTTTGGCCTTACATCACAGGATATAAACAATACCTCTATCCCGCTTTCGATAAAAGATGCATTGAATGATGTTTATTATCCGATGCTTGAGGGTCTTATCGCCAAATTAAAAAATCAGGCGAACGAATGGGCTGATATAGCCATGCTGGCAAAAACTCATGGACAGCCGGCCTCTCCTACCCGTTTGGGAAAAGAGATAATGGTATTTGCGAGTAGGCTCGAAGGCCAACTACAACTACTAAAAAGTATTCCTTTATCTGCTAAATTCGGTGGAGCAACAGGAAATTACAACGCACATAATGTAGCTTACCCGTCATACGACTGGAAAGCATTCGGAAATAAATTCGTATCAGAAAAACTGGGACTTGTCAGAGAAGAATGGACAACACAAATATCCAACTATGACAATCTGGCCGCAGTCTTCGATGCTCTGAAACGAATCGACACTATCATGATCGACTTGAACAGGGATTTCTGGCAATATATCTCGATGGAATATTTCAAACAAAAAATTAAAGAAGGTGAAATAGGTTCATCGGCTATGCCGCATAAGGTAAACCCGATAGATTTTGAAAATGCGGAAGGAAATCTGGGAATTGCAAATGCTATATTAGAGCATTTGTCTTCTAAGCTACCCGTATCCCGCCTGCAACGCGACCTGACTGATTCTACAGTCTTGCGCAATGTAGGTGTGCCTATGGGACATATTGTAATAGCTATACAGAGTACACAAAAAGGTTTGGATAAATTGTTATTAAATAAAGATGCCTTATATAACGATTTGGAAAACTGTTGGGCTGTTGTCGCTGAAGGAATTCAAACAATATTACGCCGGGAGGGATACCCAAAACCCTACGAAGCACTGAAGGCTCTTACCAGAACCAACAATACAATTACGGCAGAATCTATCGCCGAATTTATTGAGGGACTGAATGTAAGTGAAACCGTGAAAAATGAACTGAGAAAAATTACACCGCATTCTTACACAGGTGTATAAAATGAACTTAACCGTGAGGTTATAAAAGAAGTATTTGTATATTATTTAAACAAAAAGGAAAAAATGGTGACAGACAATGGAAATGATAGAGAAAGCCGGGAGGGCTACTCATCATCAGAAAACAATGAAAACGGGTCAGAACCTGTAAAAAAGAAACGTGCGCGTGTAGGTGATCTTCGCAAACAAGCTTATGATGTGAATACTGACCGCGACTCCAGGGATCGGAATCCTTATAAAACCGGTGGCGACAGACAAGATCGCCAAGGTAGCTCTTATAACTCAGAAAGACCATCCAGGCCTTCTTATGATAGGAATGAAGGCGGAGAACGCCGTTCATACGGAAATAGTTCGTATGGAAATCAGAACCGCCAGTCCGGAGACAGAGGTGGATATTCCGACAACAGGGGTGGAGGCAACTATTCTGGAAACAGAGGTGGAGGTAACTATTCCGGTAACAGAAGCGGAGGAGGTGGCTACTCTAATAACAGAGGAGGTTATTCAGGCGGAGACAACCGTTCATCTTATGGTAACCGCGACAACAGAGGTGGAGGAGGCTACGACCGTCGTCCGGCCGGAAATCGTGACAACAGAGGTGGAGCCGGTGGTGGCTACAGCCCTTCTTTCGGTGGAGTAAAGAAATTGGTAAAGCCAGTTAAGTACAAGGAAAATATAGACCCGAATACTCCTCTACGACTAAATAAATATCTTGCTAATGCCGGAGTTTGTTCCCGTCGCGAAGCTGATGCTTATATTACATCAGGTGTAGTGAAGGTTAACGGTGAGGTTGTGGATCAACTGGGAGCTAAAGTTACCCGTGGTGACCTTGTAACATTCCAGGATAAGCCGGTACGTCTCGAAAGCAAAGTATATGTTCTTCTGAACAAACCGAAAAATTGTGTAACAACATCGGATGACCCTCAAAACCGTCTGACAGTTATGGACCTGGTAAAAAACGCTTGTCCGGAACGTATCTATCCGGTTGGTCGTCTGGACAGAAACACAACAGGTGTACTCTTGCTTACCAATGACGGAGACTTAGCCTCTAAACTGATGCATCCGAAATTTAAGAAGAAAAAAATCTATCAGGTAACACTCGACCGCGATGTAGCTATTGAAGACATGCAGGCTATTGCCGATGGAGTAGAACTTGATGATGGTGAAATACATGCCGATTCAATCGCATATCAGGCAGAAGATGTTCTCAACGTGGTCGGTATAGAAATACACTCGGGTCGCAACCGTATTGTACGTCGCATATTCGAGAAGCTTGGTTATCAGGTAATGAAACTGGACCGTGTATATTTTGCGGGTCTTACCAAAAAGAATGTACTTCGTGGAAAATGGCGCTACCTGTCAGAAAAAGAAGTGAACATGCTTCGTATGGGAGCATTTGAATAAATTATAAATTATGAGTCATAAATTATGAATGGAATACACTATCAATGACTCCGTATCATAATTTGTGACTCGTAGCTAGTAACTTGTATAAAAATGGAGAGTATTCGCAGAACAAAGATTGTAGATTTGTTTAAAGACCCTCAGTTTGGGTCAGTAGTTGATGTAAAAGGTTGGGTACGTACCATCCGTGGTAATAAATATGTAAACTTTATCCACCTTAATGATGGATCGACAATCCATAATCTGCAGATTGTAGCTGATGTACAGAAGTTTGGAGATGACTTTTTCAAACCTGTAACGACCGGAGCTTGTATCCATGTCACAGGTACATTGGTAGAATCGCAAGGGAAAGGACAAAGCGCAGAAATACAAGCCGACACAATTGAAGTGTACGGAACCGCTGACCCTGAAACATATCCTTTGCAAAAAAAGGGACATTCTCTCGAGTTTTTACGTGAGATAGCATATCTGCGTCCACGCACAAACACATTTGGAGCAATATTCCGTATTCGTCACCATATGTCTTATGCTATACACAAGTATTTCAACGATAAGGGATTCTTCTATTTCCATACGCCAATTGTAACAGCTTCAGATGCTGAAGGCGCAGGCTCGATGTTTCAGGTAACCACATTAGATTTCAATAATGTTCCCCGCGCAGAAGGCGGACAAGTTGATTATACAGAAGATTTTTTTGGTCGCCAGACAAACCTGACTGTATCCGGACAGCTCGAAGGTGAACTTGGAGCGATGGCTCTGGGCGCTATTTATACATTTGGCCCTACATTCCGTGCCGAAAATTCGAATACACCCCGCCATTTGGCTGAGTTTTGGATGATAGAGCCCGAAGTTGCATTCTATGACATCCATGACAATATGGATTTAGCGGAAGACTTCCTGAAGTATCTGATTCGCTATGCGCTTGAGCATTGCAAGGATGATATTGCTTTCCTTAATGAAATGTTTGACAAAGAACTTATAGAACGTCTGAACTTTGTTACTGCTAATGATTTCGTCCGTCTCACTTATACTGAAGGTGTGGAAATACTGGAGAAGAGCGGACACAAATTTGAGTTCCCGGTATATTGGGGTGCAGACCTCCAATCGGAGCACGAACGCTATCTGGTAGAAAAGCATTTCAAACGCCCTGTCATACTTACTGATTATCCGAAGGAAATCAAATCGTTCTACATGAAGCAGAATGAAGACGGTAAGACTGTGCGCGGTATGGATGTACTATTCCCTAAGATTGGTGAAATCATCGGAGGATCGGAACGTGAAGCTGATTATGACAAGCTGGTAAACCGTACTAAGGAACTGAATATGAATACAGACCCAATCTGGTGGTATATGGAAACCCGTAAATTCGGAACAGCTCCTCATGCAGGATTCGGTTTAGGATTTGAACGTCTAATCCTGTTTATTACAGGTATGGCTAATATTCGTGATGTGATTCCTTTTCCACGGACACCAAATAATGCTGAGTTCTGATAATATTCAGAACATGAAATAATGAAGAGCCGCAAGATTAATCTTGCGGCTCTTCTGTTATAAAGATTCATATTTATTATCAATGTTGTCTAATGGGGAATGAATGCTGTCTCGTTAAAACTTGAAGCTCAATCCTCCCAAAACATTAAATCCTTGCAGTGCATAACCATATTGTAATTCATACTTCTGGAATAAAAGGTTATTTACTCTTGCATTTACAGACAACCAATCTGTCACCTGATATTCACCCCTGAAATTAAGTTCATTTATATCCTTCATTTTTATGACTTCCTGTACCGGTATCATGTAGTTGCTATAGACTGTTTTACGGCCACCGGCATATACATAGTTCAAAGAGAATGTCAGCTTATCGATCGGTTTAATCTCAGCATTCAGTTCAGCTGTAAATGTCGGACGTCCCCACGCTTTCTTCTCCGAATACAAGTCTTTATCTATCAATGTCACATTTCCGTTTGCATACTTCACATCGTAAAAGTAAGCTGTAACTTTAGCGGATAAGTCTGTATACGGAATGAGCTTTGTTTTCAATAGTCCGCCCACATGACCTGTACCTATATTGGCATATAAAGGCGTCCCTACATTACCCCAAATCTTCATATCGGAAGGATAAGACACTCCAACCAGCAGGTCATATGGAGATTGAGCTATATATAAATGGTCTTTATCTGTCTTTTTATATCCCGCAAATATATCGAATTCGAAACCGCTAATAACTCCCGATTTAAAGCCCAGACGCGCATCGAATAAAGTCTTCGAATATTCTACTCGCGCAATGGGATTTACATACCTGTTCTCTTGTAAAATCTCAAGGTAAGTATTGTTATTCACTCCTCCGGTCACCTCTCCGTAGAACGTATTCACATCATTAATATGGATAGCGGCTTTTACATTCGGACTTGCCATAAATTTTGTCTTGGTATCGAACATTCCGCTCACATTTACCCCCAGATCGGCATTCCAGTTACCTCCTTGGAATTTGATGTAAGGAGTAGCCGTAATGTTGGTAAAGTCGTGGAAAGCATTCTCTATAATTTCATTCTTACTGCTGAACGATTGATTCATAATGAATCCTTTTACTCCGATACTCCTGTCAGAGCCGAATTCGGTATAAAAGTCTGCATCCAAATCCAGTTGCCCACCTTTCGACCCTTTTTCAGATGTAAAAATACCATATTTACTTTTAAAATTCTGATAACGCACTCCTCCCTTATATTTCAATATACCCTCGTTCTTATCACTGGACTTAAGTCCCGCTCCGATGATGAATACATCTACATTCTGACGAGAATCCATATCGAACGGATATGTTGCGATATAGGAGTCGTATGGATTGTAGCCGGAGCCGTAACCAGAGCCGTAGCCATATGGATAAGGAGCATTGGGAATAAACGGATTGCCGTAATAATTATACGAAGTATTATAAAATGATGCGTCGAACCACAATACCGAAGGATCAAACATATGCTGATACTTCAGGTTTACTTTACTTGCCGAATATTTTGCTTTTGCCTCATCCATTGTATACGGATCGGCATTTATATAGTCTACATTTGCACTAGTAGAGCTATGAGTTGCAGATATATCCAAACGATCTCTATCTCCATTGACAAGTCTGTATCCGAATGCACCTTCCAGATTCGAATTATTCCCTGCTCCCAATATAAGGTAACCGCGTTTCTTACTATAATCTACTCCTGTGTTTATATCACTTGGAGCAGCACTTCCCAATTTATTATTTGTCAGTGTTATTTGCGGCACAGTACTCACAAATTTCAGTTCTTTTGCTTTTATTACCGGAGAATAAATAGAAGGTTGTGTATTTACCTTCGATGCATCCTGTAATGTCGGATTATAATCGCGTTCGAGCAGTACCTGACGGATCAGGGTCGAATCTTTTTGGGCTGTTGCGGTCAGGCTTATAATACCTAATGCTATGACAAAAACAGATTTATATAATGTTTTCATTGTTCTTCGTTTTTCAATTTTGTACATTTTCATAATTACTTCAAAGCTGCCAGACGTGATGAAATCATTTCTGTCAAATCAGTCTCCTGTCCCTTATAGTTTGCCTGCAAACTTTCGAGATACTGACGAGCCTGAAATTTATCGCCTTTAGCCGCATATACATCCGACAATACCACAATAGCACGGGCCATCCAGTATTCGTGCGGGGTACCCTCTTTCATAAAAGACTGTATCTGCTTTTCTGCTTTGTCGTACGATTTGGCCTGATAGTATATATCAGCCAACAGATATTGGGATTCTGCTCCAAATGCGCTACGGGTATCTTTTGCCACTTCCTGTAAATCCGCAATAGCCTTTTCGGACTGCCCCAGATTCTTCAACGACTGACCTCTGTAGAAGCGGGCTTCGTTAGCTACATTTCCGGACGCTTTATTCTGTAACAACTTATCGGCAGCAGCGACAACATCCTTGTCCTTCTTCATCAGGTAAGCGCAACGCAACATACCCAGTTGGGCAACATCCTTATTTTCACTCTTCGAGGCTACCATGTTCAGGTGTTCGTATGCGCCATATGCCGCTTCGTAATTTTTTCTGTCAAACTCGATCCCCGAAGCATATATCAATGCGTCATCAATGTATTTCGGATTATTACTGTTTATCACTTCCTTGAAGTTACCCAATGCCGAAGTAAAGTCTTTGGCTTCGAATGCCATACTTCCCAGATAGAAGTGGGCATCACTCGCAAACACACCATTCGGATACGTTTGCAGGTATCTGTTCAATGCAGTTTTAGATTCGTCTTTACGACCTTTCATATATACGTTTTCCGCGGCAAGATAGGTTAGCGAATCCTGACGGCTTGCAGATAAGATAGTACCTTTACCCAGAGAGTTTACATAAGATGCGTAAGAACCGATATCGTTTATATCTTTATATACCCCTTCCATACTCTGTATGGCTGTACGGGCCTCCTCCGAGTTAGGATAATTATTTACAACTTCCTTATATGCAGCTATCGACTTCTGAGGGTTATTTGTATTGAAATACAATTGTCCCAATTGCACTCCTGCTTTTTGTGCCAGATTTGATTTAGGATATTCTTTCAGCAGCTTTTCAAGGACGGAGATTGCTTCCGGCTCTTTATTCAGCATCACCAATGCACGGCTTTTTTCAAATAATGCATTGTCATAATATTGAGAATTAGGATATTTTGTCATCATATTATTCAGAGCAGAAACTTTTCCGTTATAGTTCCGTTGCAAACCAAGCACAAATGCTTTCTGGAATTCGGAATAATCCGCATTTGCAGGATTTACATTTACTGCCTGCGAATAATAGCTTTCGGCATCAGAGAAATTACGGTTATATAAGTAGCAGTCTCCTATACGGTTCAATGCATCCGGATAGTTTGGTGACTGGCGATTGGTTTCCGCAGATATATATTTCTTGAAATTAGTCAGTGCCTTGCTGTAATTCTTTTGCTGAAAATCAGTATATGCCAGATTATATAAAGCGAGCGGATAGTTCTGTTGTTTGGTGGATGCCTGTGCAATATAAGAAGAATAATCGCGGGCGGCAGCAGGATAGTCACCTTTACGATAAGCCAGATCGCCACGCCAGAAGTAAGCTTCGTTCCGTGCTTCGGCATTATAATTACCCATATTGATGGCAGCGTTCAGGTCACGCTCGGAAGCATCATATTGTCCGTCGATAGATTCCTGCACACCTAATTGGAAAAGGATCAATTGTTTTGCGTCCAGAATCTGCCTGCCCGGAGTTTGTATACTATTGATTGCAGAAAGCGCTGTATTGTAATTCTTTGTAGACAGCAACGTGCTTGCCAGTGCTTCATTCACCTCATCTGTATATTTCGATGACGGATATTCTGTAAGAAAGCGTTGAGAAGCTGTTATAGCCTGCCCGAAAGCAGAGCCGCCGCCACGATTCATCAACATTACATAATTATATAAGGCTTCTTCACTTATTGTTTTATCAAACCGGGTACGTGCAGCAGCATCGAACGCCATAATAGCATTCGGCGTATCATTTACTTTCAGGTACGATTGTCCTAAGAGCATATAACCTGCTTGTCCGAGTAAGTCATCCGTCGAAGCCACATCCCGTTTCAATGCATTTATGGCATTGCCATGAGCACTTGTCTGATAGTAGGCTTCTGCCAGTTGATACATATCATCCCGGAAGGTAGAAGTCGCACTTTCCAGATATTTCTCATAACTAACAATCGAGTTCCGGGCATCTCCCTGACGGTAATAACTGTTTCCCAACAGACGGTACACCTCTGCCGTATTCGTACTACCCGGGTAAGTCGCAATATAATCGCGTCCTTCGGCAATGGTTTCACTCAGATTACCTTGCAAATATGAAGTCTGCACCAAAAAGAAGGTAGCGCTTTCTTTATATTCTCCCTTGTTTTTCAACTTACGGAAAATCGGGATAGCCTGCTCGTATTCTCCATCCTGAAAATTAGCGTATGCCAGATAATAGGAAGCAGGTTCGGCATATTTACTACTATTGCGGGTAAGTAATCCGAACAGGCGTTTTGCCTCATTCCTGTTACCGGCCTGTAAGTTGGCATAGGCAGTTCTATAGCTATAGTCTTCCTGTTCTTTTACATCCAGATAATCCATGTCTGCCTGCGAAAGCCAGTACAATGCTTTTTGCCATTCCTTTCCGGCAAAATGAGTAGATCCTATGAAAAAACATATTTGGTTGCGATGATATGTAGACGGGTATTTTTCAAGATAATCTTTCAACATTGTCCCATCCCCGGCCTTTCCCTGATAATACATGGAACTGACGATCATATACTCGGCCTCAGGCAGAAGTTCGGCATCTTTCGATTGCTTCATGAACTCCTCCAATGAATTAATACAACCTACATAATTATTATCCAGAAACATCTCCTTACCCTGAGTAAAGAGCCTGCCGGGCAACTCCGTATATACGGATTTCTGTGCATAAGCAAATTGCATACTTAATGCAAGACCTAAAGCTACTAGTAGTTTTTTCATATATTCATTTTTTGTATTTCCTTTATTACTTCCTTTACTGATAACAATCCGAATAATTCGGGGTCCAGTTCTGATATCTTTATAAATTCGAGTCTAGCTACATCGTCCTCGGCTTTCAGATTCTCCGTATTCTTCACAAAGCATCTATATACAAGATCCAATGTTTGCACCTCGAAACCTGAATACACATATTTATTGGGTATGGAAAACAGGTAACTTACAGTGTCCACATCGAGCCCCGTTTCTTCCTTCACTTCACGGGCCACAGCCTCTTCGCCGGTTTCCTCCATATCCACAAAACCACCCGGCAGATCCAACGTGCCTTTAACCGGTTCATGCGCCCGTGTAGCGACGAGTAATTCTTTATCATCATTTATTATAATGGCAATAGTAGACGAACAAGAGTTGAAATAATAGATAAAACCGCAATCTTCGCATCGCTTCGACTTGAAGTTATTTTCTACAAAACGGATTGAACCGCATTTCGGGCAATATTTAAATTGTGAAAGGGGATGCATTGTTTTAATTAAGAATTAAGAATGAATAATTAAGAATTACACCATCACATTTTGTTAACTGACTTTTCATATTCTTCTGCAACCAAAGTAAGTTCATTGTACCAGTCTTCACCGAACCGCCGGATAAGAGGCTCTTTCAGAAACTGGTAGATCTTCAGACCTTCTTTATTCCCAAGCAGGACAGCAGCCTTACATACCCGCCAGCGATGATAATTCACCGCCGTAAAATCCCTGTATTTATCTAAACGGATAGGGTATAGATGGCAGGAGATGGGTTTGTAAAAGTCTACCCGTCCTTCGCGATGGGCTTTTTCTATGGCACATTTACAAATTCCTTTCTCGTCATAATAAGTAAACACACAGTCCTTCCCATTGACGATGGAAGTTACCATATCGCCATCAGTATCTTTATATGCTACACCTTGTTTTTTGATTACTTCCTGAGCTGCGGGAGACAAATCATTCCAAACCTGGGGCAACAGGTCTTCAATTATCTTTACTTCTTCATCTTCGAGGGGAGCACCAGAGTCTCCTTCCACGCAACATTCTCCCTTACATACCGATAAGTCGCATAAAAAATTCTCTTCTATTATATCCGATGCGACTATCGTATCATTTATTTGAAACATTTATCTTTTATTTTTTAGGTCACAGACCTATTTACTATTCCGTTAAGTTTATAAATAGCTAGTAAGTAGATTGAGACAACGCTTTAATCAACTTTGTTTCTACTTATGTATTTCGCTGTCGATATTATTTGATATTTGGGTATAAAGATACGTTTTTGTATCCAATTGCCATATATTCACACCTGTTAATAAAGCTTTATAGTTAAATCCATCTTCAATTAGTACGGTTTCACATAATACGTTTTCATTTTAAGAACGTGAAATTATAGATTCTATTTGCCATATGTCGGAAAATCTCTTATTTTTGCATCTGATTTGCAAATAGCAAATATGTTGGCGCAGTAGTTCAATGGATAGAATAGAAGTTTCCTAAACTTTAGATTCGGGTTCGATTCCCGGCTGTGCTACAAATAAAGCCAAAAGATCGACTGATTATCAAACAGATATTCGGTCGATTTTATTTTAGTAATAAAGAGAGATAAACATTTAATCTATCCTCTATTTTATTATTTAGTTTTTAGCTTCACGCATTGATAAGGCCTAACTTATATACAAAACCAAACCGAATTACCTTCAAGGACAGAGCAAACTCTATGAAATGAGTTTTTTTTCGCCATTCCATACAACCAAGTTCGGTGAAGCAATTGAGTAGGAGTGAACCTATTTTGATTCATTTTTACCCGTCCATTTTCCGATATAGAAAATAATGAATCCGATCGCCGATATTACGGCTATTGCGCCAACAATATATAAAAGTATAGCAGAAACAACCTTTACGCCTATAATCAACAAAGTAAGAAACAACAATATTGATATAACACCAACTGATATAAAAAAATATTTTAATACATCCATGATATTTAATTATTCTATTAAGTTATTCTTTTTTTTCCGGGTTATTTTCGTCTTTATCTACATCTTCTCTAAAAGCATGAAGATGCTCTGACTCAGCTTTCTTCTTATCACTGCTCAGTCCGTCGATTTTCTTCATCGGTGCTCCTAACCTTTTATCCAAATAGGAGTCATTGTTTGAGTTTTCATCATGATTGGACATAATAGAGTTTTTTTAGGGTTAGCAATATATTCTATATAAAGTTAGAACAACACAAAAAATAAAATTGTTTTCACAAATGCTTTAGAGTAATTTTCAACTTATTCCAAAATAACATATCACGAGATATAAATTAATTCAATATCCATATCATTCGCAAATAAGGAGGAAATCAAAATCTCTTTCTTTTTCCTATATTTGCGCCACAATAAAACTATATATATTCCGATTTGTTATAGTATATAGTATAATTAAAAATGAAATTCATTATGAAAACTAAGTATTTTTTGCCTTTAGGCCTGTTATTACTCTTATTTATAACTAGCATCAATCCATCTTCTGCCCAAATAATCAGATATGGACTAAAAGGGGGAATCGATGTTGCAGATCATAAAGTAAACTCTAGCATACTGAACGTAAAAAACCGTGTCGGATTTCAAGTCGGCGGAACACTTGAACTAAACGTACCACTAACAGGTTTTGGCGTAGAAACAGGATTAGCCTACGGAAACAAAGGTTATAATGTAGAAAACAATGAAAAACAAGGAGATATATCAAACCTTAGTTATCTGACTGTGCCTATCAGTCTGAAGAAAAGATTCTCTATTTTCGGCATTGCCGGTATATATTTCTCAGCCGGTGTATACGGTAATCTGAAAGTAGGCGGCGGCGAACTGAAATTTGACAATCAGACATACGACCAAAAAGGATTCCAGACAGGGTTTATTGCAGGTGCAGGTGTTAGCTTATTAAGCCACCTCGATCTGGGAATGAACTACCGTTATAAGTTCACCGATACCTACGATCAGGAAGCTGCTAAAGATTTCAAAAAGGTAGATAGACAAACCTGGACAGTCAGTCTTGCATACTTATTCTAACGAATGACATTATACGCCGACGTAATATTACCGCTTCCTTTACAGGGACTATACACATACATTATTCCGCCGGAACTGGCCGATACGGTCTACGAAGGCAGCAGGGTAATTGTACAGTTCGGAAAGAAGAAATTTTACACGGCGATAGTTTTCCGCACATACGAATCGGTAGAAAAACAAACACCGATCAAAGATATAGTCTCCACTTTGGAGGACTACCCTATAGTAACCCCCTTCCAGTTGAAATTCTGGGAGTGGGTTTCCTTTTATTATATGTGTTCGCTGGGTGATGTGTACCGTGCAGCCCTACCATCAGCCCTGAAACTGGAAAGTGAGACTCATGTCTTCCTCAATCCCGACTTTGAAGCGGCAGAACCTTTTACTCCAAATGAGCAGAAGGTATTCTATTTGTTGTCGCCTGAAAAAGCGTCTACAATCGCAGAAGTAGAAAAGCGTGCAGGATTGACAAACGCCATCTCCGCCATCAAATCTCTGGTGGATAAAGGGGCGGCATATATAAATGAAGATATCCAAAATACCTATTCCGCAAAAACTCTTTCTGCAGTAAGGCTTCCATATTCATATACCGATAACGAACTCAATGATATACTCAATGAGTTGGGAAGAGCAAAAAAACAACAGCATTTATTGACTGCTTTTCTCCATCTGAACGAAAACAGCCAGATTATCCCCAAAAAGCAGCTATTGGAAGATGCCGACGCATCACCCGCCGTATTATCCGAGTTGGTAAAGAAGAAGATACTGGAAGTGTATGACATTGAGATCAGCCGCTTCGATTACGGAGAGACCAATATCGAATCCGCCTACGAACTCAATAACTATCAGAAACAGGCATACGAGGAAATTATAAAATCATTCGAAGAACAAGACACTACCTTGCTTTATGGAGTAACCTCCAGCGGTAAGACCGAAATATATATCCGGCTTATCAGAGATGCTATAAGCAAAGGCAAACAGGTATTATACCTGTTACCCGAAATAGCGCTGACAACGCAGATCACCAACCGCTTGAAAACGGTATTTGGCAATAAGCTCGCCGTCTATCATTCCCGGTTTAACGACAACGAACGGGCCGAAACATGGAACAAGTTACTAAAAGACAGAGAAACGCAGGTCATACTGGGTGCACGCTCTGCCATTTTCCTGCCGTTCACCAATCTTGGACTTATCATCGTAGATGAAGAACACGAAGGCTCATACAAGCAGCAAGACCCAGCTCCACGCTACCATGCCCGCAATGCCGCCATTGTATTGGCAAATATGTATAACGCCAAAGTATTGCTCGGCACCGCCACACCTTCCATAGAGACGTATCACAATGCCCTTTCGGGAAGATATGGCTTGGTAAAACTAACCAAAAGGCATGAGGACATAGAACTCCCTCAGATAGCTGTTGTCAACACCAAGGAGCTGAGACGCAAGAAGCAGATGAAATCGGTTCTATCCCCTCCCCTGATAGACAAAGTAAAGGAAGCCTTGGAAAAGAAAGAGCAGGTTATACTGTTCCAAAACAGGCGCGGTTTCGCTTCTTTGCTTGAATGTAAAAACTGTTCATGGACACCGCGTTGCTCCCATTGCGATGTAAGCCTTACTTACCACAAGGGGCAGCGAATGCTTGTCTGTCACTATTGCGGGTCTACATACCGGGTACCGGATGTTTGCGAGGAATGTAAAACGCCGACACTTGAATTTCTGGGTTATGGCACGGAACGTATCGAAGAGGAAGTGAACTCTCTTTTCCCGGAAGCGGCTGTCGCACGTATGGATCTGGATACGACACGGGGAAAAAAATCTTACGAACATATTATTTCCCGATTCGAAGATAACAGGACAAATATACTGATCGGTACACAGATGGTATCGAAAGGGCTGGATTTCGGCAATGTGTCTATTGTTGGGATACTGAATGCTGACAACTTGCTGAATTATCCGGACTTCCGTGCTTATGAAAAAGCATATCAACTCATTACTCAGGTCAGTGGACGCGCAGGGCGTAAGAATAAGCAAGGGCTTGTCATGCTGCAAACGGCGCATCCCTCCCATCCCATTATCAACTTTGTAAAGCACAACGACTACGAATCGTTCTATCAGACACAGACAGAAGAACGCAAGCTGTTTCGCTACCCCCCTTTTTTCAGGCTTATATCTATCGTTGTAAGGGGACGGGACGAAAAACTCACAGAGAATGCTGCCTCCCAATTTGCCCATGCGTTAAGGCAATCGTTCGGCGGACGGATACTCGGCCCCGGCAAACCACCGGTATCCCGCATTCAGTCCTTATATATCCGGAATATTCTGCTGAAGATAGAAAACAACGCGTCTATACAGAAAGTAAGGGAAACAATCCTCTTTCACCAATCGGCTGTATTCGCAAATACAGAGTTTAAAGCCATTCTCCTGCACTACGATGTAGATCCGGTGTAATAGAGAACAGTTAGCTAGCCATTGATACCTCCCTCTCTTCAATAATACTTTTCCGACCTGCGGATAATAATCGACTTGCCGGCTTTGTTTTTTTGTAATAAGGGCAAACGCTCGAAACATGTGTTTTTATGCTGAAAGTTTATCTATATGGATAGCTGGTAGCCTTTAGCTGTTAGCTTGTTCTTTGAAGTATTGATAACCCCCTCAATCCCCTAGGGACTTACCGAGAGAGTAAAAAGTAACAGGTAGAAATAGTGTAACCTTTGTTACCTTTTTGAAAACTGTAGAGGCAATCCCTTGTGGTTGCCCGGTATTGCGGTTAGCGGGTACCCACAAGGGGCACCCCTACGAAAGATAGCAAAAGGTGTTACATGTGTTACCTTTTGAGAAAACTGTAGGGGCGAATTGCAAATCGACGGAGTCAAATATCTTCCGCCCGTTGATCATTGCGGGCGAAAAATGTTTCGCCCCTACAAAAACCATAAAAAAACTGTTACGGTTGTTACCTTTTTAGCAGGTAATGGGCTTTAGGTAGTAAGTCATTAGTCTCCTAATTGATAAAAGCTAATTGGCTCTGCTGACCGTTGGTTCTTAATTTTTCATTCTTAATTACTAATTGTTTTCCGTGTTACCTTTGTTACCTTTTTTCTCCTTGGCCTCTCTACGCGAGACTACTGTTTGCTACTAACTGTTTACTAATTACTATATTTAACCATTTAAGGATTTTTATCTCCAATATTAAAAACGTTTTACTTAAATTTGCAAACTGATTAGACCTAGACTCACTATATGGATAAGAAAGCGAAATCGAAGAAAAAGAAGTTTCTTGGCAAATACACACCTCAACAAATAGTAAAAAAACTATGGGTAGCTTTCGGCTGCGTCATTGCGCTGATTATCATTCTATTCACCTGTATTGCCACAGGCATCGTCGGCTATATGCCTGATGTGGAAGAACTAGAGAACCCCATAGACAAATATGCTTCCCAGATATATTCTTCCGACGCCGTATTACTGGGGACATATTCACAAGCTAAAAACAATCGCATCTACTCAAACTATAGTGACCTGTCGCCATATTTGGTGCAAGCTCTTATTGCCACTGAAGACGCGCGATTCTATTCACATTCGGGAGTCGATGCCTATGCATTGACCCGTGCAGTAGTAAAGACAGTTATACTTCAGCAATCGAGCGGAGGTGGCGGTAGCACCATCACGCAACAGTTGGCAAAACAACTATACTCTCCTCCGGCAGAAAACTGGATGGTACGTGTATTTCTACGCAAACCTATCGAATGGGTAATTGCAGCAAAGCTCGAACGCTATTACACAAAAGACGAGATCATAAATCTTTATCTCAATCAGTTCGACTTTCTAAATAATGCCGTGGGTATCCAATCGGCAGCTCAGGTATATTTCAACAAGACGCCGAAAGACCTGAAAATAGAAGAGGCAGCCACCCTTATCGGCATGTGTAAAAATCCGTCTTACTTCAATCCGAAAAGGCAACCCGAGCGTACAAAAGGCCGAAGGGATGTCGTACTGGATCAGATGCGCAAAAACGATTACATAACAGAACAGCAATACGATTCACTCAAACAGATACCACTAAAACTGGATTTCAGACGGGTAGACCATAAAGATGGATTAGCTCCTTATTTCAGGGAATATCTGCGTCTGACGCTAAATGCTAAAAAACCCGACAGGTCCAATTATGCCTCATGGCAACAGGAACAGTTTGCGATAGATTCACTTAGCTGGGAAACAAACCCACTGTATGGCTGGTGCAGCAAAAACAAAAAGCCGGATGGCAGTACTTACAATCTGGCAACTGACGGACTTAAGATATATGCTACTATAGACTCCCGCATGCAGCAATACGCAGAGGAAGCAATGACCGAACATATGAGCAAAGAACTGCAACCGGATTTCGATAAAGAAAAGAAAGGACGTTCTTATGCTCCATACTCATACTCTGTATCTAAGCAAGTAGATTCGTTACTATATAGAGCGATGAAGCAAACCGACCGCTACCGGAATATGAAGAAGGCAGGGGCTTCGGAGAAAGAGATATTAGCTGAATTTAAGAAGCCGGTAGATATGAAAGTCTTCTCGTGGAGGGGAGAAATAGATACTATCATGACTCCGTGGGATTCGGTCCGTTATCATAAAGGATTTATGCGAGCCGGATTTATGGCTATGGATACACATACCGGCTATGTAAAAGCATATGTAGGCGGCATCGACTACCGTTTCTTCCAATATGATATGGTAAATATGGGACGCCGTCAGGTCGGTTCCACTATAAAACCATATCTGTATGCATTATCCATGCAAGAAGGCGTAACCCCTTGCGACCAAATGCAATATGAACAGCAAGTGCTAATCGACGAAATGGGACGCCAACATCCGCCAAGAGGAATAAGAACAGCCAAGATAGGCGAAATGGTAACTATAAAATGGGGGTTGCAAAACTCCGACAATATGGTAACTGCATACCTGATGAACAGGACTTCTCCTTATGCATTTGCACGCTTCCTGCGTTCATTCGGGCTTACCGGACATATCGATCCCGTACCTGCTATGTGCCTGGGAACACCGGAAGTTACTGTTGCCGAAATGGTGGCGGCTTATTCAGCCTTTGCGAACAAAGGAGTAAGAGCTAATCCTGTTTATGTCACACATATAGAAGACCGTTCTGGTAATGTAGTGGCAAACTTCACAGCCAAACTCGACGAAGTGTTCAGTGAGGGCACCTATGTAAAAATGCTGGATATGCTTCGTGGTGTAATCGACGGAGGAACAGGAGGTCGCGTAAGACGCAACTATGGTATTACCGCCCCATTGGGTGGCAAAACCGGAACAACGCAGAACAATTCCGACGGTTGGTTTATGGGCTTCAGTCCTAAGCTTTCAGCCGGATGCTGGGTCGGCGGCGAAGACCGTTCCATACATTTCGACCGTACAAGCGACGGACAGGGTGCTGCAATGGCGCTTCCTATATTCGGCTTGTTTATGAAGAAGGTCTATGCTAATCCTAAACTGGGCTACAAACAAACGGATCAGTTCGCTCCTGCCCCTGGATACGGTGTATGCGACAAAGGAACTGATGAAGATATTCCGGATGCAGCACCAACTGTAGGCATTGACAAAATATTCAAATAGGCACAGGCAAACTCAAACTTATTACTTACTACTCAATACCAGCGATATAGTTATTATGGTAAAATATTATTATATAGATGATATCTCGAAACAACAGTGCGGGCCGTTTCCCTCGAATGATTTACCTTCAAAAAGAATCCGCCCCGAAACACTGGTTTGGCGTTCGGGAATGCCCGACTGGATAAATGCGGGAAGTGTACCCGAATTGTCTTTCCTATTCGATACTAAGATACCTCTTCCCGAAGAAAGGAAACCGGAAGCTGCAGCTATAAAAACAAGTCCCGCAGAAACTGTAGCCGCTGAGCCAAAGCCTCAATCGCAACCCCTTGCCTCCCCTCAACCTGCAAACAACTACCAACAAACAAATTATAGGCAGGACAACAATACCCGGAGATGGGACGACATACTCCCCATGCCTAAGAACTGGTTAGTGGAATCAATACTATTATCTATATTCTGTTGCTCACCGATCAGTGTTGTCGGTATATTTTATGCGGCCAAAGTGGAATCCCTCTATTATGCCAAAGAATATGATCGTGCGACACAGGCTGCCGAAAATGCAAAAAAATGGGCTTTGGCCGGAATCTTATTTTTGCCTGCCTGCTATGTGCTGCTTGTAATATTCGGAGCAATAGTAGGATCAGTATTTTCCTGGCTGTAATACTCTGTACATATGGATAGAAAAACACTACCCGCAGGAAAATATACATATATCCGGCGGTTGCTGGGGATAGTGATATTATTGATTGCCGGAGGCATTCTTTACTATCTGTTCAGTCCCGAGGAATCATCCCTTTTTCCTCAATGCCCGTTTCATGCGGTTACCGGGTTAGACTGTCCGGGATGCGGCTCACAACGGGCTGCGCACCATTTGCTTCACTTGCAAATCAAAGAAGCATTCAATTCCAACCCCTTACTGATCTTAGCAATTCCCTATATTCTGATATGCATATATCTGGAATATTTCGGAGGAAAAGAAAGATATCCCCACATCAGACAATCACTTTATCGCCGGAAGGCGATATATGCAGTACTACTTGTCATTATCCTGTTTTGGATAGGACGCAATCTCATTTGACATTATTTCACAGGCTCTACCGTATAACCTTTTGTCGCCAACTGGTTCAGTATACCCTCTTCACCGGCAAGATGTAAGGCTCCTACAGCAATCAGATTCGATTTTTCTTTCATTATTGCAGGCAGTTTCTCCACCCACTTATTATTCCGGTCTTTATTTATGGCATTTTGCATAGTTTGTGAAATTTCACATGGTTCATCCGGATTATTGAAAGCCAGATTATACATACCTGTTAAATCGCCGTTTTTATAATAAGCATTCAATTTATCCAATTGCTCCTTAGCTGAATGACTATTCTTTATACTACAAACCAGAGACTCCGCCTGATCTTTTAGCGGTTCGGCTTCAAATAAAGCATAAATCTGATCATCCACTGACTCCAAACCTAAAACTGATTTACCATTCTCTCTTGCTATCCGTTGCACATAAGAGTCGATAGCTTCATGTGCCATCGGATTAAACTCAGGATAAAGTTTCGTATAAAGCGTGATGGTATATATCATCGAGATCATACCCGGATTGAATTGCCCGAATTGATCCAGGCCTGCTCCTATTAAAGATTTCAGCCCCTCATCCAGAGTTTGAATATCTTCTGCCGAAAGTAGCTTTGAATAAGATTCCCCGGCCGGCATCATTGCTGCAGCCTGCACTTTTTGCTGCATCGCTGCCTCATCCGACAGCAATAACTCACCTGCTGTTTGCTGTGTTTTTGCCATCGCATCCCTCAAGCCCGGAATGTTATCAACAAAACTCACATGGGCAAGGTGATGTGTGCCGAGAATATAAGACGGTTCGCTAAGCCCGTTACCCGACACTTTCCACAAGAGAGCCCCTGTATATTTATCTCCGGCCTGTGCCGAGGCCGTGAAGGATACTGAAATAATCAGTATAATTGCAAGAATGGCTGAAGTAATAGTTCTCATCCGTAATATATTTATGATTAATTAAGCCGAAGGCCTATTTGGTTTATAATCAGACTATAGCCTATAAAAAGCAACAAAGGTAACATCCATTTCAGCTTTTAGCTGATAGCCGTTAGCTTTTTGGAAACCTTCATACCATGTTATCTGCCATATATAGATAAAACAATATAGAAAGGTTGCAAATATCTTTTCTGACGGTTTGTATACCCTATTTATTATCTTTCTCAAACTCCTGTACTTCCCTTATAGAAAGGTCCATCTTCTTTATATTATTCCAATAAACTATTTTATATATCGTTATAGCCAAGACCAGCCCTATTGATACTGAAATAATCAGTACAGTAAGATGTTTGTAAAAATAATCCGTATCATCAAGTAATTCGAAATAGCCAAACAGAATAAAGAAAAATATTATCCAAACCAAACCGGCTACAAATTCTTTTAGTATGGCTTTCCTATACCAATAGAAATGGCCGGAAATTTCCGTAATGCTCATTTCCGACAAACTAATCCGTCTCAACTTTTTGAACTTATAAACCTGCCACATCAGGAAGATGACCACACTAAATAAATAAAACACAATAACAGGTGTGTGGCGAAGCGAAAGCGCAAATATCATAGGAATACATAAAACAAGCAGTATTATACCTATTTTTTCATATCTGATAAGGCTATTGAATGCGCTCCGGCCTTCATTAGAAATCATTTTTTGTATTTTTTCATTATCTATGGAAGGCTTTATCTCCGTCTCCTGCCATGTTTTCTTTATATTATCCAAATCCATAATGATTCGTTTTATTCGTTCGACATATCTCTCAGCTTGTCTTTGATGCGGCTTATTTTTGTAGCCACATTGGTAACTGTCAGCCCTGTTATCTCGGCAATTTCTTTATAAGATTTATCATCAAGATAAAGTAAGACTAATGCCCGTTCTATTTTTCCCAGACGATTTATAAGTTTATACAACTCCTGTATTTCCTCATTATTATCCACCACATCGGGTATATCCATTGATATATCCACATAACTGATATTCTTTTTACTCCTCCGGTAAAAAGAAACACATGTATTCAGGGCAATCCGGTATATCCATGTAGAATATTTACTGTCGCCCCTGAAAGAGGGGAAGGCTTTCCATAAGTTTAATACCACTTCCTGGTATAAGTCTCCCAACGGATGCTCTGTATCGGTATAAAAAGAGGTGACTTTGTAAATGATACCTTCATTCTGGCGTATCATTTCCAAAAACTGCACGTCTACATTTACCGTTTGTTTCATCTATCAGTAATTCATTTCTATATATGTCGTCATATAGTCCGTATTATCACAAAATAATATATATTTTTCTTATTTCAGTCTATATTTCAATATGTATTGTATGTTTTTTACAATTGCTTATTTTTCAAGAGAGATATACGCCACTGGTAATCAGCAAATATCTTATTAGAAAGTAACAAAGGTTACAACGTTTACAATGTTTTCATCTTGCTGCATCTTCCCTATATAATACACTTGCTATCTGCATTATATAGATAATTTTTTACAAAAAAGGTAACACATGCTTTTTCAAGCCTGATCTATATTATTAACTGACATTTTATTATCTTTGTATCAAATCTCAACAAATAATGCAGTGAAAAAAATTATATACATGCTTCTTATAAGCATTGCCCTTTCTGCGTGTAACTCAATAAAAAATATGACGACTAAAGAAAAAACATTAACTAACAGCCATGGTATCGGCACCCCATTCAGAGTACTCCGGACGGACAACATTGATGATTCTCTTTTTTTGAGAAAAAAAAGTATTGATATAAATATAAAAAATATTGCATCCGACAAAGACTGGCAGCATTTTATACAACGATTAAAACTCACTTTGGCTGTCGAATCAGGTGTGGGAATTGCCGCCCCTCAAGTCGGAGCAGGCAGGAATTTATTTTTATTTACACGAATAGACCGCTCGGATAAAGCTATCCAGGTAGCTATTAATCCGCGCATCGTAAATCACTCCGACGAAACCATCTGTTTTGAAGGTGACGGATGCCTTTCCGTTCCCGATTTGTCGGGAAGCACCAAACGTTATGCATGGATAGATGTAGAATATTACAACGAAAAAGGAGAACTGATAAAAGAAAGATTGTCGGGACAGTCGCGAGGCAGTGATTTCACCGGAATTATCTTTCAGCATGAATTCGACCACCTGCAAGGTATCTTATTTATTGACAGGCTATTCGACGGCACCGTTAGTCTTCAGAGAAGCAAATAGCAGGAAATATCCGGATACATATCCCAAACTACTTACAGCCCATCCAGGAAAATACATAACCGACAGTTGCAGGCTTAATGAATGATATAAAATACTTTCTTTCATTAAAAGCCAAACTTAATGAGTAATTTTTAATCCTTATATCACCGAAAATTGTATTTTTGTGAGAATAAACAATCCTATCAATTATTATTGATGCTAAAACTTTTACTGATATGAATGCTATAGACTGGTCAAATTTGTCTTTCGGATATATGAAGACAGACTACAATGTAAGAAGTTATTACAAAGATGGGAAATGGAGTACACCTGCCGAGACAACATCCGAATCCATTGACATTCATATGGCCGCAACCTGCCTCCATTACGGACAAGAAGCATTTGAAGGATTAAAAGCATTCAGGGGTAAAGATGGAAAAATCCGCATATTCAGAATGCGCGACAATGCTTTACGCATGCAATCTTCGTGTCATGGTATTATGATGGCCGAACTCCCTGTAGAAGTATTCGAAGAAACTGTTCTGAAAGCTGTAAAACTAAACGAACGCTTCATACCTCCATATGGTAGCGGAGCTTCGTTATATATACGCCCGTTACTACTGGGTATGGGTGCACAAGTAGGTGTAAAACCAGCTAGCGAATACCTGTTCCTTGTATTCGTAACACCCGTAGGGCCTTACTTCAAGGAAGGATTCAAACCTACTCCTGTAGCCATTCTTCGCGGATTTGACCGTGCTGCTCCGCTGGGTACAGGTACAATAAAAATAGGGGGAAACTACGCAGCCAGCCTTGTGGCCGGAAACAAAGCTCACGAAATGGGTTATTCTGCCGTATTATATCTGGACGCAAAAGAAAAGAAATATCTGGACGAATGTGGTCCTGCCAATTTCTTCGGTATTAAAAATAATACATACATCACCCCTCTTTCTTCATCCATATTGCCATCCATCACCAATAAAAGCCTGATGCAACTGGCAGAAGACATGGGGATGAAAGTGGAGCGCAGACAAGTAACCGAAGAAGAACTGGCGACATTCGAAGAAGCCGGACAGGTGGGTACCGCTGCCGTTATAAGCCCTATACTAAGGGTGGACGACATAGACGAAAACAAATCATATGTAATATCCAAAGATGGGAATGCAGGCCCTGTGAGCACAAAATTATATAACAAACTGAGAGGAATTCAACTCGGTGATGAACCCGACACTCACGGTTGGGTTACCGTATTAGACTAAGCATCTCTACAAGCAGGCATGGAGGAAAAAATAGAAGAAATTACTGTACCGGAGGAGAAGCACATGGTGCTGCGTACCGAAAATCTGGTTAAACGATACAAATCGAGAACAGTTGTCAATCACGTTTCTATAGACGTGAAACAAGGTGAGATCGTAGGTTTGCTCGGCCCTAACGGGGCGGGCAAGACCACTACTTTCTACATGACTGTAGGACTTGTAATGCCAAATGAGGGTAAAATCTTCCTCAACGAACAGGAGATCACAAAATTCCCCGTATACAAGCGTGCACAGAACGGAATCGGATACCTGGCCCAGGAAGCATCCATCTTCCGGAAAATGACTGTGGAAGATAATATACGATCTATTCTGGAAATGACCAAAACTTCAGCCGCTTATCAGAAGGAGAAGCTGGAAAGCCTCATTGAAGAATTCGGATTACAAAAAGTAAGGAAAAACTTGGGGGACAGGCTCTCCGGGGGCGAACGCCGACGTTCTGAAATAGCCCGCTGTCTGGCTATAGACCCTAAATTTATAATGCTCGATGAGCCTTTCGCAGGAGTAGACCCCATTGCCGTGCAGGATATACAGGAAATTGTAGCCAAGCTCAAATATAAGAACATCGGAATACTTATTACCGACCATAATGTGGATGAAACACTCAGTATTACCGACCGGGCATACCTGCTATTCGAAGGAAAGGTTTTGTTTCAGGGAACAGCCGAACAGCTTGCTAACAATGAGATAGTAAGAGAAAAATACCTCGGACGCGACTTCGAACTGAAACGCCGTAACTTTGAACATCTGAGAGAGTAATATATCAACACTCCGGAAACTATTATTACAAATTAACTTTACAGACACAACTGATAGAAAGACAGGATATCGCCCCGATATACAGCCAATCCTATTCTTATTCTTGTTATAAAAAACAAAATAGAATAGATTCATACTATTTACTTAATTAGATTAGAGATAAATAAAGATTTTTATCTACCTTTGTTTTTTAATATGGGAAGATTTTTGGCTTTAGATTATGGGACAAAGCGAACAGGCATAGCGGTTTCCGATACGCTTAAAATTATTGCTAACGGCTTGACTACTGTTCCTACTCATACTCTGTTCGATTATCTTAAGACCTATTTGGAAAGAGAAGATGTAGAGTGCATCATAGTAGGCCTGCCAAAGCAAATGAATAACGAATATTCCGAGAACATGAAGCATATTCGCCCGTTTGTGAAAAAGTTGCAAAATCTTTATCCGGATATCCCTGTTGAAATGTACGACGAACGCTTTACATCAGCCTTAGCTCAAAAAACAATGATTGATGCGGGTCTAAGAAAGAAAGACAGGCAAAACAAAGCTCTTGTAGACGAAATCAGTGCGGTCATTATACTGCAAAGCTATATGGAGAGCCTGCGATTACAAAACAAATGAACAATAAAAAAATATGATACTACCCATATATCTGTATGGTCATTCGGTGCTAAGAAAAAAAAGCAGAGAGATCTCATCCGATTACCCCAATCTGAAAGAACTTATCGAAAATATGTTCGAAACCATGTACAATGCTGATGGTATCGGATTAGCCGCTCCCCAGATAGGGCTGGACATACGCCTCTTTGTTATCGATTTAGAGCCTTTAGCCGAAGATAATCCAATCTACTCAGGATTCAAGAAAGTATTTATCAATCCGGTTATTATTGAAGAAACAGGTGAGGTAGTAAAAATGGAAGAGGGTTGCCTAAGTATTCCGGGTATCAATGAGGGTGTAGACAGGAATGAAAAAATCCGGATACAATATCTCGACGAAAATTTTGTTTCTCACGATGAAGTATACGATGCTTTTTTTGCACGTTGCATACAGCATGAATACGATCATATAGAGGGAATATTGTTTATAGACAAGATATCAGGCATACGTAAACAACTAATAAAGAGTAAACTGAACAATTTAATAAAAGGGCGGACAAATTGTCATTACAAAGTAAAACCTTCGGATAATAAAAATTGAGAAACCGGATATATAATTTATGAAAAGCCTAACAAAAGTACTTTTAATACTGTTTTGTATTATCTCCAGTCTCAGTTCTTGTGTAACCAACAAGCAAACAGACCTGCTGCAAGATATAAAACTGAATTATCCTCAGTTGATGGTCAAAGCAGAAGAATACAAAGTCATCCCCGGAGATCAGTTAAGCATCATTGTATATGCATGGGATCGTGAAACCGCAAATATGTTTGCCGGTTATAGCCCCCAATATACATTCAGAGGCATGAACGAATCGACAGGTGTTAGTGTAGGCTCCGAAATCAGAAGTCTGGAAAACACATGGAACATAAGACCTACAACTGTTTATGCAGATGGTACTATCAACTTTCCTTATGTTGGAAAAATATATGTCCAGGGACTTACCCTCCTACAAATAAAAACTGCTATCAGTCAGAAACTGAATACCTTCTCGGAAGGAACTATGGCTGATGTTACACTAGCTAACAGGTATTTCAGTGTACTGGGAGAAGCCGGAGCAAACAGAATAACGATGACCAGTACTTCCATGACAATATATCAGGCTCTATCCATAGCGACTAATATAGGGCCTTACGGTGACCGTTCTAAAGTGACTATTATCAGACAGAACGCGAGTGGGTCACTCACCAAAACATTCGACCTGAGAAGCAAAGATATTATCGACACTGAATTTTATTATATACAGCCAAACGATGTTATATATGTACCTCAAACTAAAGGAAAATTCCTGGGGGCAACCACATCATTTACAGGAGTTTTCGGCATGATAACATCACTAGCCGGAGTTATAATATTAATACTCAGAATTTTTTAATATGAAATACACGTTATATTTTCTGTTATTCTGCATATCCATCTCAGGTATTTTCTCCTCTTGTATATCGAGCGAAGAGATAAACTATCTTCAGGCTATTGACAAACAGTACCCCCTTCAAGAATTTAAGGAATACAAACTGGATGTCGGAGATATGATATCATGTGCTATTTCATCCAGTGACCAGGAACTGGTAAGCACTTTCAATACGGTAATTACCAACAACCAGAATGTATTGAAAACATATACGATCTACGAAGACAGCACTGTTATACTTCCGTTTTTCGGTACAGCCAAAGTTGCCGGACATACCGTACAAGAAGCCGAAATCATTATACAAAACCTGATGCAACAATCAGTAAAAGATGTACAGGTAAAAGTAACTATGGCCAATAATTTTTTCTATATTTATGCCAACGATAAAAGAGGGTCTTATCAGGTATATAAAGATAATATGACTATTTATCAGGCATTGGCTATATCACAACAGACCACCGGCCTGATGGATCTTACCAGGGTGAGTATAGTGCGAAAAGGACCCGATGGAAACACACAGGTAAAAACATTCGACCTGAGGAGCCAGGATGTAATTCAGTCCGAATATTATTATATTAAGCCAAATGATGTTATTTATTTTCCTACAAATAAAAACTCATTCTTCAATATAAGTTCGATGAGTTCTTTTATTACAACAATGTCAGTTCCGTTACAGTTCTTATTATACTCAATCATATACCGGGGATTTTAGATAAAAGAGCGAGAAGACACAGATGTAGAGAGATAAAAGATAATAAGCATTCAGTTAGTGATGATGGTTAATTGAAGAACAAACACCCAAACATAAGCGTTATAGAAACAGATAGTTATCATGGATAATAACAATAAAAAAGTAATAGAGTCCGATCCCTATTTCGAGGAAGTAAAGACAAAGACAAACATCTCATTCGATTTTGTCCTTTGGTTTTACCGTATATTGAAATACTGGTATCTTTTTATTATATCGGTCGCCCTATTTCTTGGCTATGCATATATAAAAAATAAATCATGGGTACCTGTATTCTATGTTCAGGCCTTGATGATTTTGGAAGACAGGAACACTGCCAGTGTTGTTGCAGGTTCTGTTCCAACAGGGACATTATTGCGTAATACAGAAAATCAACAAATTGTATTAAAATCCTATGGACTAACCGAAAGGACTGTAAAAAGTTTACCGGCTAAAATGCGTATTGAATATTATATACAGACACGTTTCAAATATATCAGCCTTTATACAGACACACCTATCGAAATAGAAATGATCGATATTAAGCCTGAAGCATATAATTACTCATACGAAATAGCATATATCGACCAGGAAAAATGCGAAATCAGCTATAAAGAGAATCCTGAATCAGAAACTAAAATATCTTTAATAGCCCCATTTGGACAAGAAATAGACTATAAGCTATTCAAAATAAAACTGCATAAGACCCCTAATTTCAGAAAAGATGTCAAAGGTGCTTTTAAACCGGATATTTCAACATTCAATTTCAGATTCCTGTCGGAAGGCCAACTCATAGGAATGTATAGTGGACGTATAAATTCTGCCCTCCAAAATAATTCATCTATCCTATCCATATCAATGTCAGGAACAAATCCGGCAAAGGATATAGACTATCTGAATATATTGCTTAAGGAATTTGAGAATTACAACCTTGGGCTAAAAAATGAACAGGCAGAACTTACCATAAAATTCCTGAGCAAACAGTTGAAATTGATCAACGACTCTCTGGATATTTCACGCTTCAAACTTGAAAAATTCCAGAAAGAAACAGGAGTATATGATATTTCATCCCAATCATTGAGAATAGCTCTCGACAGTGCAGACAGGGAAAAAGACGCTCTGGCTTTAAGAGAAAAATCCGTATTGCTCCTGACCGAGAAGATGAAGGAGAAAATACTCGGAACCGACGATTTGATGGATCCGGCCAGTATGAACATCCGGAATCCGAAACTAAGCGAATTCGTAAAGACATATAATGAACTATTACAAAAGGCACGGAATCTGGGTGCTAAGAATCCATTATATAACAAAACCATAGATGAACTGAATGACCTTAGGGTAAAAATTTTACAGGAAATACAAGTTTCCCAGATCAATCTTCAGAATCAGAAAGATGCTCTGGTACGAAAGTATGAAGTGCTTCAGTTGAAGATTGACAACCTTCCGCCTCAGGAACGCGATCTGGTGAAATTCCAGCGGGAGTTCCGGGTAAATGAGATGTACCACCAGTATCTTACTCAAAGACAATACGAAGCCGAAATACAAAAGGCTTCAAACACGCCGGACAACTTTATCTGGGAAGCGCCACGCCAAATGGGTGGTGCTGTAAATGGAGGAGAAATAGGTAAGAACTACACATATTATTTTATCATAGGCCTCATCTTGCCATTATGCTTCGTAGTACTGAAAGAAGAAATTTTGAATTTCTCGATCACGACGAAAGAAGAATGTGAAAAAATTTCAGGCTTCCCTGTTATCGGTACAATAGAAAATGTTTCCAAGAAACTTAATAACGGAGTAGTCCTGGTCAAGAACTATCCGAAATCGAGCTTTGCCGAATCGTTCCGTAATATGCGTGTCCGGATAGAATATATGGCACAGCGGGAAAATAAAATAACAGTACTGGTTACCTCTACTGAGCCTGCTGACGGTAAGACATTCATAGCTACGAACATTGCGTCTGTATACCAACTGATGGGTAAGAAAGTTATCATCGTAGACTTGGACCTCCGCCGCCCTTCAGTTGCAAAAACGCTGCAAATAGATTCGCAGAAAGGCATATCGAACTACCTGATAGGACAGGTTACGCTGGATGAAATCACATATTCTCATCCCGACTATGGATTCGATATCATTCCTGCCGGAACATTGCCTCCAAACCCAAGTGAACTAATAAAAACGGCTAAAACAAAGCAAGTACTGGAACACCTGAAGGAAATGTACGATTATGTCATCATCGACTGTAGCCCTGTAGGATTGGTTTCGGATGCATACATTCTATCCGAAATAGCAGACACGACATTGTTTGTGGTACGCCGTGCCAAAACAAATAAATCATTCTTCAAGAGCGTTATCACCCAGTTGAGATATGACGGTGTGGAAGACATAGCGCTTGTCTTCAATGATGTTAAAGGACGTGAAGGTTATTACGGTACATCCCGTTACTATGGAGACAGAACATATTATCTTAAGAAGAATTCATACTATCACGACGACTATTTCGAAAACTAAAAAATATATTAAAAAGAGAGGCTCCGACAGCCTCTCTTCTTTTTTGTTAACGTATTATTCATATATTTGCTGCTCAATGATTAATACAATCTATCGTGAAGAGATTTTTATTTTCAATACTAGTTCTGATAAACAGCCTGATCGCAGTTTCCCAGATTAATACAGACCGTGTAATCTTAATAGGACGTAACTCACTCTATTTCGAAGATTATGTCTTGGCGATACAATACTTCAATCAGGCCATAAAAGCAAAGCCGTACCTTGCGGAACCTTACTTTTATCGTGCCATTGCAAAATATTATCTCGACGATTACAGGGGTACGGAAGATGACTGTACGCTGGCCCTGGAAAGAAACCCTTTTATGTCGAAAGCTTATCAGCTACGTGCCGACGCCCGCCAGAATCAGAATAACTATGATGGAGCATTAGATGATTACAAAGTTTCGCTGGAGGTATATCCGAACGATAAATTCGCATTAATCAACATGGGTATAGTCAATATCCAAAAGAAGGATTACGAAGAAGCCGAAAAATATCTGAACACACTGCTCAAATCCTATCCGACTTATACACAAGGCTTCCTCACCAGAGGAGCCCTCTATCAGGAAAAAGGGGATACTGTGCAGGCATTCGAAAATTATAATCAGGCTATAAAGCTCGATAAATACCTGCCCCAATCCTACTCTATGCGCGGATTGCTCTATTATTATAAAAAGGACTATGATAAAGCAATGGCCGACCTTGACGAAGCCATACGTATAGACCCGCTTCAATCCGGTAATTACATCAACCGGGGACTGATACGGTATTCAAAGAATGACCTCCGCGGAGCGATGTCCGACTACGATAAAGTTATCGACCTCGACCCGAATAATATAATCGCCCGTTTCAACCGTGGATTACTACGTTCACAGGTAGGTGACGACAACCGTGCTATAGCCGATTTCGATATAGTATTGAAGTATGAGCCGAACAACTACATCGCGTATTTCAACCGCTCCCTGATAAAGAATAATATCGGAGACTATACAGGATCATTGGAAGACCTGAATGTTGTATTGGCGGAATATCCCGAATTCTATCACGGATTTTATATGCGTTCCGAGATCAAACGCCGCCAAAACGACCTGAAAGGCGCTGAACGGGATTTCAATTATGCACGTAATGAGGAAAGCCGTAAAAACAAAGAAATATTGGCCGGACAAACCGAAGAAAAATCAGAAAAGGACAAGACAAGGGAAAAATCGGACAAAGACATTGATAAATTTAACCTGCTTGTTGTAGCTGATAAGACAGAGGAAGAAAAAAGCAAATATAACAATGATACCAGAGGCCGCATACAGAACAAGCAGGTCAAACTGGATCTGGAACCTCAGTTTATTGTTTCATATTACGAAAAACCGAACGATATCCGCCGGTTTGTGTATTACAGCCAGCTTATCGACAATATAAACAAACGGGCAATATTGCCTAAAAAACTGAGAATCACTAACAGTGAGGCTTCCCTGAACGAATTCCAGATACAGGAGCACTTCAGATCGATAGACGACCTGTCGAAACGCATTGCCGACCAGCCGGCAAATGCCGACCTGTATTTTGCCAGAGCTATGGATTATATGCTCGTGCAGGATTTTACCAACTCTATCGAAGATTTTAATAAGGCAATCAGTCTCGATCCGAAATTTACGCTGGCATACTTCAATCTGGCCGTTGTATATACGAAACAACTCAACCTGAGGGAAAATGTACCTGAGTATGAAAAGAAAAGCGATCAAACGGATTTGGCTACCTTGGGCGGAATAAAGAAAGATAATTCATTACCTGCTACAACAACCATTGTGGACCCGGGCAAAATGGAGTATGACCTGATTGTCAAGAATTATAATAAGGTGATAGAACTCAATCCTGAATTTATCTATGCTTATTACAACAGGGCGGGAATACGCTACAAACAAAACGATTACCGTGCCGCCATACTCGACTACAACGAAGCTCTCAGACGCGATCCTGAATTTGCCGAAGGGTATTACAACAGGGGATTAAGCCGCTTCCAGGTCAAAGACAAAGACCGTGCGCTCGACGATATGCGTAAAGCCGGGGAAATGGGCGTTGTGGAGGCTTATAGCATAATTAAGCGTATGACGGAATAAATTAAAAATACTCCCGATAAATATTCCTCATAGAATTTTATACAGTTCTATGAGGAATATTTTTTATAACTATCTTTTAATCTCTTACAAAAATTTTATCTATAGAATAAGAGCCGGTAGCCTTTAGCTGTCAGTTTGTAGCTCTTTGAAAAAATAATTAGCAGATTTGTAAATTAGCATATTAGCAAATAAGTGATAAGTGTTACCTTTGTTACCTTTTTTCTAAGAGATACAAGTAGACGAGATACAAGATACAAGTTGTTAACTGATGACTGTTTACTGATGACTGTTTACTGTTTACTGCTAACTGTTTACTGTTTACTGCTAACTGTTTACTGTTTACTGATATATCTGTTACCTTTTTTATAACCAGTCATCAATAGCCGTTTACAGAAAGCGTATCTAAATTAAAATAGACAGAATATCACATCTGTTACAAAAAATGATTATTTTTGCAAGTTCAAAAAAGTAGCTTGTTTGTAGGAGCTGCATAATTAAATAGAAACTAAAAATGATAAAAATTACATTTCCGGATGGTTCCGTGCGAGAATTTGCAAAAGGAACCACATCGATGCAGATAGCAGAAAGCATCAGTTCGCGTCTGGCTCAGGACGTACTTGCAGCCAAAGTCAATGGACAAGTATGGGATTTGACCCGTCCAATAGACGAAAATGCGACGATCGAACTGCTGAAATGGGAAGATGAAGACGGTAAACACGCATACTGGCATTCTTCCGCCCATCTTATGGCCGAAGCCATACAGATACTTTACCCTCATGCCAAATTCGGTATCGGGCCTGCCATCGAAAACGGATTTTATTATGATATAGACTTTGGTGATACTCCCGTAAAAGACGCGGACTTTGCTAAGATAGAAGCAAAGATGATGGAGCTTATCGCCAATAAAGAAAAAATCAAACGTCAGAGTATTTCCAAAGCAGATGCAATAAAAATGTTCGATGCCCGCCACGAGAACTATAAGGTAGAGCTTATAAATGATCTTGAAGACGGTACCATCACCACATATACACAAGGTGTGTTTACAGACCTTTGCCGTGGACCTCACTTGCCTAATACATCTTACATTAAGGCGGTAAAAATCCTTAGTGCGGCAGGTGCATACTGGCGTGGCGACGAAAAGCGCAAACAACTTACCCGTCTCTACGGTATCACTTTCCCTAAAAAGAAAATGCTGGACGAGTATCTGATAATGCTTGAGGAAGCGAAAAAACGTGATCACCGCAAGATCGGAAAAGAACTGGAATTATTCGCTTTTTCCGAAAACGTAGGAAAAGGGCTTCCATTATGGCTTCCACGTGGTACTCAGTTACGTTTGAAACTGGAGGATTTCTTAAAGAAAATCCAGCGTAAGTTTGATTACCAGCAGGTAATGACTCCGCATATAGGCAGTAAGATATTGTACGTTACTTCGGGACACTACGAAAAGTACGGTAAGGATTCTTTCCAGCCTATCCATACACCGGAAGAAGGAGAAGAGTTCTTATTGAAACCTATGAACTGTCCTCACCACTGCGAGATTTATAAAATAATTCCACGCTCATACAAAGACCTTCCTTTGCGTCTGGCTGAGTTTGGCACTGTTTACCGTTACGAACAAAGTGGGGAGCTTCACGGTTTGACCCGTGTCCGTGGATTTACTCAGGACGATGCGCATATATTCTGTACACCAGAGCAATTGAAAGCTGAATTCCTGAAAGTAATGGATATTGTTTTCATTATCTTTAAGGCGCTTGACTTCGAAAATTTCGAAGCCCAGATATCTCTGCGCGACCCTGAAAACCGTGAAAAATATATTGGTAGCGATGAAAATTGGGAGAAAGCAGAACGGGCTATTATAGAAGCCTGCGAAGAAAAAGGCCTGCCTGCAAAAGTTGAACTTGGTGAAGCGGCCTTCTATGGCCCTAAACTCGACTTTATGGTAAAAGACGCCTTGGGCCGCCGCTGGCAGCTGGGAACAATACAGGTTGACTATAATCTCCCTGAACGTTTCGAACTCGAATATACAGGAGCAGACAACCAAAAACACCGTCCGGTGATGATTCACCGTGCTCCGTTTGGCTCGATGGAACGCTTCATTGCAGTGCTTATCGAGCATACTGCAGGTAAATTCCCGTTATGGCTGGCGCCTGACCAGGTGGTAATATTACCTATCAGCGAGAAGTTCAATGATTATGCTCACAGAGTGAACAGCTATTTCAAGCAACAGGGAATTAGTTCGCAGGTGGATGACCGTAATGAAAAGATCGGACGTAAAATCCGCGACAATGAGTTGAAAAGAATCCCTTATTTACTCATTGTAGGCGAGAAAGAAGCAGAAACAGAAGAAGTTTCGGTAAGAAAACAGGGTGAAGGTGATAAAGGTTCGATGAAATTTACTAACTTTGCTGCCCAATTGAATGAAGAAGTAGAGAAAATGATGAATGCATGGGAGCAGCAATCCTAAGTATTCGTTATTTATATTTTTGAAAATTAAATATTTAAATAAAAAAGATAAAGGAATTCTAACAGTTTTTGAATGAGAAACAACAGATTTAATAATCGCAAAGAAGAGTTACACAAAATCAATGGAAATATTCGGGCTCGGGAAGTCCGTTTAGTCGGTGACAATGTAGAACAAGGTGTATACACCATAAACGAAGCCTTACGACTAGCTGATGACCTCGAACTTGATTTGGTTGAAATTTCTCCAACAGCCGATCCCCCTGTTTGTAGAATCACCGATTATCAAAAGTTCCTTTATCAGCAGAAGAAAAAACAGAAAGAAGCTAAAGCCAAGTCTGTAAAAGTTGTGGTAAAAGAGATCCGTTTCGGACCACAAACCGATGACCATGACTTTAACTTTAAGCTCAATCATGCGAAAAACTTCCTTGAAGAAGGAGCAAAAGTGAAAGCTTATGTATTCTTCAAAGGACGTTCGATCCTGTTTAAGGAACAAGGAGAGGTCCTTCTACTCCGTTTTGCTACAGAACTTGAAGATTTAGGAAAAGTAGATCAACTGCCTGCACTTGAAGGTAAAAAGATGATTATGATGCTTTCCCCTAAGAAGCAACCGGTAAAAGCTCCGGCTCCGGCTAAACCGAAAGACGGTGAGAAAAAAGTTATCGAGAAAAAAGCAGACAAACCAAAAGAAGAGAATAACGAAGAATAAACGAATACTTTGTATATAAATAAAAAAGTAACAAATAGGTCTATGACCTTACTTTAAATAATTAAATTAATAAACTGAGATGCCAAAAATGAAGACTAATTCCGGTGCCAAAAAGAGGTTCGCCCTTACCGGATCAGGAAAAATCAAAAGAAAACATGCTTTCAAAAGTCACATCCTGACTAAGAAAACGAAAAAACAAAAGAGAAATCTTACTCACTCTTCACTTGTTCACAAAGTAGACGAGAAAGCGGTGAAAAAATTATTAGCTCTTAAATAATCTATTTCGTTTTACAAAAGCAAGTTTTAAAGATTTATTAACCGGATGTATGCACCAAAGAGTTCCCAAACGAAGGGAGCCGCTGACATTCAAAACAATGTAAATTATGCCAAGATCAGTCAATCATGTTGCTTCGCGCAACCGCAGAAAAAAAGTACTAAAACTAACAAGAGGTTATTATGGAGCCCGCAAAAATGTGTGGACAGTAGCCAAAAACACATGGGAAAAAGGTCTTACCTATGCATTCCGTGACCGTCGTGCTAAAAAACGCAACTTCCGCGCACTGTGGATACAACGTATCAACGCTGCTGCACGCCTTGAAGGAATGTCTTATTCCCGCCTGATGGGAGCTCTTCACAAAAACGGAGTGGAAATCAATCGCAAAGTTCTTGCCGACCTTGCTATGAACCATCCTGAAGCGTTCAAAGCAATTGTAGATAAAGTAAAATAAATCACTTTACTATATAAGAAAGACCTGACAAAATTGTCCGGTCTTTTTTTATTTAATCCGGATAATAATTTCTTGAAATTCTTATATCTAATTGTTAAAAAAGAGATACATTTGTTCACCTTATGATTTATTTAAATGTATAACTAAAAACAAATGCCATGAAACGTATCTTTTTAATCTCATCAGTTTTATTAATTGCCTGTTCTTTATCCGTTTTATCAGCTAACAAAAACAAATGGAAACCACTCTTCGGGACTAATCTTTCAGACGCAAATTACAACCCGGAAGTATGGAGCGAAAAAGGCGGAGTACTAGGTGCCATAAAAGACGAATCTATCTGGACTACCACCGAATATGAAAACTTTGAGCTTGATCTCGAATTCAAAACAGATGAAGCAACCAATAGCGGAGTAGTCGTTTACTGTACAGATACCAAGAACTGGATACCCAATTCGGTAGAAATACAAATAGCCGATGACCATAGCGAGCATTTCAAGAATGCCAAGCCATACGAAAAATGCGGTGCTATCTATGGCCATCTGGGTGCAAACAAAGACAAAGTAGTAAAGAAACCGGGAGAATGGAACCACATGCATATAAAATGTGAAGGACAGCATATCACTGTGACACTTAATGGACAGAAAGTTACAGAGATGGATATGAGCAAATGGACTTCGGGGACAACAAATCCTGATGGAACAAAAATTCCAAGTTGGCTGCCTAAACCATTCGCCGAACTACCGACAAAAGGATTTATCGGTTTGCAGGGAAAACATGGGAACTCCTTAATCTGGTTCCGCAATACAAAAATACGTAGTTTATAATAACGATCTGAATATCTGATTTACTTACGAATAGGGCGATAAAATCATTTATCGCCCTATTCGTTATACCACAATGTCCTTTTTTTACAAGACAAAGAAAAGATAAGTACTTAACTTTGCACCTATTTCATTTTTTCATATATTTATCTTAATGGAAACTTTCAGATTCATACAACCTTCACCAATACTGGCTCCATTTATTAAGCACTATTGGATATTGGAAATAGATGGGATTAATACCGTTTCGGAGCGGGTAATCCCTACGGGATTTATGCAAATGATTTTCCACCGTGGTGACAGAATGAACACACTATCCGATAATAAAATGCAACCCCAATCATTTATTTGCGGACAATCGACAGGTTTTACAGATTTAGTGTCTACCGGTAAAGTAAATATGATTGTCGTTGTTTTCCATCCTTTCGGAACCAAAGCATTCTTTCCGATGCCTATGAATGAGTTTTATAGAATGGACGTATCGTTTAGTGACTTCAACGATAATTCTCTGAGAGAGTTAGAAGACCGTATATATCATGAAAAAGATAATAATAAAGCAATTGCCCTAATAGAATCCACACTTATTTCCCGTCTAAGGGTATTCGACAATCACAATTGGAAGCGGATAACGGAAGTAATAAAGGCCATAAATCACAAGCACCAGTCCAGTATTGCATCTTTATCTGAAATAGCATGCCTTAGCTATAAGCAGTTTAATCGTATATTTACAGAATATGTGGGCACTAATCCGAAAGAGTTTACACGTATAGTACGTTTTCAAAGGGCATTATATATCCTACAGAACACACCGGATATTAATATCACAGAGTTGGCCTTCGATTGCGGATATTACGACCAACCTCATCTGATAAAAGAATTTAAAGCTTTTTCCGGTTATACTCCTCCCGAATTTATATCAGTCTGCACCCCTTATTCCGATTATTTCTCGTAGCAGATTGAATGTCCTTTTTTTACAAGATCCCGAAAGCCGGACACATTATTTTTGTAAAGTCAAACTAAAAACAAATTTTATGAAAAGACTAGTCGCATTTTTCGAAATTCCCTGCAAAGACTTTGACAGGGCAGTAAAGTTTTATGAATCAACATTCGGTATCAGCATGAGCAAATGTGATTGCGAGCATGAAAAAATGGCTTTCTTTCCGGGTGAAGACGGTAAAAACTCCGGCGCAATTTCATGGGCGGAAGATTTTATCCCGTCTCAAAACGGGGTTCTTATCAGCCTCAATTGCGAAGATATATCCGCTTCCTTAGCTATTGTTGAATCGAAGGGGGGAAAGGTCGTAATTCCTAAAACAAAAATAGAGGTCGAAGGGCTAGGGTATTTTTGTGTATTCGCCGACTGCGAGGGTAATCACATCGGGCTATATTCCGATAAATAAGGAGATAAAAAGAGGCTGCTGAAACGGGCAGCCTCTTGTATTTGTATTATAAACTAACCGGATTCAGCACATCGCGCAATTAACCGGATTCAATTGTTGGAAGAAATCATTCCCCTTATCATCGACTAAGATGAACGCAGGGAAATCAACTACCTCAATTTTCCAGATAGCCTCCATGCCAAGTTCAGGATACTCAAGACACTCAAGGCTTTTGATGCTGTTCTGTGCCAGGATAGCCGCCGGACCACCTATACTACCCAGATAGAAGCCGCCATGCTTATGGCAGGCATCCGTTACCTGCTGGCTACGGTTTCCTTTGGCAATCATGATAAGACTACCTCCTTGCGACTGAAATGAGTCGACATAGGAATCCATACGCCCCGCTGTAGTCGGGCCCATAGATCCGCTGGCATAGCCTTTCGGAGTCTTTGCAGGACCTGCATAGTAAATTGGATGATCTTTTATATATTGAGGTAATCCTTCGCCATTATCAATTCGTTCCTGCAATTTTGCATGAGCTATATCCCGTCCTACGATAATTGTACCGGTCAAAGATAAACGTGTTGAAACAGGATACTTGGTCAACTCTGCAAGAATCTCTTTCATCGGACGATTCAAGTCTATCTTTACACCACCGGCTTCGCCTGCATCGCGTAATTCTTCAGGGATCAGACGAGCCGGATTATCTTCCAGTTTCTCCAACCAAACCCCGTCTTTATTGATTTTACCTTTAATATTCCTATCTGCCGAACAGGATACGCCCATTCCTACCTGACAAGAGGCTCCATGGCGAGGAAGACGGATCACACGGATATCGTGAGCAAAGAACTTACCACCGAATTGCGCTCCCAGACCTAACTCCTGGGCTGCCTTCAATAGTTTTGCCTCCATCTCCAGATCACGAAAAGCCTGACCACCTTCATTGCCTGAAGTAGGTAGGTTATCATAATATTTTGTAGAAGCCATCTTCACTGTCTTCAGATTTGTTTCGGCCGAAGTACCACCAATAGCAAATGCAATATGATAAGGAGGGCAAGCCGCTGTTCCCAAGGATTTCATTTTCTCTATAAGAAATTTTTCCAGTTTACCGGGAGTCAGCAATGCTTTCGTTTCCTGATAAAGATAAGTCTTATTAGCTGAGCCTCCACCTTTGGCTACAAATAAGAATTTATACTCATTACCGTTTACGGCATATAAATCTATCTGCGCAGGAAGGTTGCTTCCTGTATTTATCTCCTTATACATGTCCAAGGGCGCATTCTGTGAATAGCGCAGATTGTCTTCTGTAAAGGTATTATATACTCCTTTCGAGAGAGCTTCCTCATCATTTCCTCCAGTCCATACATTCTGACCTTTCTTACCCATTATAATCGCTGTACCTGTATCCTGACAGAACGGTAGTATACCTTTAGCCGAGATCTCGGAGTTACGCAGAAAAGTAAGCGCCACAAACTTATCGTTATCACTGGCTTCGGGATCGGCGAGAATTTTCGCAACCTGTTGCTGATGTTCGGGGCGAAGTAAAAATTCTACATTGTGGAATGCATGTTGAGCTAATAAAGTAAGTGCTTCCGGTGATACTTTTAAAATTTCCTGACCTTCAAAGTTTGCTGTAGAAACGAAGTCTTTCGACAAGAGATAATACTCTGTTGTATCTTTTCCAAGCGGGAAAGTTTCCTGATACTTAAACGGAGGTGTTGCCATGAATTAATATTTTTATAGTTGATTTATTATATGCAAAAGTAGCAAATATCTACAACCTTATCAAGGTTTGCAAGTCTATAAAATAACAAAATGAAATTCTAATTATGCTAAATTTTGTAAGAGTAAAATATCTTTCAATAAAAACTTGTATATTTGTTGCGTATATACTAACTAGGGTTATTATATCAAATACATAAATTGCATAAAGAGACACAAATGAGTACAAGCAAATATATAATAACATTAATATTCCTACTGCTTATCCCGCTGTTTGCAGAAGCCCAGATATATAGGGCTCCTACAAAGAAAGAAGCTGAGCAGATAGGGAAAAAAATATATATCATCAGTACAGGTGATACCACGCGCGTAGTAAATAGGACTAGTGGTGGACTGACAGATGAATATTCTAAATTCTTGTTTATTAATAACCGCAATGCAGCTGTTGACTCCATATTTGGAGAAACGGATCCCACATACAGTGGTTTAGAGGAGGCTGCTTTAGATGTAGATCGATTATTACGTGAAGTAGCTGAAGAAAAGAAGATCAACAACGAAAGGAATGATGCTTTAGGTTTCCGGCTAGCCAGAGATTACCGGAACAGAAAAAAGAAAGAGCAAGCAGCAATGAACATAGCTGACAGCCTGATGAAAAAAGATGCCTCTATCGAGGAACTAACCAATATGTATATCGGATTTAACGGGAAGCCGACCTATTATATTAATGGCCTCGAGGTTCCGTTTTCTGTAACGAATCAACTCTATCCATCAGAAGTCATCAAGCGTGAGATGCGAGTTACCGATACTGCATCGGGAAATCCATTTGGTGAGATTTGGTACCTTGTATCAGATAAAACGCTGAATAGATTAAAAATCCCTATCGATCTGACAAATGACTACCTATTCAACAATAATGTAGCCACTACGGCAATCACTGTTCCTGTAAACAATACTTCTGATGCAAATAGAAAAGCGCCTAAAGCGCCGGAACCTGTTATCAGAAGGGAGATCACTGCCGATGGCAAGCAGGTAGACCGTGTGGTAAAAACAGAGGAAACAGATATACCTGAAGAAAAAAGTGCCACTGAATCAACAACCAGGATTATCTCCAGAACTGTAAATGATGAAAAAGTAGGTACAGACGAAAATGCCACTTATATAATAAACAGACCGGGTATTAAACGGGTAGCCAATCCTCCTCAGTCTACCATAAGGCAACAACATTACAATAGTAATAGTAGTACTACTACAACTAATAATAATGCGCAAAACCAAAACAAGCCGGCCAAAGTTGAAGAAGAAAAGAAACAGCAAGATAATACTCCTAAAACCGTTCCCAAAAAGTCAGTTCGCAGGATAAAAGAAAGATTACAAAATCAGTATAAAGATTAACTTTTCAACACCTTATCTATAATTAAAGGAAAGTATGTGTACTCCAGTGCATGTACTTTTTTTGCAACATCTTGATAGCTATCGATTACAGAAACAGGACATTTAGCCTGAAAGATTACAGTTCCTTCGTCGTAATTTTCATTTACATAATGTATCGTAATCCCCGATTCCGACTCACCCGCTTCGACCACTGCCTTATGTACATTATCTCCATACATCCCTTTTCCTCCGAATTTTGGCAGTAAGGCCGGATGTATGTTAATTATCTTATTAGGATATGCCTGTAGCAGATTTTCCGGAATTTTCAGCAGGAAACCTGCCAATACAATAAAACCGACCTCTTTTTGCAACAAGCACTCAAGGACTTTATCTGTATTGTAAAAGTCGTTTTTTGAGTATGTAACAGATTCTACCCCCAGATTTTTGGCCCGCTGATGTACATATGCATCCTCTTTGTTCGAAACGATAAGTTCTATGCTTACAGTCTCGTTATTAGCAAAATATTTTATTATATTTTCGGCATTAGAACCTGAACCTGAAGCGAAAATTGCTATTTTAGTCATAAGAATAATTTAAGATGCCTGCACACAAACAAAAAAAATGTGCAATTTTAACTATTTTATCCACAAAATATTTGTTTCATATGTATAAAAAACTGTTACTTTGCACCGACAAAATTAGAAATAAAAATTAATTATTAATCAAAACTAGAAATTATGTCAGAAGTAGCATCAAAAGTGAAAGCAATTATTGTTGATAAGTTAGGTGTAGAAGAATCTGAAGTAACAGATACTGCTAGCTTTACAAACGACCTAGGAGCTGACTCACTTGACACAGTAGAATTAATCATGGAATTTGAAAAAGAATTCGGCATTTCTATTCCAGATGATCAGACTGAAAAAATCGCTACAGTAGGAGATGCTGTCTCTTACATTGAAGCAAATGCAAAATAATTTTTTTTCCAATATTTACTTATGGAATTAAAAAGAGTAGTAGTAACAGGTCTAGGCTCGGTATCTCCTCTTGGCAACGATGTAGCCACTACATGGAACAATGCCATCAACGGGGTGAGTGGGGCTGGACCTATTACTCATTTTGACGCGTCAAAATTTAAAACACAATTCGCTTGCGAAGTTAAAGGATATGATCCTTCTGTCTATCTGGACAGGAAAGAAATGCGCAAATGCGATAGATATACATTACTTGCTATAGGTGCTTCCGAAGAAGCTATCGCAGATTCAAAACTTGATTTTTCAAAAGAGAACTGCGATCGCATAGGTGTTATCTTCTCCGCTGGCATTGGTGGTATAAAGACTTTCGAAGAAGAAGTCAGTTATTATGCGAAAAATGAAGAAAACGGGCCAAAATTCAATCCTTTCTTTATCCCTAAGATGATTTCGGATATTGCAGCGGGACTTATTTCGATTCGTCATGGTTTGCGCGGCCCCAATTACGGAACCGTATCGGCGTGTGCTTCATCTACCCATAGTGCTATAAACTCTTTCGACATTATCCGTATGGGTAAGGCTGATGTTATTGTAGTGGGCGGTGCGGAAGCAGCTATTACAGCTGCCGGTGTCGGTGGTTTTAATGCCATGACTGCATTATCTACACGCAATGATTCGCCTGAAACAGCCTCGCGTCCATTTAGCGCCAGCCGCGATGGGTTTATCATGGGAGAAGGTGCAGCATGTCTTATTTTCGAAGAACTAGAACATGCCCTTGCCCGTGGAGCTAAAATCTATGCTGAAGTAGTTGGCGGAGGTATGTCTGCGGATGCTTATCACTTAACAGCCTCTCACCCGGAAGGATTAGGAGCTAAGTTGGTAATGAGAAATGCTTTGCAGGATGCAAACATGAACCCTACTGATATGGATTATATTAATGTGCACGGAACATCTACCCCGGTAGGCGACCCATCCGAGATAAAAGCTATCAAAGAAGTATTCGGTGAGCATGCATATAATCTGAACATCAGTTCTACAAAATCAATGACTGGGCACTTATTAGGTGCAGCAGGAGCTTTGGAAGCCATGTTCTGTGTATTGGCGGTTCAGAACGATATAGTTCCTCCGACAATAAACTTTACAGAAGGTGATGAAGATCCTGAAATAGATTACAAACTGAACCTTACATTCAACAAGTCTCAAAAGAGAACTGTTAATGTAGCACTTTCCAACACATTTGGTTTTGGCGGACATAATGCATGTGTGATAGTCAAAAAGTTTAAGAAATAGGAAAACAACGTGCTTAAAAAGATATATCGAGGTATAAGGCTTCTTCCTAAAAGAGGGAAAGAGCCTTATGTATCTTTTTGCAAAATACTTGGGTTCTATCCGTACAATATTACATTATACGAACAGGCCTTATTACATAAGTCATCGTCTATAAAACTTAAAGATGGCAGATGGATCAACAACGAACGCCTCGAATTCCTCGGTGACGCTATATTGGATGCAATTGTAGCTGATATTGTATTCAAAGAATTCGAATATAAGAAAGAGGGCTTCCTTACCAATATGCGCTCCAAGATTGTCCAACGCGAAACATTAAACAGACTCGCCTTGGAGATAGGTATAGATAAACTGATCAAAACATCGACAAGGAATACGACTCCCAATACTCACATGTATGGCAATGCACTGGAAGCATTCATTGGCGCCATATATCTGGATCAGGGCTATAGGGCTGCAAAACGATTTGTTTTTGAGCGCCTTATACAAGAACATCTGAACATAGAATCAGTGGCAGAACTAGAGGCTAATTATAAATCCAGGCTGATAGAGTGGAGCCAGAAACAAAAGATATCTGTTAGTTTTGATCTTATCGATAGTTTCGTTGACGAGAACAACACCCCTATATTCAAAACGGCTGTGATCATTATGGGAGAGCAAGCTGGCCTTGGCACAGGTTACTCGAAGAAAGAATCCCAGCAGAAAGCGGCAAAAGAAGCCTACAATAAACTACAACGTAATACAACTTTTCGCAATCATATATTTGAGTTATATGAACAACAACAGCAATTACAGAACGAAAAGTATGTAAATACTACTCCTGAGGAGGAATAACGTTACACTCTAAAAATATAAAGAGAGCCACTTCATTTTTTGAAATGGCTTTCTTTATATTTATCAATTTATTTCACCGTATTGATGCCATTAAATTCAGCTTGTTTTATAGCCTAAGCCATTATATTTCCAAATAATATAGAATTATACACTGTCTGATTAACATTCCCCATCGCAGATTCCCCATAATCGACACGTGGTATAGGTTGCATAGAGGAATTAATAGTGAAAGGACAAATCCCTTTATCTAAATATGTATTGCCGTAATACGGCCCCAGATTTGAATTAAAGCCACCATCACCTACCCAGAAGAGATTTAGAGTTTTATGCCTAAACATTGTGACACCGGGAAGTATATTGGCTCCTGTAGCATTTAACCGGCTTCCACCACTATAAGTATATATATCTCCCGCTGGTAATCCTTGTATAACATATGTCTGTGAAGCATCTTCACCCCATAGTTTTCCTCTGGCATCGCCAAACGGCCCGTTCAATATTTCATCATTTACGGAACTCAACGGGTAAACAGCACTTCGTGCATTCTTCATCCCCCCTGTGATATTAGAATCTGCAAAAATATTGCGGAAAAGAGCTTCTGCACTCACAGCATTACTTGTATAGTATTCTGTGAACATAACTAATACACCTCCTTTATTCAGATATTCCGTAAGTTGCTGTATTGTATTTGCATTAAAAGATACGAAAAAGCCTAGAACAACAATATCCGGATTCTTTGCCAACTCGGTACTAAGTGCTGATGCATTTATATAACCTGCACCATCTATATTCCCCTGTGTTTCACCCTTTATATAGCTATAAGAAAACGGCTTCTCTACTTTTACCGTGCTATTTTCCAATGAACCAAAGTTTATATCAGCATTCATCACCGCCAGCGATGCCGAATTTTGAATATAATATCCATAGTTTGTATTATAGTAACCTATTCCCAATATCTTTTTGGGAGTATAACACATATATACAGTAGCTTTACATGTGGCTACTGTTTTCTTACTATTCGAAGTAATAGTAAATACCTTATCATCCATACTATTAGGTACTCCATATCCTAATAATTTAACGGGCTGACTAGTATTATTTAATGTTCCTTCGGCTTTGAAATAAATACCATCGACAGTATTGGTTTCTATAATATATGTAGCACCTAATGCCTCTGCATCTACAGTTAATACCATGTCTATATAATGCTCATCAGTATCGAGCGGAACATCGATTTTATACACTCCTCTCACCTTTGTCTTACTACAATCCATCGAATAGAGAGGCTTCTTCGAAGAATCTTCCACCTTCACATACAGAGGATCGCATGAAGACAATGGTTTTCCATTAAAAACGATCTTCATCAAATCCCCATCGCTACCCGCACCGGTCGCCGGTGTATAATCAATCGGCGTACCCGCCCCGGGTACTGTTATAAAATAGTATCCTGTTGTCATAAATATACCCGAGGCAGTAAAATAATATCCATTATCCGGGTCCGGCATAATAGTGACTGTATAAGCTCCGGATTTTGTTACAAGCAAAGGTATAGTCACATAATTAGATGAATTCAATGACACCTTATTCTGATACTGACCATAGAAGTTTAAAGAATCGCAATTGGTTATGGTAGCTATTGCATTTCCCATTTTTTCCTGGAAACAGTTCCATTTTTCACCATCCCACTGATTTAAACCTAAACACAATTCATTTTCATCATCCGCGACCAAATTATATACAATAAGCCCGGTATGAGCTAATTTTTCGGATGCATATTCCGGATCCATATCATCCGGATTATAAGTGGAATTATCATAATTTGAGGGATTATATCCGGCTTCTCTAACAAAAGGATATAATTGGTATTTCTTTTCCAAATTTACCCTGGGTAAAAGTAACCCTCCTTTATCGACGGTCGGGCCTCCCGTCTTATCTATCTTCTCCTTTATATCCAGCAATGCGGCTTTTTCCGGTGAGTTATTAGACCCAACGGTAACCTGAGCTTTCAATCCGGACGTAAGTAATAGCATGACTAACATGCCATGCAGCCAACAGAATCTCTGTAGTGTCATAAATTTAAATTAGTAAGTAATTATTCTATAGTTTTGTCAATCACGTTATTGTTTTATAAAGAGAAATTTAGCCAGCAATAGTTCTGCACGACGGTATACTGCAACGAACCTTCTCAGGCATGGAAAAAAGCAGATATAAGAAGACAAACAATGCTAATGCAAAACTATTGTTGTCTAAATTTCCTTTACTTATTTCTTATAAAACAATTCTTAAAGAACTACTAAACACGACGGGTAAATACTTCATCATAAAAGATTAGATCAGGAAAAAATCCTCTTTTTAGATATTGTAAGTTTTGTCTCTACATATAGATACTATTTATAATAATATCTATCCCTATATTTGTCTTTAATTCATCTTATCTAATGCCAAAATTAGATATTCACATTTTATATAATCAGCATAAATGTGAAAATAAAGCATTTTCATTTGTCAATAAAAGAGGCGCACAGGCACCCCATCTCCTAAAAAATGACAATATACTCCGCTCTGCTATTAAAGTGTAAGACTCTCTATATTTTTGACGTACTCATTTTGCTTATTAAAGAATTCTGAACGCTGAATCTCATTACTTTGAGATATGAGTGTAGAATACTTCAATAATGAGTCGATCCACATTTTATGCCTCTTTGAAACTTCTGTATTGTACACTGTAATAGGATCTGTATAAGTCCAAAACTGTGTTCCGGTCTCATTATCATGTCTAAACCAGATACTATTTGATGCAATATTTAAAGTAGAGCAATACAAGTCTGTTTTTACACCATTCTCATCAACCCCTTTTCTTGTGTCATTTTCAAGCTTGTTGATTACCTTATATAAGTCTTCCTGCAAAAGAAAGAGTTCTTCCTTTGTTATCAGCCTGCGTCTGTAAAAATAAATTATTTCTTTCACTGTAGACAAAATAAAGCTAGGACACAATATAGCTGTAACCTGATTCACCTTAGTTGCCGCATAGCGGTATCTTTTATGAACAGTCGAGACTTGAGAGGGTGGAGAAAATTCGGACAAATAAAAATTGAGAGGAACCTCCTGTGTTTTATGTATCCATTTGTAATAATAGAACTTAGACAAATTCTCATATAACATATAATAAGGAAAAGGCAGCTGGTTTGCCGTAAAGAATATTTCCGACTCTTTACTTTTTTGCATTTTTTTATATATCTCAGCCGCAACATCCACTATTTCTGAGTACACATCCAACGGATCCGCCGATTTGGGAACAGGTAAGTCAAAAAAAGCCCTGTTCTTTTGCTCTTGTCCTGCTATTTCATCTAAAGAAAGCCCTAGTTTCAGAGATATAGCAATGACTTCTTCGAAAGTAAAAGGAATCTCATTTCTTATCCGTCTATATGCCGATTCCCTGCTTAGATTCAATAAATCCATTAGAAACGAAACAAGTTTCTCCCCTTCCGGCAGAGAGTTGTTTATTGACGTAACAAGCATTTCATTTATTATAGTTTTCATAAAAAAGAAGACACCTCAGGTAAGGTGGTATAGTTATTAATAAATATTTGTGTATTTGCATTTAAAAACAATGCATTTTAGCTTTAAACAAAAATAGACGTTCTTAAGTCATTCACAAAGCACATTTCAGTCAATTTAACTTGACTTTCAACATATATATGATTCAAAACAAACAAACTAAATTTAAAATCAAACCAAAAAGAGTAACATTAAACAAAACAAACAAATAATGACACAATTTATATACACAAGAATCTTATTCAAACATAAAATGACACACAAATAATGTAATATCCTTTTTATAACCTAATTAACATTTATCCCTTAGCAATAGTATTTGAATAAAGCCCACCTCAAAGAAGACTACCAATATTTTAAACTGGCAGCCTTCTCTCTTATTTAATCAAGTCTGTTTGCTATATTAATATTTAAAACTACTTCCTCCCACAAACTCTCTCAACAAAGATGTTGGTGGCAGCTCCCTATCGTTTATATAATTGAAGTATTTCAGAAATTTAAGCAACCTGTGCGCCTCTGCATATTCAAGAGCACTGTTAGGTACCTGAGAAAGAATTGGTTCTGCATAACGACGTAAAGCCGCAAATTCATACATCATAGCCGAATTAAACATTACATCGGCATTCTCCTGATACGGAAAAATCCATTTATCTTCTCCTTTACGCACACTCGCCCAACGCGACAGGGTATCTATAGCAGAATAGCTACGATAGCGATAGTCTCGAATCAAGCGGCGCAGCAAACGGTTATCTGTTGTAGGTATCCAGTTATGATTATCCAACGAAATTGTGGTTAAAGCCGAAACATATATCTTGAATTTCTGATAATCGGGAATTCCAATTGTTAAATCCGGATTCAACCCGTGTATGCCTTCTATAACTAATATTGTATGCTCATCGAGTTTCAGTTTATCACCCTTATATTCTCTTTGGCCGGTAGTAAAGTTAAACGTCGGCAATTCGATTTCCTCACCTTTCAACAAACTTTCCAGATCTTCATTAAATTTAGGTATATCCAAAGCATATAATGATTCAAAATCATATCCGCCATCTTCATCTAAAGGCGTCTTATCGCGGTCTACAAAATAGTTATCGAGAGAAAGCCCCACAGGCTTCAAGAGATTCACCATAAGTTGCACCTCGAGACGCATACGAAACGTAGTTTTTCCTGAAGACGAAGGTCCCGATATAAGCACAACTCTCACGCCGTCTTCGGAGCGGGATGCAATTTGCTCTGCAATATTGGCGATTGTCTTTTCCTGATAGGCCTCCGAAACCTTTATCACACCCGGCATAAGACCTTCCTGATTAGCTTTGTTCATATCGCCAACATTATCCAAACCTATTATATTAAGGAACTTAAGATGTTCTTTATATACATTATACATCTTCGGTTGCTCTATGACAGGCTCAAGTTCAACCGGATTACTACGGTTAGGCACACGCAGCAGTAATCCATCATTATACAAGAGTAAATCATATATATCTATATATCCGGCAGATGGTACAAGGCAACCATAAAAATAATCGACAGAGTCTCCCAGACGGTAGTATTTAGAATACATCTCACCCGAAGTCTCCAACAGAATGGCTTTATCTTCGAAACCTCTTTCCCTGAACATCTTTACAACCTGCACTGTTTCTTCTTCAACACCTTCGAAACGCATATCAGCATCAATATATTCTTGTATCTTAGCTTTTATAGATTCAATAGCCGCTTGATCTATAACAGAAGATATATTGATAATGCGGCAGAAATAGCCTAACGAAATAGGATGCTCTATATAAAGTTGTCCTTCCGGGAAAATTTCCGAAACTGCCTTTGCCAGTAAAAAACACAGTGAACGCACATAAGTCCGCATCCCTGAAGGCTCAGTCAACTCTACAAATGTCACTGTTTTATTATGATAAGCCTGATAGTCCAGCGGTTCTGTCTTATTATTAACCCTTGCATTTACAACCGGAAATTCTGTTTTCAGAGAAAAACCTTTGAGTATATCGATCAGGCTTGTCCCTACGGGGAAGTTCTTATAACTGTCTGTATTTGTGCAGTGAATAGTTACCTTATTTTCCATGTTTTGTCTAGTTGAATAATTAAAATAACGAAGGATGTCTTTAATAAAAAACATCCTTGAATTATAAAGTTAAGAAAAATAATCCACTTACAACTTCAATCCTGATTCTTTCAGCATCTGAAAAGTACTTATTTAAATCTTTTTATGAAAAGTCCTTATATCAGAGGCATTCCCAGGCTTTCGGCCTCTACACGCATTTTTGCCGGCCATATACCAGCTTGAATTTCTCCTATATGTGCTTTTCGTAAATAAAACATACATAGCCGGGACTGCCCTATTCCACCTCCGATAGATTGAGGAAGCTCACCATTAAGCAAACGTCTGTGGAAATATAATTGTGTACGGTCTTCCTGGCCTGATTTTTTCAATTGCTCAAGCAAAACTTCTCTGTTGACACGGATACCCATTGAAGAAAGCTCCATTCCTTGCCCCAACACCGGATTCCAGACAATAAGATCTCCATTAAGTCCGTTAAACCCATTCTCAGACCTGGTAGTCCAGTCATCATAATCGGGAGCACGTCCATCATGCGGTTCGCCGTTACTCAGTTCTCCTCCAATACCTATAATAAAAACAGCGCCATATTCTTCCGCCACTTTATTTTCCCGCTCTTTAGACGAAAGGCCCGGATATTTTTTAAGCAATTCCTCCGCATGGACAAACTTGATCTCACTGGGCAGAATAGGCACTATAGCAGGGAATGCCTCATATACAAGATATTCGGTACGGACTAAGGCGGCATAGATACGGCGAACAACTTCCTTCAGAAAATCGAGATTACGATCTTCCGGGGACATCACCATCTCCCAATCCCACTGATCCACATACAAAGAGTGCAAATTACCCAATTCCTCATCTGCACGTATCGCATTCATATCTGTATAAATACCATAGCCTTCGTTTATACCATAATCAGCTAAAGTAAGACGTTTCCATTTTGCCAGTGAATGAACAATCTCCGCACGCTCATCTCCCATATCTTTTATCGGAAAATTAACGGCACGTTCCACACCATTCAGGTCATCATTTATCCCCATTCCCTTTAATACGAATAAAGGAGCGGTAACACGACGTAACCGGAGTTCTGATGATAAGTTTTGTTGGAAGAAGTCTTTTATTCGCTTGATCCCCATTTCGGTTTGTTGTAAGTCAAGCAAAGCATGGTACTGTTTTGGTTTTATTAAATAGCTCATTTTGGTATTTTGAACGTTTTTGCTGTTAAATAACACGCAAAGTTAACTTTTAAATATTAATATGAAAACATTTTCACACCAATTAATACATTATGACATTCCATCCTAAACATATATCATCCCCATAGATAAGCATTTACGGTTGGCTGATGAATAAAAATAATGTATCTTTGCCCCGGTCGAATCCGAACCTAGACGAAAATGCCATAAAAACTCTAATTATCATAAACTACTAATGCCTAATAGAAAAATTAACAGAAGAAAGTTTCTTAAAGTTGCTGCCATTACCAGTGCAGCAGGATTAATTACCGCAACAGGAATATACAAACTGACAGAATTCTCAAGTAATGCGAAAGGTAAAATTGTCATAATCGGTGGAGGAGCCGCCGGCCTCAGCATGGCCGCCCTACTGCAACGCTGGTTGGATGAACCGGACATCACCCTTATCGATCCCAGCGATCGCCAATACTATCAGCCTGGATTCACCCTGGTTGCATCGGGGGTGTACACTCCTGATGAAGTATGGAAAGATCAGAAAGATTGTGTACCCAGCCAGACAAAATGGATAAAAGATATTGTAAAGGAAGTGAATCCTGTGAGCAATCAGATAGTAACAGAATCAAACGGTAATATAAGCTATGATTTTCTTGTACTCACCCCGGGATTACAAATAAACTGGGAGAAAACAGAAGGAATCACCAAAGATACATTAGGGCTGGGAAATGCCCATTCTATATATGACTTCGAAGGAGCTCAGAAAACATGGACTGCTATTCAGGAATTTTCCAAGACAGGAGGAAAAGGTATCTTTACAGACACTTACACCAAACATAAATGCGGAGGTGCTCCTAAAAAAATATGCTTATTGGCTGAACATTACACTCGTAAACAAGAAACAAGAGACAACGTTACCCTCAGCTATTACACCGCGGCAAATGAGCTTTACGATGTGCCATATTATACTCCGCGCTTACTGGAGATATACAATGAACGAAATATTCCAATACACCTGACTACTCGTCTGAAGGGAGTGGACACATCTGCCAAACGTGTATATATGGACCATATAGAAACTATCGGAGATGAGAAAATCATAACACCTATCACCGAAGATTATGAATTCCTACACTTTACTCCTCCTATGTCTGCTCCGGATTTTGTAAAGAATTCAGGACTATCCTGGACTGAGGGAAAATTAGCCGATGAAGGCTGGGTCATGATAGACAAAGAGACATTGGTGCACAAGACATATTCCAATATTATTTGTTTAGGTGATTGCGCGGGAATTCCTACCAGCAAAACTTCTGCCGCTGTGCGTAAACAAGTTCCTGTAGCTGCAATGAATCTGATTTCTCTGATGGACGGTAAATCTCCGGAAATGAAATACAATGGATATGCAGCATGCCCTATCGTCACCGACTACGGGCATGTTCTTCTTTGCGAATTTGATTATGATAAAAATCCTCAACCAACAGCACCTTTTACCATGATGGATATGTCGAAAGAGCAAGCTGCAGCATGGCATCTAAAGGTAAAGGTTTTGAAACCATTGTATTTTAACGGGATGTTAAACGGATATGGCTTGTCGTAACAAGATATGAAATTCCTGAACCCCGATTAATAAATAAAGCCCTTTCCAATATTGGAAAGGGCTTTACTTATATAAAACATCAAAGAATTATTTCTTCAAAATATACAGGTCGGCCATATCTCCGGTAATTTTATTACCCTCCATATCCAGCTGAGTCAATGTATTCTCTCCCACAAAATACTGGTTAGGCGCATCTTTTACTCCATCCAGAATAATTGTATTACCGGCAGCATTCCAGGTATATTTACCTTTTTCTTCCGATTTACTGTTTTTCTTATTTACATACTCTGTACTCTTAACATATGTACTATCTGATAATGTAATAGATACAATCATACCTTCGCCACTGGCTGTAGGTATTTTACCTGTATATGTTCCCACATAATCAAGTGAATTTTTAGCATTATGCTCGTCTTTTACCTGCTTTGCGATTTCAGAGAATTCATCAACAGAAGCTTTTTCTTCCTGTCCTTTTTGAGTGCCACCACCACAGCTATACATCAATCCCATAGCTGCAATAATGATAAATAATTTTTTCATCTTTCTACTTTATTTTTTCTGTTCACTATTGTGTATTTTAACCTCATAGCCTAATTTTTCAATTGCGGCTTTAAGATTTTCCACTGTTGTCTGAGTTTTCTTGAATTCGATCAGTACTGTTTTATTTTCAAGATCTACTTTCATATCCGTCACCCCTTTTTCGAATGCAATATTCTTTTCAATACGCTTCTGACAATTCTCACAAGTCATCGACACATCGAATAGAACTGTCTCTTTATCATTCTTCAATGGTTTTTTATTCTGAGCATCTACTGTTGTACTTATACCCATCATTAATATAACCGTCATTAAAAATAATTTCAATTTCATAGTTTCACATTTTGTGTCTATTCTTACAATAAACAAGTTAATACGATTTTAGTTTAAACTATCTTTATATGTTTACAACAATTCACATCCCAAAGTCCTGCCTGAACAGATGCATTATCCCATATCACACAGGCAGGTAATCAGGTTTCTGTCCCCAAAAGCATTGTCTACACGGGCCACATTTATCCAAAATTTATTATCCTTCACAAACTGAAGAGGATAAGCTGCTTTAGATCGCGGATAAGCATGCTTCCATTCATCGGCACACACTTCATATTCAGGATGAGGAGCATTTACCAGCACATTGTCTTCTTTGGTATATGTACCGTTTTCCACTTCCTTGATTTCCTCCCATATCTGGTTCATTGTATCTACAAAACGGTTAAGTTCAGCCAGACTTTCACTCTCGGTAGGCTCTATCATCAATGTACCGTGTACAGGGAAAGACAATGTAGGTGCGTGGTAACCGTAATCCATCAAACGCTTGGCAATGTCCGATTCTGTTATACCGGATGTATCCTTCACCTCGCGGCATTCCAGAATCAATTCATGCCCTACCCTGCCCGATGTACCTCTGTAAACAACGCCATATGTATCCTTAAAACATTCGGCCAGATAGTTCGCATTCAGTATAGCTATTTTAGTGGCATGTGTAAGCCCTTCCGCACCCAGCATACGGATATATCCATAAGTGATAGGCAATATCCCCGCACTACCAAACGGAGCAGATGCAACAGTATTCACTGTGCTGCCGTCCAGCTCGGGATGGTGAGGAAGAAACGGAATCAGATGCTCAGCCACACAAATAGGACCCTCACCCGGGCCTCCGCCACCATGAGGAATAGCAAATGTTTTGTGAAGATTGAGGTGGCATACATCGGCGCCGATAGAGCCCGGATTGGTCAGTCCGACCTGTGCATTCATATTTGCCCCGTCCATATATACCTGCCCTCCTTTTTCATGGACAACCTTGCACATTTCCTTTATTTCCTTTTCGAAAATGCCGTGTGTAGACGGATATGTAATCATACATCCTGCCAGATTATCTTTATGCAGATCAGCTTTTGCCTGCAAGTCTTCCAATACTACATTCCCATGTGCATCACAATCTATGGTAACAGTCTCGTATCCGGCCTGTATAGCGGAAGCAGGATTGGTGCCGTGAGCCGATGCAGGAATAAGAATAATGTTGCGATGTCCCTGTCCGATACTCTCCTGATATTTGCGGATTGTCATCAAACCCGCATATTCTCCGGCTGCACCCGAATTAGGTTGAAAGCTAACCCCGGCAAAACCTGTTATTTCTTTGAGGTATTCACCCAGTTCTTCTATCAATTCGTTATATCCCTGAGTCTGCGACTGAGGTGCAAACGGATGGATGTTCTGGAACCCGCCCAATGAAAGAGGGAGCAGTTCTGATGCAGCATTCAGCTTCATGGTACATGAACCGAGTGAAATCATAGAATGGGCAAGTGAAATATCTTTTCTGTCGAGGCGTTTAATATAGCGCATCAACTCCGTTTCGGTATGGTATGAATTAAATACTTCGTGCTGCAAGTATTCGCTTTTACGGAGGAACTCATCTTTAATAGTCAGTTTTTCGGGAAGATCATCAATCATAAATACCTCCATACGTCCGGCTGCAAGGGAAAACACTGCCAGAAGTTCATGGGCTTTATATTCCGTGATAGTCTCATCTATGCTGACACCTACTTCTCCTCCCTCGTAATAACGCAGATTTATATCGCGCATTTCGGCATATTCGCGTAAAGAATATTGAGAGACACCACTGGCCAAACCTATTTTCAATGTATCGAAATACTGTTCGTTAAGGATAGTATAGCCCAGTTCTTTCAGTTCATCCGCTATCAATGCTGTTGCAGAATGAATCCGTTTCGCAATCTCCTTCAAGCCTTTAGGCCCGTGATATACGGCATAGAAACCGGCCATAGTAGCCAACAATGCCTGAGCCGTACAAATATTCGACGTTGCTTTCTCCCGCTTGATATGCTGTTCCCGGGTTTGCAATGCCATACGATATGCAGACTTACCATAAGCATCTTTCGATACACCGATGATACGTCCGGGCACATTACGCTTGTTCTCTTCTTTTGTTGCGAAGAATCCGGCTGAAGGGCCTCCGTAAAACATCGGTATACCAAACCGTTGGCTGCTACCGAAGGCTATATCAGCGCCCCATTCTCCCGGAGGTACCAAAAGAGTCAACGCCATCAAATCGGTAGCGACAGCAACTTTGCATCCGGCAGCATGCACTTTTTCTGTAAAAGCCTTATAATCTTCGACACTACCGTTCGAATTCGGGTATTGGATAATAGCACCAAAAAATTCACTGTTAATATCAAATACCTTATAATCGCCAACCACGACCTCTATACCTTGCGGCACGGCACGAGTATTGATTACAGCGAGTGTTTGCGGGAATATATTTTTATCAATAAACAATTTGTCTGCTCCGTTTTTCACCTGATCGCGGCTGCGAAGGGCATGCATCATTGCTGCCGCTTCCGCTCCGGCCGTAGCTTCGTCAAGCAGGGAACAGTTCGATAAAGAAAGGCCTGTCAACTCGCTCACCATTGTCTGGAAGTTCATCAAAGCCTCGAGACGACCTTGTGATATTTCCGCCTGGTATGGTGTATAAGATGTGTACCAAACAGGATTTTCGAATACATTACGGAAAATAGGCGCAGGACATACCGTATCGTACCATCCCATCCCTATATACGAAGCGCATATGCGGTTTTTCGAAGCCATCAGTGCCATTTCTTCGGCATACTCATGTTCGCTGAGAGCCTCCGGCAAATTCAATCCGCTTTGTAATCGGATATTCTGAGGAATCGTCTGATCTATCAGCTCATCAAGGGATTTTACCCCGATTTTAGCCAACATTATTTTCTCTTCTTCTGCATTGATGCCAATATGGCGATGTTGGAATCTTTCGCTTTTCATGTGCTTTCCGTTCTGTTTTATTGTAAATAAAAATTACTTTTGATTTCTTCCCCTATTGTAGTTAATGGCCCGTGGCCTGAATATATCACTGTTTCTTTAGGCAGTGTGAGCAGTTTGCTCTTTATACCGGCAATAAGCTGTTCATGGCTTCCTCCGGCAAGGTCGGTACGCCCTACACTTCCCCTGAATAATACATCTCCGACAAAGGCACAACCTGCATCCTGATTATAGAAAATAATGCTGCCCGGCGAGTGTCCCGGTATTTCCAGAACTATAAATCTCTGATTTCCGAATGTTACCACATCGTTTTCATTCAGATACTTGCCAATTCGAGGAATTCCAGCACTTTCATTCTTAAAGCCGAACATTTGCAATTGGGCAGGCAATTGCTCCAGAAGAAATTCATCTCCTTTGTTTGCCTCTGTTTCCAGATGAAACTGTTCGTATATAAAATTATTTCCGAATACATGGTCAAAGTGCAGATGAGTATTCAAGAGGTGCTTTACCACCAGGTCGTTATCGAGAATAAAATTCAACAAAAGCGCCTTCTCATCCGGAAAGAAACAACCCGGATCAATGATGACACACTCTTTCGTTTCATCATATGCCACATATGTATTTTCGCTAATCGGATTAAATTCAAATATTTTTACGTTCATAGATTTTACAAATGACTTTCTGTTAAAAAACAGCCTAAAGGTAAAACTTTTTTCGTTTCAAAACTAGCCATTTAAGCTTATATCTTATGTTATAAATATACAAAAAGGCAGTATCCATATTTGAAATACTGCCTATACCGTATAGATTCTATATATCAATTAAGAAACTGTTTAAATTTTAGTCAATGAAGCATTTTGAATCTAAAACGGCTCATATCTTGTCAGAAATTTTATCGTTTAGCCCGCTAAACTCAAAAATTTTGACTTCGAAGCAGCTCGTTTTATCCTTCAAAATCATATTCTTGAAAAATCAAAACAGATTCTAATATCCGGCTGTAAAGCGTTGGCGGGAGAATTTGTGGTTCTCAATCTCGTCAACAACGGCAACCGCCAGATCTTCGACGGACAATACCGATTCGCCATCCTTATCAAATACAGGTTCATCTGTTCCCAGCCTGTATTTACCTGTTCTTCCGGTCTTAATACCCGGATGCATATTGATAGCAGGTGAAAACATTGTCCAATCGAGATCTTTTTCCTTTTTCAGTACATCCAGGTAATCCCTTGCCGCGGTTGCTCCGGGCTTAATACTTTCAGGAAAATCAGCGCCATCCACTATTTGCTGTCCGTCGATGTACAGGCTGCCTGCCCCTCCTATCATTACATAACGTTTTACTCCGGCTTCCTTTACTGCTTGCTGGATAGCTTCCGATCCTTTCATAAAATCATTATAAATGTTCGGATTCGACCATCCGGGATTAAAAGCACTCAATACAACATCATTTCCTTTTAATACAGAGGCCAATGCTTTTACGTCTGTTACATCTGCTGCAACCGCCTTTGGCTTTCCGTCCTTCACCGGAATTTTATCTACCGAACGGGCCACTGCTGTTACTTCAAAACCTCTGTTTACCAACTCTTGTAATAAATGTGAGCCAACAAATCCTGTTGCTCCTATTAATGCTACTTTCATATTGTTTTATTTTTAAATGTTATCCTTTTCTGTATTTATATTTATTACAGTTTTATATAAAAAAATTACTCGAACTTCTTCTTAAAATCGGCCAGTGTCTGATCTGAAAGTTTTGCGATTATAAAATCTTCTGCTTCCATATTCAAATCGTGCAAATGTTCATTAATCTGTTTCCCTACCGGACATTTAGGATTCGGAGATGCTAATGAATTGCCTAATGCTGTCCGGGAACTGACTATTCTATATATATCGGAAAGAAGGATCTTATCTGCCGGTTTTGCCAGCATACTTCCTCCGTTCTTACCTTCTTTACTAAGCACAATTCCATGTCTGCGAAGATTCGATAATTCTTTCCTTACCAATACAGGATTGATATTCATACTTCCTGCCAGATAGTCGGAAGAAAGCCATTCATCCGTACTCGTAGCCAAAAGCACTAATATATGCATTGATATTGAAAACTTACGATCGCTCATACTGTAACACTTTTAATTACAGTACAAAGGTAGACATATTTTCCTCCCGACAAAAAGAATTAACAATTATTTAAATAAGTACGTAAACGATTTTCTTGGTCTTGAAATATTCTTCATCGAAGAACATAGATAAGTCATCCGCTTCGGCTGTGTTCTTAAATGGCTTCAGTTCACCTTCAAGGTTCCCCCCTTTAAGGCAAATCAGACCGTTTGGCAAAGCATTGTGCTGTTCTTTCGAAATATTCTTTTTTATAATTTTTACCAGATCAGGCAACGGCATCACTGCGCGGCTTACTACAAAGTCAAATTTTTCTTTTACTTCTTCGGCCCTACAATGGCGGAACTGTATATTCTTCAATCCGATAGCTGTGGCTACCTCGGTAGCTACCCTTATCTTTTTACCGATACTATCTACCAGCAGGAACTTGCATTTCGGAAACAATATAGCCAATGGCACTCCGGGAAAACCTCCACCTGTACCTACGTCCATTAGCTGTGTCCCATCTGTGAATTGTATAAGTTTAGCTATGGCAAGTGAGTGCAGGACATGATGTGCATACAGATTTTCTATATCCTTGCGCGAAATTACATTTATTTTGGAATTCCAGTCAACATATAAGTCATAAAGAGCAGCAAATTGGCTCTTCTGTTCTTCACTGATATCAGGAAAATACTTAAGAATTATTTCCATATTATTTTCCGGCAAAAATTGATATTGGTGAATTATCTCTCAACAAGTCCCGGATTTCATTATAGGGAAGTGATACACGGATTTCCCCAAGAGATGGTGCCGAGTATTCTCCCGGATTGAAAATATAGGTCAGACCATTATTATCTACAAGGAAATTTTCATTCGATGTCAGGTCTTCAATCCCCCAGTAACCGAACTCGAGAAGGTCTTCTGGCTTCTGCACTTTATTTTGAGCTACTATTTTTCTTATCAAAATAGCATTCAGCAATTTCCTGTATTCCGGCAAGAATATATCCTGTTCACTCAATATATTTCCGGTCTTTAAATCTATCACAATATTGCGGTAAGCCGTAGAGGAGTTGGCCCCGCCTTTATAATCCATCGATGATATTTGATACGACAATATATCGTCCATGTCGAATATCACCTTTGTATCCAATGTTTTATAATACGAAAAATAATCCTCGGTGTCGCCTGATTCCTGCCAGTCGGGAAACTGCTCTTTAGCATCAGTCTTATATTTTTCCACGTAATCTTCCACATATTTATTGATGGCATCCTGCGGCTTCATTTGCTCATATTTCTCATCTTCCATCAGTGCAAAATTCAATTCCTTCTGTACTGTCGCCAAAATCTTCTCATCGGCAAACTTCACGGGGAAGATATATGTGATCTTTAACGAACATGATGGTTTTGTAGAATCATTATCCAAATGATATATCTTGGATACTGATATGGAATCGTAAGATATCGCATTCGGAGTATTTATCTTTTTCTCTGTCTTACAGGATATAAAAACAGCGAACGACAACACAAACAAGCTAATAGATGTAAGTATGATTTTCATATATACTATTATTTAACAATACAAATATACGACAAAATGGAAGAATGCCGATCTTTACCTAACATTTTTACATTTCGAAACCCTTTTATCTTTATAGATAAAGTAAGCTACTTCCTGTAAATCCAGTCAGTAGCCTACCTATCATAAAAACAAAAAACTAATGGATTTGTTTAACTCTTCAGTATTTGCATCGGTATAGTTTTGCTCCGGTACAGCGCCGACAGATCATTATTTACTTATAGTATAACCCTTCTGATTGGCAAATGCAAGAACGGATTCGTTAATAGCCTTGCCTAGGTCGTCGCTGGTACCATCGTTTTTCAGTTGCTTGTCTATATAGTCCTGTCGTTTTTTTGCCAGTTCGCTTATTTCTTTTTGTATAGCGGTTCTTTCGGCTTCTTTTCCGGCAATTACCTTTTGTATTTCAACCTTTGATTTATTCTGCAATTCTTCCGGAAGATCAGATTGCCTTATATTATCCAGGGCATCTTTGTCTTCTTTAACCCTATCCACCAAGTCCCAGCTACTATTCTTATAAACGCCTGCCGATTTACTCACCGCCCGTTCTGCCATATTCGACCTCGATATGGACTTCGCATTCACATCCTGAACGGCCTGCATTTCTTTCCGTGCAAAACCATTGTGTCCATATCCTAAATAAGTCGCGTTCAGCCGATCGTTACAAGTACTTATTCTGTCATCGTAAGGAGTATCGTAATAGCGTACTCTCACATTATGGTCGATATTGAAAAACTTCCCTTTTCCCCTTATAGCGGCATCACGCCACATTCCCTGAACACCTGAGCTATGATTGCCGCAATGTATTGTATTCACAAATATATCCTTGCCCAAAGCTCGGTCTATAGCAGATTTATAAGAAATACGCCCTTGAGTGAAAGGTTCATTACCCGCGATATAGATAAGCTTCATATCCGATGTGTTTCTGCCCCAGTCCAGCACTTCTACGGCTTTATTTATCACTGCCCCGCAATATTCGTCTCCTCCGTAGGTGGTCAGAGCAAATAGCTTTTGAGAAATCAGATCGAGATCGGTAGTCAGAGGTGTTACCTGGCGGATATAGTCGCTTGTGCGTATACCGTCGTTACCATATTCATACAAAGCAATTTCTATGTGGGGAGCTTTCCCTTCGTACCGCAGTGTGGTAAGTGTATTCACTATGTTCCATAAACGAGACTTGGCCTGTTCAATCAGTCCGTCCATACTGCTCGATGTATCGAGTAGAATAGCAACTTGTATTTTCGTCCCCCTATTCATTTCATTATCAGTTGCAGGTACAGACAATTCAGAATTGTGTTTCTGTTCTCTATTTTCGGCTGTTGCTGAGGAACAACCGACAGCCATTGCGACAAAAGTAAATAACACTGAGCTTAATAGTACAAACTTTTTCATATCATTGTGTTTTAATTGGTTTCTTTGCTCAAATGTATTATGATAAGAATTAACAATCGTGGAAAAATGGGTGAACGGTCATTTTGAATTGGTGAACCATAAGGTATAAATGTTTTAAAAGTATTTACTTTACAATCTCAATCAAACACAACAGCTTATGCATATCAGATATATACTTATACTCCTTCTTATCCTGATCTCAGCACCAGGTTGGGCGCAGCAGCCGAAGAGCGCATCCAAGCAATCGAGAGAGAATATACGGATACAGGAGGTTTTCAAAGCCATAGAAGAAGGCAAGTCCGATATGGAAGTAGCCGAAAGCTATGAGAAGCTGGCAAAAGAACTGTCCGAAAAAGGAGAATATGCAAAAGCCGAAGATTACCTGACAAGAGCTAAACGAATATACCAGGTCCGCAGAGAAAAGGAGAAACTGGCTGCTGTGGAACGGGAACTGGCAAAAGTTCAGGAAGCACAGGATAAGAGATATGATGCCTTTCTTAACTTTGGTTCTGCACAGGCAAACACCTCCAACAAAAAGATGCAGCAAATCAATTCCAATGATATGTATCGTGTGCAGAACTACAACAATCCGGCTGTACAATCGGGATATATACAACAGAATATACTGCTGGCCGAAGAACTGGACAGCAAGGATGATAAAGTCCTTGCCTACCGGCAAATGGCACAAGTGAACAAAGATATGGACAATGCTCCCGAAGCAATCAGAAACCTCGAGAAAGCCTTGGTCACTGTCCAGGGCCAGCCGGAAGCATCCATGCAGATACGGCAGGATATAGCCAGCACCTATGCCTCCGACAACCAGATAGGAAAAGCAATAGAAATAAACAAGGATCTGGTAGCAGAAGCCAAAGAAACGAACAACCCCAAAGCCGAGATCAAGCAACTGCAAGCCCTATCGGAAAATTACCTCGAGGCGAATAAGTTGACCGAGGGTGTATCCGCCTTGCAACAGGCATACAGCCTCGCCATAGATAACGGACAGACCATAGAAGCCAAAAACAGCCTTGAGTTGCTCGTAGAACAATATCAGAGGATGCGTCAACCCCAGAAAGCCCTGGATGCTTATTCCGACTTCATGAAGAAGCTCGAAGGCCTTGTAAAGAACGACAGTACGCTGCTGGACGAAAGATTCTTTCACGTACAGGAGGAGAAAATACTCCGGCTGGAAAAAGAACGGGCGCTAAAAGATGAACTTATATCCAGAACCAATAGGTTCAACTATGTACTACTCATAGCCATTGTGCTTATACTCATCTCACTCGTCTTTATAGCCAAAGCCCTCTATTCCATCAAGAAGAAGAATAAGCGGATAGCCCTGCAATCGCTGCGCAGGGAAATGAATCCCCACTTCATTTTCAACAGTCTCAATAGTGTGAATCAGTTCATTGCACAAAATAACGAACTGGAAGCCAACAAATACCTGTCTTCCTACTCCAAGCTGATGCGCAATATCATGGAAACTTCAAACAAGGACTTCATTCCGTTGGCTACCGAGATGGAGCAGATGAAGGAGTACCTCGATCTGGAATACATGCGCTTTCACGACAAGTTCACCTATAAGATGGAAATAGACAATTCGCTGGATGCCGATTCCCTGTTCATTCCCAATATGCTGATACAGCCGCAGCTGGAAAATGCCATCTGGCACGGGCTACGCTACAAAGATAGTATGGGACTGCTCACCCTGACCGTTAAGCCCGACGGTAATCATCTGAAAGTCGTCATCGAAGATAACGGCATCGGACTCACAAAAAGCAAGGAGCTAAAAACCAGGCACCAAAAAGAACACCGTTCCCGCGGACTGAATAATACACAGGAACGCATCAACCTGCTAAACAGCCTGTACCATACCGACATATCAATTTCCATCACCGAGAAGGAAGGGACGGAAAGCGGAGTGATAGTCAGGTTATTATTCCCTTTAATGAACAAGAACCTATGAACACACTGCAAAGAATAAAGAGCGTAATAGTAGAGGATGAGCCCGCCGCCCGGGAAGCCCTGAAAAACTATCTGGCAAAATACTGTCCGCAAATAGAAGTGATAGGCGAAGCATATAACTGTAAGGATGCCATACCCCTTCTTCACGATCTGGAACCGCAACTTGTATTTCTCGATGTGGAAATGCCGTTCGGTAATGCCTTCGATGTACTTGAAGGCTGTAAAGACCTCTACTTTGAGACGATATTCGTCACGGCTTTTTCCGAATACTCTTTGCGGGCGTTGAACCAAAGCGCGGCATACTATCTCCTGAAACCCGTAAGTATCGAGGAACTGATATTAGCCGTAAACAAAGTTCAGCAGCACATCATCAACAAGGAAGTCTTCAACCGCAACAAAATACTGGTAGAGAACTTCCGCGAAACCAAGCCGGAAAAACAACAGGTCATACTACCTACTCTCGAAGGCTTCGAAGTGGTGAAGATGGAGGATATCATCCGCCTGCAAGGCAACGGAAACTTCACCGATATCTACCTGAAAGATAAGAGCAAGAAGATGGTTTGCCGGTTCCTCAAGCATTTCGGCGAGATATTGCCCTACCCTTTCATCCGCATCCATAAGTCACACATCATAAACTTCAACTTTGTAAAGTCATATCACAAAAACTCCGGCGGATATGTGACTCTGGAAGATGGTACGGAGATCGAAATATCATCCAGCTATAAGGAAGATTTCCTCAGATTCTTTAAAGCATAGGTATAGAGCCTGCTTAATCAATCCTACTACCGGGAATCCCTTTTCGGCATCGGGATACTCAATGGCTTTTGTCTTTTCAGCATCTTAGACGCTTCACCTGTAAGCCAGAGATAATGATCGGAAGGCACTCCTTCCATCCCCACGAACTTAGCGATATCACTTACCGGAGGGTTGTCACTGCATTTGAATATTGCCGTCCCTTCATTTACCTCATCGAACATAGCCGCATAGATCATACCGGCGCCCGCATTGATAGCAGTAGATATCTGCTGCCAGTAGAAACGTCCCCCTTGGCGTGGTATAGACCCGGAGGGCTTTATATCATCGGGAAATTCAAAACGGCTGAGATTATGCCAACTGAATCCCGGGGTCACACAAGGTACATAATCGATATTGTTATTTTTACACCACTCCATATCACCTATTATCAGGTCGCGGAAACGGTCCATATCGTTATGCAAAAGCGGTGTAAAGCGCTGGACAGTCCAAGGGAGAACGATGTCGGCCTGTTTGATTATCGTATGTAAATAGGGGTCCGGGATACAATCGGCAGTCAGTTCGCGCCAAAACGTCGGTACCCCCAGCATAACACTGCAACCTCCATATTCAGGATCATTTTTCAGAAAATCGATGAAGCGCTCAATACCTATATCGCGAATATTATAAGGTCTGTCGGGAAATCCGATACCCCAGATGGCCACAAGAGGTTTCCCGTTGAAAAATAAATATGTCTGATTTCCTTTCTGGTTTGTCACCCTTATGGAATCTACAAGGTACTTCCAGTCTTCTATCAGGCTGGAACAATCTTCTCCCGATCTTTTCAATCCTGACAGGTCGTACATAATAGCTACAGCACGCTGATATTTAGATGCAGCCTCAAACGCGTTTCTGATTACCGTAGTCGGAGCCTCCCCTCTGGCTTTTGGCTGAGCAGAATGAAAGAAACGTTGCATAAACACACCGTCTACACCATATTCCTGCATCCATTTGAAATGCAAATCTATTGTACTTTTGTCCGTAGAACTGAAAAAGCGTGCTGTGGAACCATCCGCGTGCTTCAATCCTGTAGGATATGTCTTTTCATACTCACTCACATCCGGCCACATATCTATGCGGACTTGTTTTTCATCGGGATACATCACTCCATCGGCCGGTGCCCTGAACCATCCCTGATAACCTGCCATAATCAGGCCTTTATAGCTTGGATACTGTGTTTTAGCAGAGTGCTTGTTTGTCTGGGCTGTAATCTTATTCATAAAAAGGCAGGATAAGATTATCACAGACAGAATAATTCGCTGATTCATTATATTTTAGTTTTATATATTAAATAATTATTTAAATTTTAATGATTTAGTCCTTATTTCATACCTCTCTTAAATGTATATGCCTGCCCCTGCCGCGTATCCACGTCATACTCGTATATCTTATACAGCAACGGATACTGAGCGTTTATCTCTTTGGAGACCAGAGGTTCCTTTATTTGTGCAGTTCCGTACAGCGGATTTGGATTTACTCCCTTAGCCTCTGACAGTCCCGCACCTGTCAATGGCACGTAAGAACGCAGGCGCATATTCCCTCCCAATTTAGATAATACCGAGACAGTCAAAAGTTCCCCGTTGTCCCACTCCATAGAAACTTCGAAACCGCCGCGAGCCATCAGCCCTTTCACTGCACCCTTTTTCCATGCATCAGGCAGGGCAGGAAGCAGATGGAGCGCTCCATCGTGGCTTTGCAATAACATTTCGGCCACTCCGGCAGTGAATCCGAAATTACCGTCGATCTGGAAAGGCGGGTGCGCGTCGAACAGGTTCGGATATGTACGCCCGTCGTTATTTCCCGGCTCTACAAGCGATAGCATATTGGATATAATCTTATATGTATGGTTCCCATCCAGCAAACGCGCCCAGAAATTTATCTTCCAGCCTATCGACCACCCCGTAGCCATATCGCCACGGTAAAGCAACGAATTCTTTGCGGCCTGAAACAATGCAGGATGCGAATAAGGTGATATCTGGTTGCTCGGATACAACCCATACAGATGCGACACATGGCGATGGTCATTCTTTGGGTCGTCTACGTCATCGAGCCACTCCTGTAACTGATTGTATTTGCCTATCTGCATAGGGGCAAGACGTGAAATCATATCTTCCAGCCTTTTTTCATATGCATTATCGGCCAGTTGCAAAGCCCTGGATGCGTTCAATGCATCACTCAGTACATCGAATACTATCTGATTGTCCATCGTAGACCCGGCCGTGATGCTTGTCCCCGTTCCCGGAGGTCCTTGTTCGGGCGAAGTGGAAGGAGCCGATACCATCCATTTATATTTCGGATGCTCTACAAGGAAATCCAAAAAGAAATCGGCCGCACCTTTCAGCACAGGATACACTTCGCTCAGGAATGCCTTATCGCCCGTATAGAGGTAATGCTGCCACATATGACGGCTAAGCCATGCCCCGCCGTTAGGCCACATCCCGTAAAAAGCACCGTCCACAGGTCCGGTCGTACGCCAGATGTCCGTATTGTGGTGTGTAACCCATCCATTGGCATTGTACATTACTTTTGCTGTCTCTTTACCCGTTTCGGCTATTTCTTTCACCATTTCGAACAATGGAAAATGTGTTTCGCTCAGGTTGGTCACCTCGGCAGGCCAGTAATTCATCTCGGTATTGATGTTGATAGTGTACTTGCTATCCCAGGGTGGTACAAGCTGATCGTTCCATATACCCTGCAATGTCGAAGGCTGACCTCCCGGTTGTGACGAACTGATAAGCAGATAGCGTCCAAACTGGAAAAGCAGTGTTACAAGGTTCTGGTCTTTACCATCCTTAAAGTTCCGCACACGGCTATCGGTTTCGTCGTTCATTCTTTCGGAAGTACCCAGATCCAGCTCAACACGGTTAAACTGCTTCTGATAATACTTTATATGGTCGGTCAACGCGGTCTGATACGGTTTGGTAAGTGCGGACTTCAATATTGTTTCTGCTTTTCTGGCCTCATTACCGCTTACATTCTTATAGTCTATAAAATTAGTGGCGATGGATATGTATATTGTCGCCGTATTGGCGTTTTTCACAACGATATTATCTTTTCTGGCTTTTACCGTTCCGCCCTCCGTTTTTATTTCGGTCTGGTTTTCGAACCTTACCACTCCTTTTATACCTTCATGATCAGAGCCTGTACCTTTCAGCACCAGCCTGTTGCCCTTTACTGATACAGAATAGCCTTTCACCTGAGAATCATATGATGCGGAGAAGTTAATACTGTTCGCCTTATCTGCCGTAATACGCATAATAATCACATTATCGGTAAACGAAGTGAAAACTTCACGGGTATATGTTACACCATCTACAGCATACCGGGTAGTTGCTACCGCCGTTTTTAGATCCAGATTGCGCGAGTAATCCGAGTAATTGTCATGCCCGGTGAAGTCAAGATACAAGTTTCCGATTGTCTGATACGGCATGCCATTGTGAGGCGTCCGCATCGTTTTGTCCAATAATGCCTCTGCTTCTTTTTCCTTCCCTGCAAAAATAAGACTCCTGACTTCATTCAGTGAGCCTAGCAAAGCGGGGCTATCGTTCCGGTGCGGGCCTCCGCCCCACATTGTTTCTTCGTTCAGTTGCAGGCGCTCCCGTGCCGGACTGCCAAAAACCATCGCTCCCAACCGCGAGTTTCCTAAAGGCAAGGCTTCTACCCATTCTTTTGCGGGACGTTTATACTGTAATTTGATATCACCGGCCTGAACGGTAAGGATGCTCAGCGCGAAAAACATGAATAATCCAAATTTCTTTCTCATGGTATTATTTAAGTATTGGTTATTTCCGGGAACAAAATAAAGCCGACCGTATTAACGGGAGAGTTAAAAACATATTAATAATGTATTAAAAATACGGTTCGACATCATATTTTTTTCAAAAGGTAACAAAGGTTACACTTGTTTCAGTTAACAATATTCTCTCGCAAAGATGCTAAGGGGGCAAAGTCCAACCTATCATCATATTTACATTTTTTAACCATACTCAGTTAAAATCTGACACATCTGACAGCTTTTCCTTTGTTTTTATCTAGTCATCTTTGCATCCGTTAACTATACATAGTTAAAAAGTAACAAAAGTAACAGTTTTTAGCCTTTGTGCCCTTTGTGACTCCCTTCGTGTACTTAGTGGTTAAAACTCTTTACCACAAGGGACACAAAGGTTTACACAAAGAACACTATATAAAAGGTAACTTTTCAGTTAACAGTTAATAATTAGAACTCCTTCATACTTACTACTCAATACTTACTACTTAAAAAGGTAACAAAGGTAACACTATTTCTACCTATTACTTTTTACTCTCTCTGTAAGGTGGGGGAAACAACGTTCGGCGGAGCCAATTTGGGGGCCATTAATCTTTCAAAGAACTATCAGCCAACTGCTAAAAGCTGTCAGCTAACATATAGATAAAATTATTTTTAGTTAAGAAGGAAAAGGAGACTCAATCTTCGATATTATTCCGGCTTATAACATCTGTAAGGGAGTACTTATATTTCGAGCCCAGCAGATTATAGTATTCTTTACAGAAATTGTCGTAAATGCTTTTCGCAATTCCTTTCTTACCCGAATTGAACAATATAGAGCATTTGAGGTATAATGCTTCTTCATTTATATAATCGTGGAGGAATAAAGTATCGGCAATCTTAAGTTTCAGGTCATCAGTGAGCTTATAATAATTGCTCTGCGATAGTTCGGTCAATATATCTATTGTCATATTAGAAAAATCACTTTTGAATCCGTCTACCCAGTCAGCTTCTGTGTTTGGTAACAATACTCCCCTAAGCAATAGTTCGAGCAGCCTGTCTATATTTGTCTGATCGGGTGAAGCATTTTCTTTTATTATACCAAACAACCGCATCGCCTCTGTATAATCACACATGATACCTTCATTCAATTTTATACTCCAAAAGCCATTTTGGTTTATAATTTCTGCATTTCCTACATTTTCGAGTATTGCACGCAACTTACTAAGATAGACGTTTCTGTTGTTTTTAGCAGACTCTTCATTCTTATCAAACCAAAGCAACTGAATCAGCTTCTTCCCCGATATACCTTTTTCATCCCTCTCTGTACTAAGAATGAGCAACACCAGCAAGTATTTCAGCATCGGCGTAAACTGGCCTGTTATATTCTGTCCATTTTTATCCATTACCAGGAAGCCCCCAAGAAAACAAACCGATCGCCGGGAGAAATCATAGTACTGAACCTCGGGCTCCTTCACTTTTGTCTCACTTACAGCAGATGTTATAATGCGCTGAGATGGAGCCATTATCTTTTTTCCGGTTTTTCTTTTAAATGTTCCACTTTTAATTAAAAAATAGATCGGAAGAATAAGTACAAATATAAGTCCCAGAGCTATTACAACAATCATCCACACGGAAGATGGCGAAGCCGGCTCTTCTATTGGCTGAGTAACCTGTATCTCGCTTAGAGCGATTGGCGGATAATTAAGTGAATAAATCGCAACTTCAGCCGACTTATCTGTTTTTATTTTATTTATCAATAGATAAAATTTATTATCGGCCTTGGAATAATATAGCTTCATATATAAATAGTGAGCCGTAAGATCTTCGTGTATAGGAAAAGACATAGCTTCAAATCCCGCAATATCTTTCTTAAGCCTCATTAATGTGCCGCCATTTTGGCTTGTAAATACATAAAAACAATCTTCTTTCTCATCATAAATCATATTCTCACCGGGAAGAAATTCCAACTCGGGTGCCGGCGTCTCCATTTCCCACAGTTTATTTGTCTGTTCTGTCAGGAGATTAACCGAATAAAAATCGTAATAATTACGGGGAGATAATTCCTGTCGTCCTGTTTTATTACCCCATCCTCCATAGATATACAAGGTATTGTTTACAATAACGGTTGAAGAAGAATGCCGGGGGGAAATATCTGGCAAAGTAGACTTTTTTATAGATTTCCGGCTCGGGTCTAAACGGAGTAATTCATTGTTATATTTATAAAAGCCATAACCTCCAAAAGACACCAATGAAGAATCGGAAGGCGAAAAAGAAACTGAGTTATTCCAGTAGGCATGTTCCAAAAGCGATTTTGTATTGTTTTCCCACGATTCGGAAACCGGATTGAATACGGATACTATGTTCTCATCGAGATTATAGGAAAATAGCTTGTTCGAAACAGGGTTGTAGAATAACTGATTAGGAGCATTGGCAGCTATTATTCCGCTTTTCACAGCTATTATATTTTCTTTCCTTTTATCGGCATCGAAAGTGATAAGCTCTTTAGAATCGGGGGAAGCAATATAAATTACCCCCTGATTCGGATTGAAGGCAAACAATGAATTCTCTTTAATATGTTTCGAATAGATTTTTTCCCAAGTTGCATAAATATCTATGATCCATCGTGGATTTGTAACTACTGCCGGTACCTGGGCTACAGAGTCGGGACTGTGCTTTTCATCGTGTTTCTCCAATTTCCAGTGCCTCAGTAGGTTTTTACCATTGAATATTTTTACATCCCGGATATTCACCGATGCTATATCATATAACATATATCCTTCAAATGGGCATAGGCCAAAAGAGACTTTCACCTCATTGGCACGTGATATCTGGTAAGGAACAGATAATTTAGTCTCCCCATACAATACAATGATTTCATTTTTCTCTGACGATAACGTTATACTTACCGATAGCCATTCATCGCAGATTATTTCTTTGGAAATCATGTAGACAGACTCATTTACCACAAGCATCGGATATCGCTTATCTCCCTCACCCACTGTAAATAATAAGTCTATATTTTCTTTCTTATCCGTAATCATCCTGAACACAACCCCAAACACATTGTCTTTGCGTACGCTCATATCAAATGTCATGGTTGTCTCATTGTGCAGCCTGATCGGTTGGTTATTCTCCAGTATCAGGGATGTTTTTTCCTGATCATTGAACGGGAATGACTTTATATATAAACCATAATCTATACTATCGGGTTGTGCAGCATTGATTAATACTGACAAGAAGAGAAATAAAATAGTAGAGAATAGTTTTTTCATTTAGATTTTTTGTGGAAGATAAATTGTATTTTTAAAACTGTAACAGAAGCTAACGATTGTAAAAATAATCTATTTCTTTTTTTATTCCAACTAAAAGATTTTAGTTTTCCGATAAATCACCTATTTTTAGTCTCATTCTTTTAAAATATAGAATATTAATCCTATTTTAATAGAAACATTAATGTTTGATTTCAGCTTTTATTAATGCCTTTTGCTTTATTTTGTATTTAATAAATATCTTAAAAAATCTTTATCATGAAAACTAAGGTACTCTTAATTCTCATTTTTTTTACATTTTCGGGCACTCTGATATTCGGTCAGCCATATCCTTTCCACGATACAAAGCTGTCTACAGACAAACGGGTATCTGATTTGGTATCGCGTCTGACTTTAGAAGAAAAGGTATTGCAAATGCTCAACAATACCCCGGCCATAGAACGGCTCAACATCCCGGCTTATAATTGGTGGAACGAATGCCTGCATGGCATTGGGCGCACAGAATACAAAGTAACTGTTTTTCCCCAAGCCATAGGGATGGCTGCTGCATGGGATGCCAGGTTACTAAAAGATGTAGCAAATGCTATTTCTGACGAAGGACGTGCAATATACAATGATGCTTCGGCAAAAGGAAACTATTCTATATACCATGGTCTGACATATTGGACTCCTAATGTAAATATATTCCGTGATCCTCGTTGGGGACGCGGGCAGGAAACATATGGAGAAGATCCTTACCTGACAGGGGCTTTAGGCAAGTCATTTGTCGCCGGACTACAAGGTGACGACTCCAAATACCTAAAAGCTGCCGCCTGTGCAAAACATTATGCGGTACATAGTGGCCCGGAGAATACCCGCCATACATTTAACACCTTTGTTACCACATTCGACTTGTGGGATACGTACCTTCCTGCATTCCGCGATTTGGTTGTAGATGCTAAAGTAGCAGGCGTGATGTGTGCATATAATGCATTTAGCGGAGAACCGTGTTGCGGGAACAATCTGCTAATGCAGGAAATATTGAGAGATAAATGGGGCTTCACAGGATATGTAACATCCGATTGCGGCGCTATCGACGATTTTTACCGTCATCATAAGACACATCCTGATGCTAAATACGCTGCTGCCGATGCGGTATATAGCGGAACTGACATCGACTGCGGCAATGAAGCATACAAAGCTCTTGTAGATGCCGTGAAAACCGGGCTTATTACAGAGGAACAAATAGATATATCTTTAAAGCGCCTATTCGAAATACGTTTCAGACTGGGAATGTTCGATCCTGTAGAAGATGTAAAATTCTCAAAAATTCCACTTTCGGTACTGGAATCACAACCTCATAAGGATTTAGCCCTTAAAATAACGAGAGAATCAATCGTGTTATTAAAGAATGAGAATAACTTTCTACCGCTAAGTAAGAAGTTGAAGAAAGTAGCTGTTATCGGACCTAATGCAGACAATGAAGTATCAGTGCTGGGTAACTACAATGGCTTCCCTACACAGATAATAACTCCTTACAAAGCTATCAAGAACAAACTGAAAAATACAGAGGTGATTTATGAAAAAGGTATTGACTTTGTAAAACCGTCGGAAAACAGCAAAGAGGAAATCGCAGCTCTGGCCAAACGTTTGAAAGGAATGGACGTAGTCATATTTGCCGGAGGTATATCTCCGGAACTGGAAGGTGAAGAAATGCCTGTCAAAATAGAAGGATTTACAGGAGGTGACCGTACCAGCATAAAACTGCCGAAAATACAGACAGAACTGATGCAGGCGTTAAAAGCAGAAAGAATTCCGACTGTCTTTGTTATGATGACCGGAAGTGCTATCGCTGCCGAATGGGAATCACAAAACGTACCTGCAATATTAAATGCCTGGTATGGGGGACAGGATGCAGGAACAGCCATTGCAGATGTTCTTTTCGGAGATTATAACCCTTCGGGAAAATTACCTGTGACATTCTATACAAAAGACAGCGACCTGCCTGCATTCAATTCTTATGAAATGAAGAACAGAACCTATCGTTATTTTGACGGACAGGTACTTTATCCGTTCGGTTATGGATTAAGCTATACCAAGTTTGAATACTCCCCTATACAAATGCCTGCAAGTATAAAAGCAGGTGAAAACATGGAAGTTTCCATCACTGTAAAAAACACAGGAAAGACAGATGGAGAAGAAGTAGTCCAACTATATATATCCCACGACAATAACGGTACAAACAGACAATTACCGTTATATGCGCTGAAGAGCTTCGAAAGGATATCCCTGAAGGCGGGAGAAAGTAAAAGTGTAACATTCAAATTATCGCCAAGAGAAATGGCTCTGGCAGACGAAGATGGTGTATTAAAAATGACTAAAGGAAAAAGCAAGCTATATATCGGAGGAACTTCTCCTACAAAAACAAGTGCGGAAAAATTACCTCTTGTCGAAACTCAGTTTGAGATAACAGGAAATGATTACATAATTGATTAAAAGAGATATCTATTCATAGATAATCTTTTCTATACGCACATAATGGGGGTGGATAAACATTCGGCTAAGACGAAATGTTATCCACCTCTTATTATATCTTCAAGCTATATTATCTAACATGTCAAGATCAACAAACGTAATACTTATTATACCTTTATTATCCGTACCTGCCTCGTCACCAGCCAAAGAAGAGAAGCTTACAATACCAGACCTTAACAAATTTACATGTATTAATTTATTAATGCGAATCAGTAGTTGAGATTTAATGTTCTATTTTTTTCAGCTGCACTTCGTTCCGCTTAAATGTTCATTTTGGCATTGCCCAAAACGAACCAAAAGGCTAGCGCTTCGCTCCTCGGCGACCCAAAACCGTTTCGTCGGCTGAATCAAACACATGGGCTATAGCCCCGTTTGATTCTACGCCGCCTGCAACGGATTGGGTACCCCGCCTGCGTCACTAATGCGCAAGGGCTGACGCACGCGGGGCTAAAGCCTGAAAAGACCCTGTCTTGTCGCCGCATTGCGATTCCGGCCTCATTCCGCAGGCGGGGTACCCAATCCGTAAAGCGGAGGTGTAGGGCAAAATAGGATAGCTGCTATACACGGCTGATAATCCGTCTATAGATAATTCCGTATTATTTTGCCCCACCGGAGCTGCGGTGTTGGGTCACCGGAGGGATGCAGCCTTGATTTTTTGTTTCGTTTTGCATCAAGGCAAAATGAAAAACAAGCCGGACGGCGCGTTAGATAAAAATAGAACAATTTTATACTACAATAGTTACTTGAACTACTGATTGGCATAATTAATAAACTTTCATAAAATACCGAATCGGTTTAATCCCTATTCTCATTATTTAATTTACTTCCATATTCAAAAGCATCAGTTATCTCCTGAATTAATGAAACCCTTATGAATAAAAGGTTTAAAAGCCTAAATTATAGAAATTTTAATGGCTCTATTAATGTTATTTTTAGAAAAATATTAATATATGTTATATAAATTTGCCTACACTCAAGTACTATTAAAATTAATTATATAAACATGAAAAATACATTAAATACCTCTTGAACACAAAAGAAGATCCGGATCCGTGTATATTTATATAACCATAGGTGTAAGACAGCATAGGCCTAATCCATTTGATATACAAATCCTCGAACCTAAACGATTATAATAACAATCTATGAGCAATAATTCCAGGGAAAAATACAAGCGGAAACAACCTGTTTTCGGCTTATAAAATCTTGTTTTGGAAACTTCGTATAGTTTTCCACGCAAATATTTGTTTTTCAGAAATTACTTAAATAAAAGATAAAGATTTCACAACAAAAGTTATCACTTAACTTAATCCTTATTTATCTATGAATAAACCATTTAACTCCTATTTATGTATGAACAAACGATTTTTAAATGTGCTCCTATGTGGAGTCATGCTTTTTTCAACAGGTATTTTCTCATCATGTGGTGAAGACGTCGATGACCTGAAATCAAGAGTATCAGTATTAGAAGTTGCAGTTGCAGATCTCAAAGATCAGCTGTCAAATGCAATGACAACCGGTGCAACCATTGTAAAGGTAGAAGAAGCCAATGGCACTTATACTTTAACTTTGAGTGATGGTAAAGTTATTACAATTAAACCGGGTACCGGTAGCGGAGCAAATATTACTGTAGAAAAAAATGAGAAAAATGTAATTATTACTGTGGATGAAACTGAATATGTACTTCCTATTGGTTCTGCCGTAAATTCATTAATTTACAGTCCTGAAACTACTGACGGTATCGTCAATATAGGTAATACAAGCATTACCGTAAACTTTTTGGCTACACCGGCTATCACTTCCGCTAATTTAGAGAGTGCCACTTTCGATATAGCAGAAGCCCACCAACTCAAAGTAGGAGGCAATGGCTTGTTCAAAGTCGACGGCGATGTAACGCTTGAGGGCGATTTCATTAAAGTTCCTATCAAAGCTCTTGGTGTAGAAGCGAGCAAATCGTATGCCGTGGCAATCTATATGACTATCAACGGTACTACGGCTATCAGCTCCAATTACTTTACCGTAAAAGTTTCCGACGACTATTCTTTCAATAGTGAAGAACTTGTTACCCCTACTTTCTCTAATGCAATTACTGACGCAACAGAAGTATCACCAGGCTTCTGGACAGCTACTCTACCCGAAACTGATGCTGTCAGCTTCCTGAATGAATTCAACTTCAATACACTTGTTTCCCTTCCTTCAATTAACGCGGCAGACCTGCGTTTCGAATTGGGAGTGAAAGCTAATCAGAATGGTAATGTGCAAGATAGGTATGACTTCTTAAAAAGTTGTCTAACCGCAAATGGCGCATGGAAAATGCAAGGCCGTCCAGGTTCAAACTTTAATAAAAAAGAAGGTGATGCAAAACCTGACGGTGTATTGATTAATGTCGTAGTTAACGATGTGATAAAAGCTAAAATATACTGGAAAGTCATTGATCCATTGGCAAATATTGATTTCCACGGTGGATTAGTGAATTTCAGTGAACACATGGAATACGGTAATCCTGGAGTTGACGGTACAGGCGTTGGCGAAGGTGAAGGAATCATCGTGAATCCGGGTGTAAACAGCATCGATTTGGCGAGAACTTTAATTGGAGGCAAACTGTCTTTGGTACATGGTAATGGCATGAAGTTCCTGAATGCTTTGAAAGCGTATTCAGTAAAATTGGGAGAGGAGGACTTAGTTATGAGCGATGGTACTAAATTGGTAGTGACTAACGTCGGCAAAAAATACACAAAATTCTCTCGTGGACTGAATTGGTTCAATATCCAAACATCAATCGCAAAATCACAACGCAGGAACTGGACGATGTCCGATGATGAAAAAAAGGCTCTCGCACAATCCGATTGTAATGGAGAAATTGTTACAGGTTGGGACGGACTTCCAGGTGAGGACATGACTGCAAAAGGCTTGAATATCACATCCGATGGTTTCTTCAAAACAACAACAGCTTATGGTGGATGGGCTCTTCGTGTAGGTATGGGACTCGAATTCGAATATGACTACGGAATGAAACCAATTAGTAACGGATGTTTGGTATTCCTTTGGATCAACCGTCGCACCAGTGCGGAGAACGTAGTAGATGTTGCTCCAAGATAATAATCTTTTGGATATATCATATATGAAATACTCTCTTCTCCCCGCATGGGGAGAGAGGTCTTTCTATCGCAAATAGAAATCATATTTCCGATTAATAATTTAAAATTATATCATGAAAGATAGTAACTCAAAAACATATGGAAAAAGCGCGTCGGCCTCGTGGAGGTTTATTATAGTCGCGTTTTTATGCCTCCTGGTGGCATTGCCTGCTTCAGCGCAGCTCCGGATGGTTCAGGGGATGGTCGTTGATGCCTCAGAAGAACCAGTCATCGGAGCCACTGTAACAGTCAATGGAAACGCTACCCGTGGTACAATGACCGACTTGGACGGTACTTTCAAAATAGAGGCATCGAAAGAAGAAAAACTGACAATCTCATTCATTGGCTATCAAACGGTTGTGGTAACAGCCGACAAAACTGACCTGAAAATCACATTACAGGAAAATAGCAAAGAATTGGAAGAAGTAGTCGTTGTAGGCTATGGTACACAAAAGAAGGTAACACTTACAGGTGCGGTTTCCGCGATAAACAGTAAAGAAATCGCTGTTACCAAGAATGAAAATGTGGTCAACATGCTTTCAGGTAAGATACCGGGTGTGCGCATCTCTCAGAATAGTTCGGCGCCAGGGGATTTTGACAGCAAAATTGACATCCGCGGTATGGGCGAACCTCTGATCGTAGTCGATGGAATTCCCCGTGATAAAGGATACTTTTCCCGTATGGATGCCAATGAAATAGAAAGCGTATCCGTATTGAAAGATGGTACGGCAGCTATTTATGGTGTTCGTGCCGCCAATGGCGTTATTCTGGTTACAACCAAGCGTGGTGATTCCACCAACGGCAAGTTTGACATCACGTTCTCTGCCAATTTAGGCTGGCAACAGTTCCTCTATGTACCCGAAACATCAAGTGCGACAGACCATATGTTGCTGACCAACGAAAAGAGATACAACGATTTTAACGGCAACTATCCCATTCGCACTACTCCTCAATATACCTGGGAAGAAATGCTGGAATACAGCACCGGCCGCAAAAAAAGCACTAACTGGAACGATGAGTTGTTCAAGAACAATGTACCACAATCTCAATACAACATCAGTATGGATGGCGGATCGGATAAAGTGAAGTATTTCTTCAATCTGGGCTACATCAAACAAGAAGGAGCATACAGAAGCGGTTCCCTGAACTATGACCGTTGGAACTTCCGAAGCAACGTGGACGCACAAATTACCAAACGGCTGAAAGCCGCGGTACAGTTGAGTGGTTATATGGATGAGAAGAACCAGCCACTCACCGATATATGGACAGTGTACAAAAAAGCGTGGAGCTATCGCCCAACGGCTGAAGCATGGCTGGATGGCGATCATAGTATGCCTGCTTTCAACGAGCAAATGCCGGTAGCAGGTTATATGGATAATCCTGTAGCTCAAACCAACAGTGATTTTGCCGGTTTCCGCCGCGAAAAACGGAATAACTTTAATGGTTCTTTGGCCCTGACTTATGATATTCCGGGCGTAGAGGGATTAAATGCGAAAGCATTCTATAGCTACGACTATTATTCTACAAATAATACAGAATACAAACGTACACACAATCTGTATCAACGGTTAGGAAATGGGACTATAGAACCTATCGTTCAGAATGCCGACAGTTATCTGAGACGACGCACCGATCCGGCTTATGGGACAGTAATGCAATTATCATTGAACTATGCCCATAAATTCGGCGATCACAACATCAACGCTATGGTGCTGTTCGAGGAGCAATACAATAACTATGATAACTTCTACGGGCAGCGTGACATGCTTCTCGATGGTGAGTACCTTATTTACGGTGAAGCCGAAGGCCAAACAGCGTTTTCCGACGGTGGCGGTATTTGGGATGTGGTTCGTCAAGCAGTTGTAGGAAGAGCTAATTATGACTACAAAGGCCGTTATATAGCAGACTTTGCTTTCCGTTACGATGGATCATCCCGTTTTCCGTCCGGGTCGCGTTGGGGATTCTTCCCTACAGCATCTCTCGGCTGGCGCATCAGTGAGGAGCCATTTATGAAAGAATGGATTTCATACTTAAACAACCTTAAGTTGCGTGGATCTTACGGACGAATGGGGGACGATGGCGGCGCAGGCAACTATCCTCCTACGGTAGTGGGTTATGAACTGAATGGCAGGAAACTCGGTTGGATTTATAACGGAGCTCTCATGGGCGGATTAACGCCTACGGCTATCCCAAATCCTGACCTAACCTGGTACACCATAGACACTTGGGACTTTGGTCTTGATTTCGACCTTTGGAACTCAAAACTCACAGGTACATTCGATGTATTCAAACGTAGCCGGAACGGACTGTTAGCAAGAAGCACATCCGTTATTCCAGGCACGGTAGGTGCTTCCATGCCTTTGGAAAATATCGAAAGTGATGAAACATTCGGTTGGGAAATCAGTCTGGGACATAATAACAAGATAGACGACATTACTTATTGGGTAAATGGTCAGATTTCAGCCACGAAGAATCGTTGGGATTATAGAATCGATTCTCCGGCACAAAACTCAATGGACAATTGGCGTCGTTGGCAGACATCCGGTCGTAACAAAGATATCTGGGCTACCTACAAGGAAGGGGGAAGATTCACCAGTTACGATCAAATCCGCTATCATAACACTACCGGAGGTAATTACGGCCAAGGTTCGCTGCCGGGAGACTATTGGTACGAAGACTGGAACGGTGATGGAGTTATTAACGACCAGGACAACCATCCGGTGGCTACTTACAACCTGCCGGTATTCAACTATGGTATCACAATGGGAGCCGCATGGAAAGGTGTAGACTTTTCTATGAACTGGCAAGGCTCAGCAGGTGTATACAATCAATACACTGAAGTATTTGCCGAAGTAGGTGCATTCGGAGGCGCTATTCTGGATATCTACAAGGACCGTTGGCATACAGCTAACGCGACAGATGATCCCTGGAACCCGAATACCCAATGGGAAGAGGGGCTCTACCCGGCTACCGGCCGTCCTTTTGGCTCAGGGACAACCGGTATTAAAAATACTTCATATATACGTCTGAAAACATTGGAAGTAGGTTATACACTACCCAAACCCTTGATTAGCAAAATGGGTATCAAAAACCTTCGTGTATACCTTAATGCCTACAACCTATTGACTATAACAGGATTGGACAATATTGACCCTGAGCGTCCGGGGGCTAAGGGAGGTTCCAATAATAATGATGAGCAAGGTGTTTTATTTTATAATTATCCGGTGAACCGCACCTTCAATGTAGGTGCTACAATTAAATTCTAACATGAAAGGACAGAATATGAAAACATTCAAATATATATGTATAGCAGCGTTAACACTCACCATGGGTTCCTGCTATGACATGGATCTGGAGCCGAAAGGAATCATTGGGGAAAATGTCCTGTTGACTTCTGACAATGGTATCAAAAAGTATTTCGCTGTCACTTATCAGGACCTTCCCATCGAAGACTTTAACTATAATCATACAGGGTCTGATGGCAGTGGAAAGGGGTATGCGACCGTCAATCAGGATGGTTGGCATACAGGCAATAAATGGACAGCACAAAAGGGTAGCCCGGCTTCCGCTGCTCTCGAAGCATTAGGCCGCGGTACATCCTATGGTGATGGTTGGGGATATTGGCCTTACGACCGTATCCGTGACATCAACAATTTCATTGCGGTTTTTCCGAATTATAGAGACAGTTATTCGACCGAAGAAGAATATAATTCTTACCTGGGCGAAGCTCACTTCCTGCGTGCGTTTTATTATTTTGGAATGGTGAAACGCTATGGTGGAGTACCTATTGTAAAAGAAGTGTTGAACCCTACTGCTGGCGAAGCATTGCTACAACCACGCAATACAGAGTACGAATGCTGGAAGTTTATCTACGAAGATCTGAAGTTTGCGATGGAAAATGCTGCTGACAAAAGCAAGTATGAACCAGGTCGCGCCAATCGCTACGCTGCTGCCGCCCTGATGTCACGAGCTATGTTGTATGCCGGATGTGCGGCTAAATATGGTAGCTACATCAATGTAAGCGGTCCGGCTGTCAGCAGTGGACTGATGAGCATTCCTGCGGATAAAGCGGAAGAATTTTTCCAATATGCATACGATGCTTGTAAGTTTATTCAGGAAGGTGGCTATACGCTGCATGGAGCAGGCGCCGCAGATGCTGCTGCCAAAGAAAAAGCATATGTAGAGGTCTTCCTGAATGATAATAAGGCAGACGAGGATATTTTTGTGAAACAATATACAGCAGTGGCCGATGCCATTTGGGATACAAGTTTATTCCATTGCTGGGACGGAATGGTGTTGCCTTTGAGTATGATTGGCGGTGGAGCGGCAGGAGCGGCTTTGCAACCGACATGGGAACTCATGAAATTGTATGAGATGCCTGCCATCATCGACGCAGATGGCAAACCGGTTCGTTTCGACAGTCCGGAAGAGCTTTGGAATAACGGGGAAATGGAACCTCGCTGCCGTGCTAATTTCTACTTCACCGGAATGACTGAACCAGGCTCCGGCAAAAAGGCAGACATCCAGGCAGGTGTTTATACAGAATATCCGGGAACAGCAGCTGACGGCACTGCCGAGATTGGAGGAAGCCGCAACGACTATACCGACAGATATCGTATCAGAGCCCAGCGGGCAGGCGAAAGCCGGAATATTGGCGGTAAAATGGTGAGAGTGAGTGGACAGGACGGCTTGGGTGAAGGACTTGGCGACGAAGGATATACCCGTTCGGGAGCGTTTATTCGTAAGTATACAGACCCCGCTGCCGCTGCCGCCAGCCGCGTATTATTCGGCAGTAAACAACCTTGGAAAGTATTCCGTTACGGAGAAGTGCTTTGCAACTGGGCGGAAGCCGCTTATGAGTTGGGTACGCTGAGAAATGACAACAATCTGAAAAAAGAAGCATTCGTATATGTGAACCAAATCCGTTCACGTGCCGGCGCTCATCCTCACGAAATGGTAACCAACCCGGAAGATATAGGTACGTCGCTCTACGGATTCGCCATTGACGAAAACCTGAAATATATCCGTGACGAACGTGCTCGTGAGCTGTGCTTCGAGAACCAACGTCTTTTCGACCTGCGTCGTTGGAGAGTGGCCGACATCGATTTCCTTAATGGGAAATTCGGACATACCTTACTTCCTTATTATGTACTGAATGAAGACAAATGGATATACCTGAACGAGGTAGAAACCATAGCCCGTACAGTGACATTCGAAAGAAGATGGTATTATGAACAAATACCGGGCGGAGAAATTGGAAAAAATCCGAATTTGGTACGTAATGATGGTTATTAATGGAAATAAATGAACTAAAATACTTGAATATGAAAAAAGTAATATATAGTCTGCTTGTGGGCGTGTCGGCACTGTTGGCAACTTCGTGTATGGAAGTTGATAACTTTGATGAACCTGATGCCCATTTCACCGGACGTATTATCGATTCGACTACGGGCCAGAATATTCTTGCCGATCAGGGTGAAAATCGTATCCGTATATGGGAGAAGAGTTATAGTCTCAATCCCGCTAATCAGGATATCCCCGTGAAACAGGATGGAACTTTCAATAATACGAAGCTCTTCAAAGGTACATATGACGTAGTTCCCGAAGGAGCTTGGTGGCCTTGCGATACAATACGGGTAGGGATTGGAAAGAAGTTAGAACAAAATTTTGAAGTGACCCCTTACCTGACAATGTTTGATTTCCAAATGGAATATGTCAATGATTCACTGACAATGTCGTGCCGTTTCGACGCTCCTATCAAAACGGGACTGCCAAATATCAGGGATATCAGGCCGTTTCTTAGCTTGAATCAATTCTGTGGTGCCGGCAATTCGATCAGTTATTATAACACCCCGGAAGACGCTAATGGCGATCCTCTATATTGGAAAAGCATCATGACAAGCTGGGCAAACATACCTAAGTTACAAGATGGGAAGAGCCAGGTTTATAGCTTTAGGCTACCTGTCAAACCTGGTTATATTTATTTCGCCCGTATGGGTGCCAGAGTAAATGATACTCAACAGAAATATAATTATACAGAGATCAAAATGATTGAAATCCCGAGTAAATAAAGGTAATATAAGGTGATTTAGATTATTCTCAAAATGTTACCGGGAGGGATGACATAAAAAGAAAGACTCTCTCCCGGTTCTTTACTTTTTACAATGGTTCGTTATTAAATAGAGTAAATGGCCGGGTACAAATAGACAATGAAAAGTGCTTGTATATATTGATATATTACAGCTATTTATTCAAAATTTATAACAAACTAATATTTATGATAAAGATGAAATATATGAAACTAAACAAGATATTATTGGGAGGTCTGTTATTATTCGCAACCTCTTGTAACAGCGGAGATGACGACTATATTCCACCCGCAATAGAGCCGGATCCGAAGCCGAATCCACCTGTAGAAGAGGTATATAACGACCTTGGCTTTGCCCCGCATGAGGACGGCAAGCCTTTCGATACATACCGGGGATTGGTGATGGCTGGTTATCAAGGATGGTTTGGCGCACCCGGAGACGGATGTCCACATGCCGACCATGCAAATACCGAGTGGTATCACTATCGGGAGAATGACATGTTTAAGCCTGGCGTGTTACGAAACAAAATCGATTTCTGGCCGGATATGAGCGAATATACAGTTCAGTATACACCCGGAGACGATGGTACACCCGGTCGGTCAGAACATTTTTTCTATCCCAATGGAGAAAAGGCTACCGTATATAGCGCTTATGATGAATCGAGCGTATTGCTCCATTTCAAATGGATGAAGGAATACGGTCTCGATGGAGTATTTATGCAACGATTTGTGGGTGAGGTAATAAACAACCATGATGGAAAGACTCATTTCGATAAAGTACTGGAGTCTGCCATGAAAGGGTCTAACACTTATCAGCGCGCCATCTGCGTAATGTACGACTTGGGTGGATACGAGCCTAATAAGAATAACACTACAGCTGCTGTTTTGGCCGATGCAAAAGCTATCATGGACAAATATCAGTTACTGAATAGGGAAGCCAAACAGAAATACTACCTCTACCATGACGGCAAGCCGTTGATTACTTTGTGGGGTGTAGGTTTCAATGACGGCCGGCCTTACAGTCTTACCGATGTGGAAGGATTGATGAATGGATTGAAGGAAATGGGCTACAACATTATGTTGGGTGTTCCTACTTACTGGCGCGAAAGGCGGAACGATGCTTTACCTGATGCTAAATTACACGATCTGATCAAAGCTGCCAAAGTGATCATGCCGTGGTTTGTGGGTCGTTATGATAATAATAATTTTCCGAACTTCCATAGTTTAATTGAGCAAGATGTCAAATGGTGTAAAGAGAATGGAGTAGACTATGCTCCGCTTTGTTTCCCCGGCTCTGCCGACCGCAATATGCATCCGAATAACACAGTTCAACCGCGCCTGGGTGGTACGTTCCTTTGGAATCAGATGTATCATGGTATCAAGTCGGGAGCTCAGATGCTCTACATTGCTATGTTTGATGAAATAGATGAAGGCACGGCTATTTATAAATGCCTCAATCAATCGAAGGTACCGGGTAATACAGCAGATCAGGATTATTATGTGGTGTTCCAGAATGGTGGGTATCGAATGACTTCCACTATGGTAGAAGGCCTGACAGGAAATGATTGGTGCAAAAAAGCTTCGGAACTCAATGTTACCTTCACAGGTATCGAAGACAATCTGCCTACCGACCACTATCTGTGGCTCACTGCAGAAGGCAAAAAGATGCTGCGCGGAGAAATCCCTTTGAAATCTACCTGGCCTGCCAGAAAATAAGACTTATGAAATTATTAATAAATCTGGTTAAAACAGGAAGTCTGATCATTGCATTACTCTTTGCGTCGTGCAGTGATAGTAAAGAGACCCCTGAGAAACTTCCGGAGGAAACGCCTCCGGAAGTTACTCCTCCCACACCCTCCGAGCCGGATGGTCCTTATGTCTATGATAATGATCTGGATTATGACACAGAGGCGTTTCTTAATGCCTATAAAGGAACCGCCTATCAAGGGCCTCATCATGTGCCTGGGACAGTAGAAGCCGAAGATTTCGACGAAGGAGTGAATGGTGTCGCTTACTACGAAAGTGATTCCAAAACTGCTGACGGTTATAGAAGCGGACATGCAGTTGATATACGTGGAGATGCCAGAGCATCGGGTGGATATTATATAGGTGAAGTACAGCCTGGTGAGTGGATTTGTTATACAATTGAGGTGGACGAAGCCGGGACTTATTCTATCGACACCTATTGTGTAAAAGGAGATGGCTCGGAAGGCAGTTTCTATTTTGAAGTGGATGGGCGTGGAGCAAGCCGGAGCATAACTATACCTCAGGGTGGATGGACGGACTTCTCTAAAAAAACAACAGCTACAAACATCCAGTTGACCAAGGGGAAACATGTACTGAAATACTTCGGTAGTACCCCCGGCAATGTGGATAAGTTTGTATTTACACGCACAGGAGATTTAGAGGAACTGTCCAATTCTTTCACCTATCCTGTCACTAAAGCGATGGCCAATCCTCTGTTTGTAGACTTTGAGTCGCCAATGTATAATAGCTGGTTGAAAGGTCCACTGTATACAGCCGATGCTTCAGCACGTGTATGGAACATTAATGGAAAAGAAGTACTTTATGTATATGCATCGCATGACATGGAACCTGCACAGGGATGCGACCGTATGGACCGCTATCATGTGTTTTCGACAGAAGATATGGTCAACTGGACAGATCATGGCGAGATCATGAATGCAGCCACTGTGCGAAAACAAGCCGGTTGGGGCTGTGAAGGTTTTATGTGGGCTCCCGATTGCGTGTACAATCCGGCCAATGAAACATATTATTTCTATTTCCCCCATCCCACCAATGCGACCAATTGGAATAGTACCTGGCGTATCGGTGTAGCTACCAGCAAATATCCCGATAAGGAATTCCGTGTACGGGGATATGTAGAAGGTATGTCTGCTGAAATAGATCCATGCGTATTTGTAGACGATAATGGACAACCATATATTTACAATGGTGGCGGAGGCAGAATGTATGGTGGAAAATTAAAGAAAGATGACTGGACTAAGTTAGATGGAGCAATGACACCAATGACGGGAATGAGTGATTTTCACGAAGCGGCTTGGGTACACAAAAAAAATGGCGTCTATTACTTGTCTTATGCCGACAATAATCCGGGGGCTAATCGTTTGAGGTATGCAACAAGCAATTCACCGCTGGGACCATGGAAATATGAAGGTATTTATCTGCAACCGACTACTTGCGACACCAGTCACGGTTCTATCGTTGAGTTCAAAGGCCAATGGTATGCTTTCTATCATACCTCGGATGTATCCGGAGAGGGAACTCTTCGTTCGGTATGCGTAGATAAATTGTATTACAATTCTGACGGGACTATACAGGAGGTGAAACAGACTCGCAGACAAAAATTATAATTAAAAAGACTTAATTCTCTATTCGTTTTCTAATAAATCGATCGAATTAAGTCTTTTTTTAATCTAAAATTAATCTATCTATTAGTTGGTATCCTTTTTATTTGCTTTTGTAAAAAATATCAACTTAATAAATTACTTATCATGAAAATCAGTAATGTATTTTTCTTCATTTGCATCCTTATTTTATCAGCTTGTACATCTATAAATAATGGTAGTGCAAATAAACAGCCGGTCGACTATGTAAATCCTTATATGGGCAACATCAGTCATCTGCTTGTACCCACCTACCCTACCATTCATCTGCCAAACAGTATGCTTAGGGTATATCCCGAACGGGCCGATTTTACAGGCGATAATATCAAAGGTCTGCCATTGATTGTAACCAGCCACAGAGGACGTTCGGCTTTCAACCTTAGCCCTTATCAAGGTGCTAAAGAAGACATAAAGCCTGTCATGGCGTATAGTTACGATAGAGAAAAGCTGAAACCATACTACTACGAAGTAGACCTCGACGATCAGCAAACGCATATCCAATATGCACCTTCGCATCAATCGGCTATCTACCAGATTGACTTTTCAAAATCCGAAACACCGGCTTATCTTATATTGAATTCCAAAAATGGAGCAATAAAAGTAGAGGGCAATGCTGTCAGCGGATATCAAAAACTGGAAAATAATACTAACGTATATATATATCTGGAAACAGAACAAACTCCTGTAGAATCCGGCACATGGAAAGACAATGCCATCGACGAAAGCCAAAGACAGGTTGAGGGAGACAATGCTTTTGTTGTACTATATTACGGAGACAAAGCACAAACAATAAACCTTCGCTATGGTATTTCGTTTATCAGCGAAGAACAAGCAAAGAACAACCTGAAAAGGGAACAAAAAGATTATAACGTAAAACAACTCGCCGACAAAGGACGCGCGATTTGGAATGAGGTTTTAGGTAAAATTAAGGTGAATGGAAACGACGATACAGAGAAAACTGTATTCTATACATCTCTGTATCGTTGTTATGAACGTCCGGTTTGCATCAGTGAAGACGGGCACTATTTCAGCGCCTTCGATGGTAAAGTACACGAAGACGGAGGCAAACCCTTCTATACCGACGACTGGATTTGGGATACTTATAGAGCAACCCACCCGCTACGCGTACTTACCGAAGCAAAAACAGAAGTAGATATCATCAATTCATACCTGCTGATGGCCGAACAGATGGGTACCAACTGGATGCCTACATTCCCGGAAATAACCGGAGACTCGCGCCGGATGAATTCAAATCATGCCGTGGCCACCGTGATAGATGGTTATACAAAAGGATTGAAAGGCTTCGACCTTGAAAAAGCATATATCGCCTGTAAAAAAGGTATAGAAGAAAAAACACTAATTCCGTGGTCAGGCGCGCCTGCCGGATGGCTCGACGAGTTCTATAAAGAACATGGCTATATTCCTGCTTTGTATCCGGGAGAGAAGGAAACTGTAGAGAACGTAAATTCGTTCGAGAAGCGTCAGCCTATCGCCGTCACTCTTGGCACGTCTTACGACCAATGGTGCCTTTCTCAAATAGCAAAAGCACTAGGCAAAACAGAAGAAGCCGATTATTACCTGAAATGTTCATATAATTACAGAAACGTATACAATGCCGAAACAGGATTCTTCCATCCTAAAGATAAAAACGGGAAATTCATCGAACCATTCGATTACCGCTATTCTGGTGGAATGGGTGCGCGCGATTACTATGGGGAAAATAATGGCTGGGTTTACCGCTGGGATGTACCTCACAATGTTGCCGACCTTATCAGTCTCATGGGCGGCAACGAACAATTTATCGCTAATCTGAATCGTACTTTCGTAGAACCGCTGGGTAAAGGTAAACCTGAATTTTACGGACAGCTACCCGATCATACAGGCAATGTGGGACAGTTCTCGATGGCAAACGAGCCGAGCCTTCATATTCCGTACCTGTACAACTATGCCGGGCAGCCGTGGAAAACGCAAAAACGCATCCACACACTGATAAACCAATGGTTCCGCAACGACCTTATGGGTCTGCCCGGTGACGAAGATGGCGGCGGTACTTCAGCTTTTGTAGTATTCTCTATGATGGGCTTCTATCCTGTAACCCCGGGAATGCCTGTGTATAATATAGGAAGTCCGTTTTTCGCAAATACCAAAATGACAATGAGCAATGGTAAAGTATTCGAAATCGAGGCTCAAAACTATTCTGGCGATAATAAATACATCCAGTCGGCAACATTCAACGGAAAAGACTGGGATAAAGCATGGTTCAGCCATTCTGATATAGAAAACGGAGGTAAACTTATACTGGTTATGGGCAATAAACCAAACAGGAACTGGGGAGCAAAAGACGTTCCGCCTTCAGCCGAGAAATTATGATTAAACTATAAAAGCATGTATAAAATACATCCGTATATATTATTTTTTTTAGGTTTATTTATTCTTTACAGTCCTTTTTCTAAAAGTCAGACTAACGGAAAGAACAGGCAGATTATAGCGAACCCGCTCAATCTGAATTATCGATTCCAGTTCGATGATCCGACACGGAGGGAAGCTGCCGACCCTGTGATAGAATACTTTAAGGGAAAGTACTACTTATTCGCCTCTAAGTCGGGGGGCTACTGGAGTTCCCCCGATTTAAGCGAATGGACTTATATTCCGTGTAAATCTATTGAAACCATTGAAGGCTACGCGCCCACCGTTCTTGTACACAACGATGCGCTGTATTATCTGGGTTCAGGTGCTCCTAAAATATTCAGGACTACCAATCCCGATGAAGGCAACTGGGTAGATGCGGGCAGCCGGTTCAGTCATGGAATGACCGATCCTGCTTTTTACAAGGACGATGACGGAAAGGTTTATCTTTACTGGGGATGCTCCGATGTAGATCCTATTATGGGCGTTCAGGTTGACCCTGACAACGGGTTTAAAGAAATAGGCGAAGCCGTTGTACTTATCAGACATAACGGAGATAAATACGGATGGGAAGTACCGGGAGTAAATAATGAAGAAACCCGCACCGGATGGAACGAAGGCCCTTGTATCATCAAATACAAAGGTAAATACTACCTGCAATATGCTGCACCCGGGACTCAATACCGCATTTATGGCGATGGGTTATACATATCTGATAATCCTCTGGGTCCGTACACTTATGTAGAAAGCAGCCCGTTCTCTTTCAAACCCGGAGGATTTATCGGCGGTGCAGGACACGGACATACATTCAGGGACAAATACGGAAATTACTGGCATGTGGCTACCATGACTATCTCGGTAAGACATATGTTTGAACGAAGAATAGGATTATTCCCCGCTTATATGTCATCTGATGATGAGTTGCATTCGCATACTGTGCTCTCCGACTACCCTTTCTACATTCCCGACAAAAAAATAGATATGGAGAAAAACGACTGCTCTCTGTCATGGAATATATTATCCTACGGTAAAACAATTACGGCATCTTCTTCCCTGACAGGATATGAGCCGGCAAAAGCCAATGATGAGAAAGTAGAAACATGGTGGGCAGCCGCTTCGGGCAAACCGGGGGAATGGTTACAAACCGATTTGGGAAAACCAATGACCGTAAATGCAGTTCAGATAAATTTTGCAGATCATAACTTCACGATGAAAGCCCCCGAAACATATTCCTATCAGTACATTATAGAGTGTTCAAACGACGGCGACGACTGGAAAACAATCGTCGACAGAACTTCCAACAATAAGGATATGTCACACGAGCTTATTGTTTTGGATAATCAACAGAAAACGAGATATATCCGCATAAAAAACACAAAAGATGTACCCGGAAATTTCTCATTATATGATCTCAGGATATTTGGGAACGGACATGGAAAACTACCGGAGAGGGTTCCCGATATCCGCATTGAAAGAGATACCGGAGATAGGAGAATAATAAGGCTGAATTGGGATAAAACCTCTGATACAAACGGTTACATCCTTCGATGGGGAGTAAAAAAGGACCAGTTGAAAAATGCGGCAATGATATATTCCGGTAATTTCTTCGAAGGACGTTTCTTCAACCGCGATTCGGAGTATTATTTCTCCATAGACTCATTTAATGAAAATGGTATTAATAAAGGAAAGAAGATATATATCACAAAAAATAAAGTTCAATAAATTCTATTTATTATGAAAAAAATAATATTTACACTGCTCTTCATCCTTGGTATAACAAGCATGTCGGCACAAGGATTAAGTAAAAAACAACAGGATGCGGATATCAAACCCTATCCGGAGTCTGTTGACGTTGTTTCTGCTAAGGATTTCGGAGCACAAGCGGACGGAATCACAGACGACACTGATGCTATTCAAAAAGCGATGAACTCTTTCGGTAAAAGAGGTGGGACAGTTTATTTGCCTAATGGCACGTATCTGATCGCCGGATCGCTGAATATTCCACAAGCTGTTACCTTAAAAGGGTCGATAGAATCGGTACCATCGCATAATGGTATCCGCAACGCCGGACTACCCAAACCGGGCGATGACGGCACCACCCTACTCATCACAGGAAATAAAGGGAAAGACCTCGACGGTACTCCTGCTATAACAATCAATACAAACAGTACGCTTCGCGGGATAGTCATGTACTGGCCATCGCAAGACCCGGATAAAATACCCGACGCTTATCCGTGGGGAGTAGCTATGAAAGGTAAAAATCCGGCTCTTCTCGATGTGGAAATGCTCAATCCTTATAATGCTATCGACGCATCGCATAACGAACGCGCCCTTATCCGCAATATCAGCGGGCAACCACTCCGCAGAGGTATATATGTAGATGCCATCTATGACATAGGCCGTATTGAAAATGTACACTGGAATCCATGGTGGAGCATGAAACCGACTCTTTACAACTGGCAAAGGGAGCATGGCGAAGCTTTCATTTTTGAGCGCACCGACTGGCACTATGTGATAAATACTTTCTGTTTCGGATACAATGTAGGATATAAATTCGGAGCTAGCCAAGGCAGTACCGGCTCATGTAACGGGAACTTCCTGGGAATAGGTGCCGATGCCTGCCACACATCGGTAAAAGTAGAACAAAGCGCGGCTTACGGAATACTTATCACCAACGCCGAATTTGTTGCCCTGAATGGCGATGACCCTACAATGGTGGAAGTAACCAATGCGAACCATGGCAATGTACGTTTTGTAAACAGTGCGTTCTGGGGCCCTTGTAATCAGATTGCCAAAATTAACGGTGAAGGAACTGTCGGTTTCTCAGATTGTATTTTCGTACAATGGGACAGAAACAAGGAAAACAGAAGTGCAATACAGGTAAACGGTGGCTCTATCGTAGTACGTGGATGCGACTTTATGCACGACAGTCCGCAGATTACTATCAGTAAAGACGTACAGCGCGCCATTGTCAGCGAAAATACCATTAAGGGGAAAGTCCGCATAAACAATAATGCAAAGAATACCTATATAGTTGGAAATCTAGGAACAGAATAACAACAGAACATGAACAAGTTTATAATATTCCTTATGTTGGTAGCTTTGTGTACGCGATTGAGCGCACAAAGTTATCAGCAAACATCTCAAGGCGTAAAAACTGAAGTCGGCCAGACTACGATTGAGTTACAATTCTATAGTCCTAAGATTGTCAGGGTATTGAAATATCCTAAAACCGGGAAGATTAATAAAAAAAGTCTGTCAGTAATAAAGATACCGGAAAAGACTGATTTTAAAACAGACAGGTTTAATAATGTAATTACCCTTTCATCTTCTGAAGTAATTGTCACCCTCAACCTGACGACAGGGGACGTACAATTCAATGGATTGGACACCCGTCCATTCATTGCGGAAAAAAGCTCTTCTTCTCTCTTTACAGAGAAACAATACAAAAGCGGAAAAACCTGTGAGATTCAACAAACCTTCCTGCTGGACAAGCAGGAGGCCATATACGGACTGGGACAACACCAGCAAGGATATATGGATCAGCGGGGAAAAAGCGTACGCCTGCGTCAGATGAATACGGAGATTGCTGTTCCTATTATCCATTCGGTAAAAGGATATGCTGTATTCTGGGATAATTATTCAGAAACCGAATATAAAGACTCCTTTGATGGGATGTCATTTACATCGGTCTCAGGCAAGTGCATCGATTACTACTTTATGTATGGGAAAGATGCAGACGGCACTATCGCACAAATACGCGACCTTACAGGACAGGCGCCTATGTTCCCGCTATGGACATATGGATTCTGGCAAAGCCGCGAACGTTACACCTCTCAGGATGAACTGGTAGGCACTGTGAGGAAATACCGCGAACTTGGAGTTCCTCTCGACGGCATCATACAGGACTGGCAATACTGGAGTACCGATAATACGCATTGGAACGCTGTCGAATTCGGAAATCCGGCCTTCCCAAATCCCAAGCAAATGGTGGAAGATATACACGGTCTGAATGCACATGTGGCTATATCGGTATGGCCGTCTTTCGGTCCGAATACCAATATCCACAAAGATCTGAAGAAAAGGAAACTATTGCTGAACTTCGATACTTACCCTCACAACAACGGGGTAAGGGTATATGACGCATTCAACCCCGAAGCCCGGAAAATATACTGGGATTACATGAATAAGAACCTCTTTTCGTTAGGCATGGACGCATGGTGGCTCGATGCTACGGAGCCGGAAGATAATATTAACGGGGAAACTCTCGACGGAGCTACTTATCTGGGAGCTTACAGGGATTTCTCGAATGCTTTCCCCATCGTTTCTGTCGGAGGTGTTTACGATAACCAGCGAAAAGCAACTGCGGATAAGCGCGTGTATATTTTCACCCGTTCGGCTTTTGCCGGGCAGCAACGTTACGGCGCAAATTCCTGGTCGGGGGATATCGATTCCAGATGGAGCACCTTGCGTAAACAGATTCCGGCAGGATTGAACTTTTCTCTTTGTGGCATTCCTTACTGGAATACGGATATAGGCGGTTTCTGGGCAGGCAGGGCATATCCCGAAGGAATTAAAGATATCGCTTTTCACGAACTGTATATACGCTGGCTGCAATTCGGAACATTCACGCCAATGATGCGCTCGCATGGGACAAACACCCCGAGGGAAATCTATCAGTTCGGAAAGAAAGGGGACTGGGCCTTCGACGTACAGGAGAAATATATCAATATGCGTTATAGCCTGATGCCGTATATGTATTCGACAGGACATGACATTACGGATAATTCCGGTTCGATGATGCGGCCTTTAATGATGGATTTTGCAAAAGACCCGAAGGTATATGACATAGACAACCAGTTCTTGTTCGGAAAATCTATCCTCGTAACACCTGTAACCGACTCTATGTATGTAAACCGTACACGGGACGGCAGGACGGTCGCCGACTTCAGCGCGGCAAAAATACAAAAAGTGTACCTGCCGAAAGGCGCCGACTGGTATGACTTCTGGACAGGAGAGAAAATCAAAGGAGGACAGGAGATAAGCAAAGCCGCCCCTATAGATATTATTCCTCTATACATCAAAGCAGGTTCGATACTTCCATGGGGACCTAAAGTCCAATATGCAGAGGAAAAGAAATGGGATGATCTCAATATTTTCATTTATCCGGGTGCTGATGCCGAATTTGTTTTATACGAAGACGAAAACAATAATTACAATTATGAGAAAGGCATTTATTCCACAATCAGAATGAAGTGGGATGATACAAACCAGACTCTTACCATAGGTGCAAGACAAGGAGAATTTCCGGGTATGTTATCTAAACGGACTTTCAGAATTACACTTTTGCCAACTGGAAAAAGTATTGAATCTTCATCAGACAAAGCTGACCACCTTATTGTATTTGATGGAAAAGAAATCAACGTTAAAATGTAGTATTAATGCGTAATTAAGCGTGTCTTAATGTTCCTGTTAAGGTTATTTTAATGGAGTAGAAATACTTTTGATTTAAGAAAAATCGACTAAATATCCTTAATTAAAATTATATCCATGAAAAAGATGAATTACATCTGTGTCGCAGTATTTTCGTTATTCCTCTGTGCAGGATGTTCAGACACGCCACGTTACAAAGATCCAAATGCATCTGTAAAAGACAGAGTAAACGACCTGCTCTCCCGAATGACATTAGAAGAAAAAGCTGCACAACTCGATATGCTTTCTGCGAATGATATATTGGATGGTCCCGATAAACTTAAAGAAAAGGAGGCGGCCTATTTTATCGATTCCATGTGCATCGGGTCTATACATGATTTCTATCCTAAAACAGCAGCAATAGCCAACGCAGTGCAAAAACGCGCAATAGAAAACTCCCGCTTAGGCATTCCGGTGATCTTCATAGAAGAAGCATTACACGGTTATCAGGGCGAGGGAGCGACTACATTCCCCACCCCGATAGGCAATTCATCCACATGGGACACGATACTAGTGAATAATATAGGAAAAGCTATTGCCGCAGAGGCCCGGGCACATGGCGTGCATTTCGTATTGGGGCCTAACCTCGATCTGGCTCGCGATATCAGATGGGGGCGTACCGAAGAAACATTCGGAGAAGACCCTTATCTCTCGTCACGTTACGCTGTCAGCCTGATAAAAGGAATGCAGGGAAACAGCCTGAAAGATAATAATACCGTTGTCGCCGAACCAAAACACTTTGCCATACACGGTATTCCCGAAGGGGGAGTAAATACTTCGCCCGTTTTTATTGGTGAACGGGAAGCACGTTCCACACATCTTTATGTATTCGAAAAGGCCGTTACCGAAGCTAAGGCTAAAGGGATTATGGCGGCCTATCACGAACGGGATGGAGTTCCTGCTATTGCCGACCCGTGGTTACTGAAAACCATATTACGTGACGAATGGGGTTTCGATGGCTTTGTCGTTTCCGACCTGGGAGCGATTGCAAAACAATATAAAGACCACCATACTGTTGCATCGGGAGAAGAAGCTATTATAAATGCGCTATCTGCCGGGTTGGACATGCAGTTTTATGATTATCCTCACGATGTATTTCAGAATACAGTTGTACAGGCTGTGAAAGATGGTAGACTAGCTGAAAAAGATCTGGACAGGGCAGTAGGAAGTGTATTGAGGGTAAAATTCGAACTTGGACTTTTTGATAATCCATATACGGATGAATCGTTAATAGCGAAAGTATTTCATCGCGAAGAACATCAAAAACTGGCTCTTGAAGCTGCCCGTAAATCAATTGTATTACTGGAAAACAGAGAGAATGTACTCCCTCTAAAGAAAAATATAAAATCGGTAGCACTCGTAGGCAACTTAGCCAATGTATCTTCATTAGGAGGTTATTCTCCTGCCGGGGCAAAAGGTGTAACAGTGTATCAGGCCCTGAAAAAAAGATTTGGAGACAATGTGAAAATCAATTTCGTAAACAGCGATATATCCGAGCGTTTCTCTAATATACCACCCAGTGCTTTAACGCCAAAATCAACTGCAGATAAAAATGGCCTGGATACAGAATTCTTTAACAATATTGAGTTCAGAGGTAATCCTGTTTATAGTTCCGTCAATGATAATCTGTCTGTATACTGGCACAATCTGAGCCCTGCGCCGGGAGTAAATTCAGACAACTTTTCTGTACGTTGGAACGGTTATATTACAGCACCTGTAACAGGCGAATATGAGTTCTACCTGAATGCGGATGATTATGCACGTGTTTATCTGAACAATGAACTGTTTATCGACTGCTGGGGTACCGATAAAGTAAAGCAAACCATCAACAAGAAAATAAATATGACAGCCGGGCAGCCGGTGTCTATACGATTGGAATATGCCGAGTTGGAGGATATTGCTTTTGTAAACCTTAGATGGAGAATGACACAGATTACTTCATCCTCTTTATTCAAAGATGTTGCACAAGCATCAGCTGCTTCCGATGTCACTATTGTGGTAATCGGAGAAACCGACAGCGAAGTGGGAGAAAGCCGCGACAGGCAAAACCTATACCCGCATCAGGCAGATTTAGATATTATAAAAACTGCCAAACAAACCAACAAACCAGTAATAACCGTTATGCTTACAGGCCGCCCGCTAGTACTTACGGAAATAGCTGCAAATTCTAACGCTCTTCTTCAGGCATGGTATCCGGGCGAAGCGGGAGGAGATGCCATTGCTGACGTATTGTGGGGAGATTATAATCCTTCGGGAAAATTGTCGGTTAGCTTCCCCAAAGAACAGGGCACATTACCTATTTACTATTCGAAGAAGCCATCGGCCAGCCGTAGGTATGTGGACGGAAACGGTGACCCTCTGTACGAATTCGGTTATGGGCTTAGTTATACCAATTTCACTTACTCTGCATTAAGCATACAACCGGAAAATCCGAGAACGACTGATAATATCACTGTTACTATCAACTTGAGAAATACAGGAAATGTAGACGGCTCAGAAGTAGTACAGCTATATATTAACGATAAAGTGAGCAGTGTAGCCACTCCTGTGAAGTTACTTAAAGGCTTTGCCAATGTATTCCTTAAAGCTGGAGAAAACAAGGATGTAAAATTGGTTTTAACCCCGGAACATTTGTCTTTGATAAATGCTGAGATGAAACGCGTAGTAGAACCCGGAGAATTTGAAATAATGGTAGGAAGTTCATCTAAAAACATTCATTTGACTCAAACAATAACTGTTACAAAATGAAGCAATTTATCTGTCTCTTATTCTGTTTATTAATAACGGTTTCTACTCATGCACAAAAAAGAATTGCATGTATAGGTGCCAGTATCACAGAGGGTGCCCGCACCACCGACCCCCAAAAAGATTCATATCCTGCACAATTAGGACGTTTACTTGGCAATGAATATGAGGTTCTCAATTTCGGGCTCGGAAGCCGTACAATGTTACGCAAAGGTGACTTTCCATATTGGGATACAGAGCAGTACAAACAAGCCCTCGCCAGCAATCCTGATATTGTATTCATCGATTTAGGCGGCAATGACGCAAAGTTGCAGAACAGGGTTTACATGGACGATATTAAAAATGATTGTATCGATATGATCAGGTCTTTCAAAAACCTGCCGTCCGATCCGCGTGTGATATTGATGTTGCCTTTCGTTTCATTTGAACCGGATACAACTCAAATATGGGATCCAGTACTGGTAAACACAATAATCCCACGACTTCAACAGGCTGCCTATGAAGAAAACATAGAAGTATTGGATATGCATTCATTGCTTATCAATAGAAAAGACCTCATGCCGGACAATATACATCCTGAAGATGAAGGCTCCGCTATAATAGCCAAAAGATTGTATGAACAAGTTGTACTAAAAAGGGATAAAGCTTTTGATATACTTAAAAATATAAAAGAGCCATATTCTATCAGCGATTTTAAAGGATATATATGTGCCGACTTCAAATTAAGAGGACGTGAATGCAAAGTGGTAAAACCCAAAGAAGCCGCACCGGGCAAACCATGGATTTGGCGCACCCGCTTCTGGGCACACGAACCTCAGACAGACATAGCCCTGCTCGAAAGAGGATTCCATCTGGTCTATTGTGATGTGGCCGAACTGATGGGAAATCAGGAAGCATTATCTATCTGGTCTGATTTTTATAAGATACTGACCAAAGCGGGATTATCCAGAAAGAGCGCCATGGAAGGCATGAGCCGCGGAGCCATGTACTCATTCTGCTGGGCAGCAGCCAATCCCGACAAGATAAGCTGTATATACGTAGATAATCCTTTGCTCGATTGCCGCTATCTGGCCGACAGGGAAGGCGACTTAGGCGAAATGACAAGGGATTTTATGGCCGCATACGGACTGAAAACGAAGGATGATATCCGCAACTTCAAAGGTAGCCCTACAGATAAGGTAAAGGAAATAGTGAAAGGAAAATATCCGATACTGGTACTCTGTGCCGATCAGGACGAAGCGGTACCACCTACCCAGACACTTCTCTTTGAAGAGAAGATCAAGGCCCTGGGCGGTGATATTACCGTAATGATGAAACACGGATTTAAACATCATCCGCATAGTTTCCCCAATCCTGCACCGATAGTAGACTTCATATTAAAAGCCAATAGCAATCAATCAGCGAAATGAGAAAAGCCATAATCTTCATATTTATATATCTATTCTCAGCCGGATCAATATGGGGACAGGATATTCCTCATTTAAAGAAGAATGAAAACAATATTACCCAACTCATTGTAAATGGCAAGCCATATATAATGCTTGCCGGCGAACTGATGAACTCCAGCGCTTCTACGCTGGAAAGCATGGCCCCAAAATGGAACCAGTTAAAAGCGCTCAACCTGAATACAGTGCTGGCAACCATAGCATGGGAACAAATAGAACCGGAAGAAGGCCAATATGACTTTTCCATTGTAGAGGGTCTTATCAAAGAAGCCCGCCGGCATGATCTAAAACTTGTCTTTTTATGGTTCGGTAGCTGGAAAAACGGCTCCTCTGGATATGCCCCGCATTGGGTGATGAGAAATACCGGGAGATTTCCACGAATGGAAAACGACAAAGGGGAGAACCGTCCGTTCCTTTCAAATTTCAGCGAGAACCTGATAAAAGCCGACAGCAAAGTATTCGGTGCTTTAATGAACTTCATTAAGCAAATAGACGGCAAAGAACATACTGTGCTTATGATGCAGATAGAAAACGAAATGGGTCTGCTGGGAGATAGCCGTGACCGTTCTGATAAGGCGAACGGACTATTTACGAAAGAGGTGCCCGGCGAACTGGTTCAATATCTCCAAAAGAATGAAAAACAAATCCTACCCGAGATAGCCGGGCAATGGAAAGCCAACGGGAAGAAATCCCGGGGAAACTGGCTCTCGCTATTCGGGAATGAGAATCAGAAACTTGCCGATGAAATGTTCATGGGATGGTATTATGCCAGATTCGTAGAGCAGGTTGCCGCCAGTGGGAAAAAAGAATATGCCATTCCTATGTTTGTAAACGCATGGACCATCTATCCGGGCGATCCGGTACCGGGAAACTATCCAAGTGGAGGTCCTAATCACCGGATGCTGGATATATACCAGTGTGCAGCTCCGTCTATAGACTTTCTGGCGATAGACAACTATAATGAAGACTATATATCCCAACTAAAGCAATACAACAGAAATGGTAATCCGGTCTTTGTTCCTGAAGCTGTCGCCCTGTGGCGCGGGGAAAAGTGGAGTGGACCGGCTAAAGCATTCTATACTTTGAGCGAATTTAACGCCTTGGGATTCTCTCCCTTTGCCATTGACAACGCTATCTATGACGATAAGCATCCGCTGAAAGATGCTTATCATGTATTGAACAACCTGATTCCCCTGATTGCTAAAGAGCATGGATCGGGTAAAATGAAAGGTTTCATGCAACAGGATAATAAGTCCGATAAAATCGATTTTGGAGATTATGAGATCAATATCCATTACAATTATCCTTATCTGGGTTATGGATTGGTAATAAGGCTTTCCGAAGATGAGTTCTTAATTGCCGGAAACGGAGCGGATATATCATTCCGGTCTAAAGTAAAATCATTGCCGGGTATCAGTTACGGAACTATCAGGGAAGGCTACTTTGTAAACGGGGAATGGAAGACTTCAAAATATATAGGAGGAGACGAAGCCATGCAGGGAGTAGGCGGTGTCAAGATCCCTCCTGTTTATCTGAGTGAAGATGCAAACCAGAATCTGGTATCCATCCTGCGAATCAAAGTAATACCCGTAAAGAGTTCGACTTATACCAACAAAAATATCTTCGATTGACTGAATAATTATGCAACTTAATAACATATTAAAGAAATGAAAAAGTACTCTATTCTTTGTAAAGCTAAAGCCATTTATCCATTATTCGGATTATTCTTGTGCATACTGTTATCTAATAATGTTTCCGGTCAGAAAAATCCGTTTATACAACATATGTACACCGCCGACCCGTCGGCACGTGTATGGGCCGACGGCCGCCTGTATGTATATGCATCGCATGATATTGCTCCGCCGAGAGGTTGCGACCTGATGGACCAGTACCATGTATTCTCTACCGACGATATGGTAAACTGGGTAGACCACGGCGAGATACTTCGTTCCAGTCAGGTGCCTTGGGGCAGACCCGAGGGTGGATTTATGTGGGCTCCGGATTGCGTCTATAAAGATGGAACATACTACTTCTACTTCCCGCATCCGAGTGAATCGAATTGGGGCAAAAGCTGGAAAATAGGCGTAGCCACAAGTAAATACCCTGCAAAAGACTTCGTAGTGCAAGGATATGTAAAAGGTATGGAAGCTCATATCGACCCCAATGTATTTATTGACGATGACGGACAGGCTTATATTTATCAGGGTGGAGGCGGTGTCTGCCTCGCAGGTAAACTGAAAGACAATATGATGGAAGTAGACGGCAAGCTGCAAAAGATGGAAGGATTATATGATTTCCATGAAGCAGCATGGGTACACAAACGCAATGGCATCTATTACTTGTCATACTCCGATAATCACGATGACAACTGGAACGACGGAGTAAAAGGTGATAACAGAATGCGCTATGCTACCAGCAACAGTCCGCTCGGTCCATGGAAACATCAGAGTATCTATATGGAGCCGACCAACAGCTACACAAATCATGGGTCGATAGTGGAATACAAAGGACAATGGTATTCGTTCTACCATGATAGTTCTCTATCTCTAAAAAACGGTGAGTTCAACGACTGGCTCCGTTCCATTTGCGTAGATAAGCTATACTATAATGAGGACGGAACAATCCAGATGGTAAAACAGACCAAAGAAGACTGAAAATAACGATAACATACAAAAAAACCTCATAATGAACAAGATAATACTATCCATCTATTTTATAGCACTCATATTGGCTTCAGGTAATGCTTATACTCAAAAGAACCCATTTATCAGACACATGTACACAGCCGACCCTTCAGCACGTGTATGGGCCGACGGTCGCCTGTATGTATATGCTTCACACGATATAGCGCCACCAAGAGGGTGCGACCTCATGGATCAGTATCATGTATTCTCTACTGATGATATGATAAACTGGGTAGACCACGGCGAAATACTACGTTCGAGTCAAGTGCCTTGGGGAAGGCCCGAAGGAGGTTTTATGTGGGCACCGGATTGCGCCTATAAAGATGGTGTGTATTACTTCTACTTTCCTCACCCAAGCGGAACGGAGTGGAACAAAACATGGAAAGTGGGGATCGCAACCAGCAAGAAACCCGCCAGTGATTTCAAGGTACAGGGATATATCGACTTAGGAGAAGATAACTTTGCCATGATCGACCCTTGTGTCTTTACCGATGATGACGGACAAGTCTACTTCTACTATGGTGGTGGAGGCCGGTGCAAAGGCGCCAAAATGAAAGACAACATGATAGAATTAGATGGTAAACTACAGGAAATGACCGGTCTTGATGATTTCCATGAAGCTACATGGGTACACAAATATAACGGGACATACTATCTCTCATATTCGGACAATAACCCCGGAGCCAACCGCAAGAAGTATGCAACCAGTAATAGCCCGTTAGGACCATGGAAATATCAGGGTGTATATATGGACCCTACCGACTGCGATACAAACCATGGGTCAATAGTCGAATATAAAGGGCAATGGTATGCATTCTATCATGACAGTTCACTTTCAGGAAAAGGCAACCTTCGTTCGATCTGCGTCGATAAACTGTACTATAATACCGATGGTACTATCAAAAAAGTAATCCCGACCAAAGAGGGCTGGAAATAACACCTACAAGCATCTCACTATCTGTCAGATATTAACTATAAATACTAAATATGAAAAGGCCGGATTATTGACAATCCGGTCTTTTCATATTCAGCAGTTAATCTTATCAATCCTTCCCTGATGCCTCCCCCCTTCAAAATCGGTATTAAAGAAGACTTCGATCATATCATATGCTTCTTTCTCTGTGATAAACCTGCCCGGCAGAGTCAATACATTGGCATCGTTATGCATCCTGACCAGTTTGGCAATTTCTGTATTCCAGCATAAGGCGCTTCTTACATGCTTATGATGGTTTAAAGTCATATTGATACCGTTGCCCGTACCGCAAATGGCAATGCCTTTGTCGCATTCTCCGCTGTCGATGGCCTCCCCCAGCCGATGGCCGAAGTCGGGATAATCGACACTCTGTGTACCATAAGTACCGAAGTCGGTATAAGGGATGCCCTGTTCCTTAAACAGGCTGATGATATATTCTTTCATCGGGTAGCCGGCATGGTCGCTGGCAAGGCCGATGGGTTTTGAGGGGATGGGAAATAAGCTCATGGG
>NZ_JADCLQ010000013.1:0-13532 GCF_015234155.1 Dysgonomonas sp. GY75
GTCAACGGTTCGAATCCGTTATTCTCCACTACTCAATTGAAAGTAGACAATTGAGAGTTGAAAGTTTAAAAATTTTCCACTTTCCATTTTCCACTCTCCATTAGAGAACGATCTTTGACATGATGTAAAAAAAGAGCAAGTAAAGTTAGATTATAAAAATAATCTATCAAACCCTGCTAATAAACTACCTTCGGGTACTTTATTAGATAGAAAAAAAGAAAGTAGGAAAGGGCACATGGGGGATGCCTAGGCTCTCAGAGGCGAAGAAGGACGTGATAAGCTGCGATAAGCTGCGGGAAGGTGCAAATAACCCTTGATCCGTGGATTTCCGAATGGGGCAACCCAATATCCGAAGAGGATATTACACTATGTATGTAGTGAGCAAACGCGGGGAACTGAAACATCTAAGTACCCGTAGGAAAAGAAAATAAAAATGATTCCCAAAGTAGTGGCGAGCGAAATGGGAAAAGCCCAAACCGATATTGTTTAGGCAATATCGGGGTTGTAGGACTGCGCCGTGGCAAGAAATATTTGAAGTAGAACGCTTTGGAAAGAGCGATCACAGAGGGTGATAATCCCGTATACGAATCAGATATGAAGCCTAGCAGACTCCTGAGTAGCGCGGGACACGAGAAATCCTGTGTGAATCTGCCGGGACCATCCGGTAAGGCTAAATACTCCTGAGAGACCGATAGTGAACCAGTACCGTGAGGGAAAGGTGAAAAGCACCTCGAACAGAGGAGTGAAAGAGACCCTGAAACCATGTGCCTACAAGCGGTCGGAGCATTAAATTGTGACGGCGTGCCTTTTGCATAATGAACCTACGAGTTACTCTTACTGGCAAGGTTAAGTACAATGATGTACGGATCCGAAGCGAAAGCAAGTCTTAACAGGGCGCTTTAGTCAGTAGGAGTAGACGCGAAACCAAGTGATCTACCCTTGGGCAGGTTGAAGTTTGGGTAACACCAAATGGAGGACCGAACCGGTAAGCGTTGAAAAGCTTTCGGATGACCTGAGGGTAGGGGTGAAAGGCTAATCAAACTTGGAGATAGCTCGTACTCCCCGAAATGCATTTAGGTGCAGCCTCGGCTTATAACTTATGTCAGGTAGAGCGACTGATTGGATGCGAGGGCTTCGCCGCCTATCAAGTCCAGATAAACTCCGAATGGGCATAAGATTTTACCGGGAGTGAGGGCATGGGTGCTAAGGTCCATGTCCGAGAGGGAAAGAACCCAGACCATCAGCTAAGGTCCCCAAATACATGTTCAGTTGAATTAACGAAGTATGACTACTAAGACAGCTAGGATGTTGGCTTGGAAGCAGCCATTCATTTAAAGAGTGCGTAACAGCTCACTAGTCGAGTGGTCGTGCGTGGATAATAATCGGGCATAAACATGTTACCGAAGCTATGGGATAAAATATTATCGGTAGGGGAGCATTCTACTCGGCGTTGAAGGCGTACCGTCAGGTATTCTGGAGCGTGTAGAAAAGCAAATGTAGGTATAAGTAACGATAAAGGAGGTGAGAAACCTCCTCGCCGAAAGACTAAGGTTTCCTGATCAACGCTAATCGGATCAGGGTAAGTCGGACCCTAAGGTGTAGCCGAACGGCGAAGCCGATGGAAGAACCGGTTAATATTCCGGTACTGTTATACAGAGTTATGTGGGGACGCAGGAGTGACACTGCTGCCAAGTGACGGATTACTTGGTTAAAGGAAGTAGACGTAGATTACGGTAGGCAAATCCGCCGTGAGAGTTGAAACTGATAGTACTACAATCCTTCGGGAGCGTAGATAATGCAGGTAAACAGACTGCCTAGAAAAACCGCTAAACGCTAATCTGTATAGCAACCGTACCACAAACGGACACACGTAGTCGGGTTGAAAATACTAAGGCGCTCGAGCGATTCACAGTTAAGGAATTAGGCAAAATGACCCTGTAACTTCGGGATAAAGGGTGCCAGCTGGAAGGCTGGCCGCAGAGAATAGGTCAAGGCAACTGTTTAACAAAAACACATGGCTATGCAAATTTGAAAGAAGAAGTATATAGCCTGACACCTGCCCGGTGCTGGAAGGTTAAGAGGAGATGTCATGAGCAATCAGAAGCATTGAATTGAAGCCCCAGTAAACGGCGGCCGTAACTATAACGGTCCTAAGGTAGCGAAATTCCTTGTCGGGTAAGTTCCGACCTGCACGAATGGTGTAATGATCTTGACACTGTCTCAACTGTGATCTCGGTGAAATTGTAGTATCGGTGAAGATGCCGATTACCCGCGATGGGACGAAAAGACCCCGTGAACCTTTACTATAGCTTTACATTGATTCTGGGCACTTGATGTGTAGGATAGGCCGGAGGCTATGAAGCAGGTACGCTAGTACTTGTGGAGCCACCCTTGAAATACGGCCCTTTAATTGTTTGGAATCTAACCTGTTGATACAGGAACAGTGTATGGTGGGTAGTTTGACTGGGGTGGTCGCCTCCAAAAGAGTAACGGAGGCTTCTAAAGGTGTGCTCAGGACGATTGGTAACCGTTCGTAGAGTGTAATGGTATAAGCACGCTTGACTGAGAGACCCACAAGTCGATCAGGTAGGAAACTAGAGCATAGTGATCCGGTGGTTTCAGTATGGAATGGCCATCGCTCAAAGGATAAAAGGTACTCCGGGGATAACAGGCTGATCATTCCCAAGAGCTCATATCGACGGAATGGTTTGGCACCTCGATGTCGGCTCGTCACATCCTGGGGCTGGAGCAGGTCCCAAGGGTTGGGCTGTTCGCCCATTAAAGTGGCACGCGAGCTGGGTTCAGAACGTCGTGAGACAGTTCGGTCTCTATCTATCGTGGGCGCAGGATATTTGCGGAGATCTGACACTAGTACGAGAGGACCGTGTTGGACGGACCCCTGGTCTACCGGTTGTTCCGCCAGGAGCATCGCCGGGTAGCTAAGTCCGGATTGGATAAGTGCTGAAAGCATCTAAGTACGAAGCCGACTTCAAGATAAGATATCCATTAAGGGTGGTTGTAGACTACGACCTAGATAGGCTACAGGTGTAAAGGCAGCAATGTCATAGCCGAGTAGTACTAATTGCCCGGACGCTTTCAATGGTGCCAGTATACTCACCGTAGTCAACTGGCACCGAACAACAAACCAGAGGTTTGCTATATTAGGAATATAAGATAACGATACAGGCTCTTTTACATCAGTCAATATAGTTGAAAATTGAGAGTTGACAGTTACATATAAAACATTGTCCACTATCAACTATCCACTATAAAAAGCATTCAGGTGGTTATAACACCGGGGCTCCACCTCTTCCCATTCCGAACAGAGAAGTTAAGCCCGGTCGTGCCGATGGTACTGCGCAAGTGGGAGAGTAGGTTACCGCCGTTTTAAGAAGAGAAGTCCTTCACTATAGTAGTGAGGGACTTTTTTCGTTTGGGTATGGACAGTGATAATGATCTCTTTGAAAAATAGATAATCTTCATAGAAATAAGTAATTATGTAGAAAAAATAGTTAGCTTTATACCTTCATTCTGATTTTATAATTCTTATGAAAATCGTCTATATTGTTCATGATTATACAAACTCGGCGGGCATAGAGAGAGTTGTTTCTCTAAAATCGAATTACTTTGTTAATATAGGTTATGATGTGCATATTGTAAGTTGTTGCCATGAAGAAAAAGAGCCTTTTTTTGAATTTGATTCCAGGATCAAATTCTATAATTTAGCACTACCCTCAATTAGAGTAAAATACAAAAAACTTTTTGTTGATAGATTATCACTTTACCTGAAAGATGTAAAACCTGATATTGCGATTTCCACAGGAATGCGCGTAATGAATTATTTGTATGAGGTAAATGATGGCAGTAAAAAGATATTGGAGACTCATTTTTCAAAATATAGACGAAAATTTAAATTGGCAAAGCTTGAAAATAGTAAATTAGGGCGAATATTGTTAAATGCTTACTATTTTAAGTTCAACAAAATAGTAAGAAGATATGATAAGTTTGTTGTTTTAACGAACGAAGATAAAAAGTCGTGGCTTGTAGCTAATATTCCGAATATAGAGGTTATCCCGAACCCATTGACTTTTATTCCAGAGAAATCTTCGGATTTGAAAACCAAAAGAATTATCGCTGTCGGACGATATACTTATCAAAAAGGATTTGATCAAATATTTGATATATGGCATAAGATTGAATCTCTATATCCAGATTGGATTCTGACTCTGTATGGAACAGGAGCGAAAGGTGCAAAACTTAAGTCAAAAATACAAAGTTTGAATTTGGGGGGGCGTGTAGAATTACGGCCACCGGTAAAGGATATTTCAAAAGAGTTTCTTCATAGTTCAATTTTTGCATTACCATCTCGTTATGAAGGCTTACCTATGGTATTACTAGAGGCCATGGTATGTGGAGTACCTGCTGTATGCTTTGCCTGTAAATGTGGACCACGTGATGTAATAATTGACGGAGAAGATGGATTTTATGTTGAAATGGGTGACGAAAAAAAATTTAAAGAAAGACTGACTTTGTTGATGGATGATGTAGTTATAAGACAAAAAATGGGAAAACAGGCTCGTGAAAATATAATGTTTTTAAAAGAAGAGAATGTAATGCCTAAATGGATATCTCTTTTTGAAGGGCTTTTCGTTCCATGATATTGATTGGAACTATGCTTGTTATCTGAATCATATGATTGTCATATTCATTTTAACTTGAGTACTTAGATATCGAAGTAATATATATCTTTGATTGTTCGTAACTATTAGCAGGTGAGGTTTTCAAAGTTTTAAATGAACAGTTAGATTGTTGTGTGAGATATCTGAGTGATATATTGAAAAAAAACACACTATCTTTGTGGATTCATAAATAAAAAGATATGCCAAAGATTTCTATTATAACACCTACTTACAATTCAGAAAATACAATACATGGAACAATTGAAGCCTTACTCAGGCAAACATTTTCTGATTTCGAATACATCATTGTTGATGGTGTCTCCAAAGATAATACAGTGGAGAAAATAAAAAGCTATATACCTGCTTTTGAGCAGAAAGGGGTAAGTGTGCGAATGTTGAGCGAGCCGGATAAAGGTGTTTACGATGCAATGAATAAGGGGATTACTCTGGCGCAAGGAGAGCTTGTGGGGATTACAAATTCTGATGACTGGTACGAAGATAATGCTTTGGAAGTAATGTGGGATAAGTTTACTGATGGAGAAGTAAATCGATCTAACTGCATGATATATGGTATTGAACGGGTTTGGAAAGATGATAAGATATTTAATGTACAACGACGTGGTGCTGCTTTCATCTCTGAGAGCGTATTGCCGCATTCAACTTTCTTCGTGTCAAAGGCTGTCTATGATAAATTCGGAGCTTTCGATTTATCTGTAAAAGTATTGGCTGATTATGATTTTATTTGCAGATGCGCAAGCCAAGGTGTGAGTCTGGAAGAAGTGGATGTTGTAATATCTAATTTTAGATTAGGCGGTATATCCTCTTCATACTTTGATTTTTATTCCGATTATTATGAGATAAAGCATAAATATGGATTTATTGATAATAAGAAATATAAAGAATTAAAGTTTGTTCTGAAGGTGAAAAAGCTTATTAATAAGGTGGCAAAGAGGTGGTAATTATAATTTAATGTAGCAGATATAACAAATGAGGGTATTGCATCAATTGCAATACCCTCATTTATTAATATGGGTTGGAGTTTATTTCAATGTCTGATCCATCCAGTTTATTCTTCTGGTAAGCCAATCTTTCAAATAATTGACTTCTCCTTGATAACTACCTGTTACAATAGGATTTGGCCATACAGCTTTATCTAATATCGGCCACCGCTTAAAGTTTTTATACTGGGATACTTTCATCCTGTCAGCTAATTCGTCGATAAATGGATACAGATTGCTGAGCTTGTCACTTCGCAACTCGATCCACCGGTCTGTCACCATTTTATCAAATTCTGCATGCTTAAAGAATTCTTGATACCAGGCAGCTTTAATCCGTGCATACCAGCCGGTTGTAATTTCGCAGCCTTCGTAGTTTACATTTCCAAAAGCGATATCGTAATCCCATACAGGGCCAAAGTATAACTTATCATTATCCCTGTCTTTATACACAAAAGTACTTAGGCGAAGATTACTATCCACATTTTTTGATAATTCACTTAGTAGAAGATAATCAATGAAGGATTTCATATCCAGGTATTTTGGTAGTTCGGAAACAGTGTTGATCCCATCTTTCCCGTAGATAATATTTTCTATGTTTTGAATATACTCACGGATATATTCCTTTTGAATAGCGGGGATGTCCTCTGGTCTGTTTACACAAAACACCATTTTTGCTTCTTCGGTTTCGAACCACACAGGTTCTCCTTTTCGCTCGTCTATTTCCAGCAGGTATCCACCTGAGATATTTGTATCAGATGGCCCCATTTCGGCGATATTCACCCTGTCCTTATCTATTCTTATATGTTCTCCGATCATATAATTACCAATGAAGTCACCGTTGAGAACGACATCTACATATTCCATACGTGGGGTATAGGCAAATCCCATACGACGGCTGATTTCAAAAGCGAGCTCATTTCTCATCAAGGTTTTATCAGAATAATTCGCTAATAAAACCCAATGTTTGTTTTTGGGCATGCCTAGTATTTCGCTGGACTTGCTTAATTTAAGACGGTATGGTTTCTTTTCCATTCCCCATGTACTGTTTCCCCGGCCTCTTATCTCGGTGGTAGCTTCGAGTAATTTTTCAACGATTTCACCTTTTTCATTCCGGGATTCAATAGTAATAGTGGCGTTTATATAATCTTCCTTTGATGTAATTGGCTTTCCATTCTCTGTGGTGATCGTCAAAAGAGGGTAATGGTGTCCTTCCGGATCGGGAATTACAGGAGGTGCAGCCTCCTGATTAATTTTTACAGTTTCAGACCTTTCTGCGGTTTTTACTGATAAAGATATTGAACGCACGGTCTCAATTGTATTCTCAGATGCTTTTACCGAGATGTTCATATTCCCTTTTCCACTTAAGGGGCTGATGGTTATCCAATCATTTTCTTCTACGATTATTTTCCATTCAGTGTTAGATTTTATCGAAAAAGTCTGTGTCTCGCCTTCTGCGCTGAATGACAATTCATTCTTAGACAGACTTAAATATTTGATATCTTCCTTGTTGTCATTCTTATCGGAACAACTGATTATGGAAAGCAAAAATATGAAGAACGTAAAGAGCAAAATTTTGTTTTTCATGAAGATTGATATATTAGGTGCATTTATCTTTTACAAAGAAAATAAGAAAATTGGATAATCAAAGATTTCCTTTTGTTTTATTGATATTTTATCTTCTATTTTGAGTGATAAAAGGGTTATTTATTTACTTGTTTTTCTCGATAAAAATTCGTATATTTGTTAGATTTTTGAACGCAAAACATTAGGTGATTATTCACCTTAAAAATAGCAAGAAATAAATATGACAGAGAAACAAAAAATGGCAGGCGAGTCTTATTCGGCGCAGAATATTCAGGTGCTTGAGGGTCTGGAGGCTGTAAGGAAAAGACCTGCGATGTACATTGGTGATATCAGCGAAAAAGGTTTGCATCATCTAGTGTACGAAGTTGTTGATAACTCTATTGACGAGGCCCTGGCTGGTTATTGTGACGATATAAAAGTTACTATTCACGAAGATAATTCTATTTCTGTAAAGGATAATGGACGTGGTATCCCGGTGGATATCATGGAGAAAGAGAAGAAATCGGCTCTGGAAGTTGTATTGACCGTATTGCATGCCGGAGGTAAATTTGACAAGGGAACTTACAAAGTGTCGGGTGGACTGCATGGGGTAGGGGTGTCATGTGTGAATGCTCTTTCTACACACCTGCGTGCTGAGATCCATAAGCAGGGCAATATATACGTACAAGAGTATTCTTGTGGCAAACCATTAACTGCTGTAGAAAAAATAGGTGAAACAAAGGATAATGGTACAACCATCACTTTCAAACCGGATGATACGATATTCACAGTTACCGAATATAAATATGATACACTGGCGTCGCGTCTTCGCGAGCTTGCTTTCCTGAATGCGGGAGTTCGTCTTTCGTTGACCGATCTTCGCCAGAAGAAAGAAGACGGGACTTTCCGTACCGATATATTCTATTCTGAAAGAGGATTAGAGGAATTTGTGCGCTATATAGATGCTTCAAAAGAGGCCTTGATTGATGATGTTATACACATTGTGACAGAGAAGCAAGGCGTTCCTGTAGAAGTAGCGATGACTTATAATACTTCTTATAATGAAAATGTCTATTCTTATGTAAATAACATTCATACTATCGAAGGCGGTACTCACCTTACAGGTTTTCGTCGTGCATTGTCGCGTACTTTGAAGAAGTATGCCGATGATATGAAGATGTTGGAAAAAGTCAAGATAGAAATCAGTGGAGACGACTTCCGTGAAGGTCTTACTGCTGTAGTTTCTATTAAAGTGGCAGAGCCGCAATTTGAAGGACAGACCAAAACAAAACTTGGGAACAATGAAGTTATCGGAGCTGTAGATCAGGCTGTAGGTGAAGCTTTAGGGCATTTTCTTGAAGAACATCCGAAAGAAGCTAAGATCATAGTTGAAAAAGTTATACTTGCCGCTACGGCTCGTGCTGCTGCACGTAAAGCCCGTGAAATGGTACAACGTAAATCTCCGCTTACAGGAGGAGGGCTTCCGGGTAAGTTGGCAGACTGTTCCAGTAAAGATGCTTCCAATTGCGAGATATTCCTTGTCGAAGGGGATTCTGCGGGTGGAACTGCAAAGCAAGGTCGTGACCGTGCATTTCAGGCTATCCTGCCTTTACGGGGTAAGATATTGAATGTAGAGAAAGCGATGCCTCACAAAGTATTGGAGAGTGACGAGATAAAGAATATATACACTGCTCTTGGAGTTTCTATCGGTACTGATGAAGATTCGAAGGAGTTGAATCTGGAAAAATTGCGTTATCATAAAGTAGTGATAATGACCGATGCGGACGTGGACGGTAGTCATATTGCTACATTGATTCTTACATTCTTCTTCCGTCATATGAAAGCTTTGCTAGAGAAAGGTTATGTGTATATTGCTACTCCACCGCTTTACTTATGTAAGAAAGGGAAAGTGGAAGAATACTGCTGGGACGACAGGCAACGCCGTGCCTTTATCGATAAATATGGTGATGGTGACGAGAACTCAATCCATACACAACGTTATAAAGGTCTTGGAGAGATGAATGCTATCCAGCTTTGGGATACAACAATGAACCCTGAACACCGTACCTTACGTCAGGTGACAATTGAGAATGCAGCTGAAGCTGATCATATTTTCTCCATGCTAATGGGTGAAGATGTTGCCCCTCGCCGTGAGTTTATAGAAGAAAATGCCACTTATGCCAAGATTGACGCCTAAGGGATTTTGACGATAAGAATGAGCCGCAGTAATGCGGCTTTTTTTGTAATAGCCTTAATCAGATAATATTTAGGGCAAACGCACGAAATCGAGGATTTTAGCCATTGATTTCATTTACATTTATTGACTGTATATAGTTAAAACCTGACACATCTGACATTTTTTGGACTATTTCCGCACTGTCATTTTTACATCCATTAATCATATATAGTTAAAAAGTAACATAGAAAACAATTAATAATTAAGAATGAATAATGCCAATCACCCTGCTGGCGCGGACTTCCAGTCCGTATCTTGTTGACAGGGCGAAAATGTTTGTTACGCAACATGCAGACGGGACGTCTGCGCGCCGATGTGCCAATGTCGCGAAGCGACGAACTCACTACCCACTACTTAAAACTCATCACTTATCATTTTATTTACGTTTATTAACTGTATTTAGTTAAAACCTGACACTTCTGACAGAATTTACAGTAAACAGTTAGCAGTAAACAGTAAATAACCCGTAACTGCTAAAAAGGTAACACTTGTAACACTCTGTACAATTAGTAGTAAACTATAACCAACTTTGTCGATGCTGAGTGAAGCGAAGCATCCCGTAAATAAAAAGACTCTGTGCTACTCCGTTTACTCTGTGGTTAAAAATACAAGGTAACAAAGGTTACACTTTTTTAGCTATTAGCTGATAGCTGTTAGCCAATAGCTTATGTACAAAACTTGACAAATCTGACTTTTTACACATTTTTTTATTATCACTTTCAATTTTCAATTTTCAACTTTCAACTAAAAAAACATTTGCTAATATGCTAACTTACAAACAACGTCCACCGAAGTGAAGACGAGGTAAATTTGCTAATTAATTATTTCAAAGAACTCCCTTTTCTTGTAAACTAGTATACTATCTACTAGTACACTTAAAAATAGCATAGATAAACTTTCTGCATAAAAACACATATTTCGTGCGTTTGCCCTTGATAATATTAAAATGACTTTAAGGATATCATATCATTTCTTATCTTTGCACCTGTATATTTTAACTGTAAATAAAATGACCTTTAAGAATATTATCGCTGTGTGCCTTATGCTGTCGCTGATAGCCTGTGCATGTAATAATAAAACTGCGTCAAAAGCAGTGGAAGCATACCAGAAAGTTTCGCCCGATTTCAATGCCGATAGTGCATATCAGTTTGTAGATAAGCAAGTCGCTTTCGGTCCCCGCGTACCTAATACCCCTCAGCATATTGCCTGCGGTGATTATCTTGTGGGCGAACTGAAGCGTTTCGGTGCAGACGTGCAGGAGCAAAAGATGGTGCTGACCGCATATGATGGAACAAAACTGAATTCCCGTAATATAATAGGTTCTTACGGACTGGATAAGAAGACCAGGGTATTGCTCTTTGCTCATTGGGATACACGTCCTTATTCAGACCACGACCCTAATCCGGATAATTATCACAAACCTGTGTTAGGCGCAAACGATGCTGCCAGTGGAGTAGGTGTGTTACTCGAAATAGCCCGTATCATTCAATCTCAATCTCCGGAAGTAGGAGTGGATATCATTTTCTTCGATGCGGAAGATTACGGTATACCTGAGTTTGCAGAGAAATCTGTTATCGAAGGAAATACATGGTGCTTAGGCTCCCAATACTGGGCTAAAAATCCGCATGTACCTAATTATAAGGCTAAATATGGTATTTTACTCGATATGGTAGGTGCCGATGGAGCTACTTTCTACAAAGAAGAATATTCACGCATTTATGCAAAGAATATTGTAGAAAAGATTTGGAGTACTGCCGGACAGCTAAACTTCGGAACCTTTTTTAAAGGTGATACTATAGGGGGTATTACCGATGACCATGTACCTGTGAATGAGGTGCGCCGTATTCCAAGTGTAGATATTATCGATTACAGACCAAATACGGAACACGGTTTTTTCCATTCGTGGCATACTCAGAAAGATGATATGAGCAACATCAGCAAGCAAACACTCGGAGTTGTCGGACAGACAGTCCTAGAGGTTATCTATAAGGAGAAATAAGAATGGCTACAATAAACGAATTACAAGACGAGATAATAGAAGAGTTTTCCATGTTCGACGATTGGATGGATCGTTATGCGCTCCTCATAGAACTGGGTAACTCCCTTGATAAACTGGATGATAAATCGAAGACAGAAGATAATCTTATAGTGGGATGCCAGAGTCGTGTATGGTTGCAGGCCGATTATGTCGATGGCAAAGTCGTATTTAAAGCAGAGAGTGATGCTGTTATCGTGAAAGGGATAATTGCCTTGCTTATCAAAGTTTTATCGAACAGAACTCCTGATGAGATTATCAATACCGACCTTTATTTTATAGAAAAGATCGGTTTGAAGGAAAATCTTAGTCCTACCCGTTCCAATGGGTTGGTTTCGATGATAAAGCAGATTCGTTTTTATGCCATGGCGTACAAGGCGAAGGAAATGGGATGACATTTTCTTTCAAAATGCCCGGTATACCACGGCCCGGCCTTTTGTCTCTATTGTAAACTCAGTGTCTGTACACTCATTCAGTGTTGCCTGCCACCAATTTGTAAACACATGATTATTTATTGGATATGCGAGGTTATGGGAGGTTAAAGGCATTTTGTCAATAGAGAAAAGTGACACTTGTTGCTTTACTTCACTTTCGAATATTGAGTCGGAATCAATAGCTACAAATACTCCATAATCCGTAACCATTTCCACATCGGCATCTTTCATATAATCGCATAGCAGGCTGATATTTGCTATTGTATGGTCTTCTCTTTTACCAGTCGCTCCCAGAATGGTAATATTGCGTTTACCTTGTTTTATACAGAATTGTACTGCTTTTGTCAGATCATTTGTTTCCTGTTCAGAGATGCGGTGTATGATATCTGCAAATTTAGATAAGCTATCCTCCGATAGCGAATCGCAGTCGCCAACAATAGCATCCGGTATCAAATTGGTTTTAGCCAGATTATTAATAGCTCCGTCGCAGCAAACAAGGTATTTACTGTTATTTAATATTGCCAAAGCAACGGGGTGGGCAGGGAATTCTCCGTTTGCTAATATTACTGTTTTCGTTTCTCCGTAAGGATACGGCATGTTGTATCTTTTCATTCTGAATGTTCTATAGCCTATAGAACAGCAAAGTTAGCGATTAGTTCGGTTTTTTAATCCATCCGTCTCCTCATTTTGTTCGAATGAGCTGACAGGTTTTGCTGAGTTTGAATTGCCGGACAGGTCAAACTCTTTCACTTCCTCTTGTCCTGCGCTGTCGAAGTTAAACATCTTGTATTGCTGTCCGTCTTTATCGACTCTTACACCCCATGTTTTGCTTTCAGGAGTGTGCCAGAAGGTACATTTCCATATGTTGCCGTCGGTTTTGTTGTAAACGCCCTCAAATTCGAGATATTCTAATACATCGTTATATCCAAAAGCATCCCGCCCGCTTTCATAATCTATGATTGAGCAATTACCGCGGGCATCACATTCGATCCATTTACCTACTTTTACCTGTAGAGGCAATAATACTCCTTTTTGCTTTAAACTCCCATTGGGATAAAACTCTTTATAAATGGTATGGATGGCAGGGTATGCAGGCTTTTCGAATATTTCGATATTGGAATTGCGTCTGTACGCTTTTGCCTGTACTTGTGTTCCGTCAGTCTTGGTTTCCGTATAATCCAAGATAGAGCCTTTAAACTTGGAATTGTACTGATTTGTATTTAATTTTTCGCTGTTAATAGCCACTTTAATATTGGGGTAAATTTCGGTGAAAGCCGATTGAGCCGTTGTTTCGGTGAAAACCATTAATATGAGAACTGCGAAAATTGCCGGTTTTAATATAGTTGTTTTCATACGTAAATAAATTATAGTTTATAGTCCCTAAATAGGACTTTTAGTTATTAAATCATTATTTCAGGCGAAACAAGAGAGAGCACTTATCGTAATAAATGCATGGTTATTGGATATATTAAAAGGGAACAGCCAAGAAGATTAAAATTTCATACACGTGCTCACAGGTCACAATCTTTGGTGCTAAGCTGTTGAAGTCAGTTTCATAATCGGCTTATGTGTTACCTTTGAGATAAC
>NZ_JADCLQ010000014.1:0-11980 GCF_015234155.1 Dysgonomonas sp. GY75
TAAAGTATTGTATATATTTATTTTTTATACACCCGGCAGCTTCCCCGCGGCACGTCAATGTCCGTCCTGCCGTCCACTCCCCTCCGGCCCGGCGGTGAATCCGGCTCCGGCCATCCCCGCAGAAGGGAGATAAAGGAGATGACGGCAAGGCGGCCATCAGGAATAATAATGTGCGTCTTGTAGTTAATGTCCAAGTTTGGAAAGCTTGGGTAGTATTGTTCACGTATGTGCGCAGGGATAAACCGCTTCCGGTACGAAAGAAAACCCGGCTCAAAGGCCGGTCAGCCCTGCGTCTTCCGCTTCCGGGAAATAGTGGTCCCCGCATATCCGTCTGTATCGTTTTTGTTAAACTTTTCATCTGTTGCCTTATTGCCTCTTGTTACTGTGTTCTGCGAATCAACCCCTCCTGAATGAACCAAAGGATGATCGACTGCCTCCCGTTTCCGGATCGTTCGAACCTATACGATCCATCCGTTAAATTATCTGACACTTACCAAGTGCCGGATAAGGCTTTGAAAGGAATTTTAACGCATTAGATATTAACACATTAACTTATATAAAATAAAAATTAAAGCAGGCTTATGATACAAATTGTTAAACATGCGGGCCTCCACCGGAAGGAAAACGGGGAGGCGCGCACCTGATAACTTATTGGCAACCAATCGTTTCTTAGGATTGAAACTGGCTTTACACAGCAAAAGCATCATTAAACATAGATTAAACATGCTCAAAACCAATTGAATATGGAATTATTACACCTTAACGAACACATTTCCTGCCGGACTTGCCTGAACTGCGACAAAGGCGCAAACCCGTCCATTGAAATGAAAGAAGCCGGCAAAGGCATCCTGCTTACTGAGCAGTCCGTGCAGCATATCATTATCTTCCTGCTCGAGGGGGAGGTCACCTACTCCTTCGGGATGTACAACAACCGCAGGATGCGCAGCGGACAGGCGCTTTACCTGCCCGCGGACTATAACCTGAGTTACAGGGCCGAAGCTGGGGCCCGCCTCCTGTTCATACGCCTCGACTGCAAGCTGCAGTTCTGCGACGGCTACAGACTGGAGGACCTGGTAAATTGGACGTTGGAAATGCAGGCGCCTTTGGATATGGGAACGGATTCCCCTTACCTGCTGGAATTGAACGGGGCGCTGAAAAGCTATGCGGATATGCTGGTGTACTGTATATCAAAGGAGCTGTGCTGCAGGTATTATAATGAGATGAAGATAAATGAGCTGCTCTACCTGTTCGGGGAGTTTTATCCGCAAAGGGAGCTCGGGTTGTTTTTCAGCGAAGCCCTTAGCCGCGACGCGGGATTCTCTCATTATGTGATGAACAATTACCACAAATACCACTCCCTTTCCGAACTGGCCGTTTCCATGGATATGTCCCTGTCAGGCCTGGAGAAGCGTTTCAGGAAGGTGTTCAATACCTCCGGATACAAATGGATGAACGACCATAAGGCAAAAAAGATATACCATGCCCTCTGCGCGGGGGACAAGTCGCTAAACGAGTTGCGAGCCGAATTCGGCTTCGCATCAAAGGCTTCTTTCAACCGCTACTGTAAGCAGCATCTGGGCGATCCTCCGGGTGCGATCAGGCACTTGAACCGCGCCGGTTATGAAATAGGTAATACAAGTAGAAAAATGGGTAACTATATCTGACCCAAATTTGATGAAATAACGTTTACTTTTGCATATGTTTATATGCGTTAAACAAACAGGTTCCGGCACTTGGTAAGTGTCAGGTGTTCAGACTAAACAGTAAAATTAACGCAAAATGTTCAGTTTTGTGTGATCCGGCTCCAAATTAGCCCCTCTTTTCCGCTTTTCAGTTAAAATATGATTGCAAATATAAAATAAATATTTTATATTCAGGTAGAAACAAAAAAAAATCTGCCGCTATATAAATACAGCAGTCAGTTATTTGTTAAGATGCATAGCTTTTGTTTGTCAAGGCTAAGAAACCTGTCAGCCCTGCAAAGGGGCGAAGCCGCCGGTAACGGCCGGCGGGGCTGACAGGGCCAGTGCGATCTGCTCGTTGGCACGGTCCAGGGTCGAGCGGTCGAAGGAGGCCAGGTAGGTATAGGTCATCTTCTCCGAGGAGTGGCCAAGCCCCTCGCTGATAACCCACAGCGGCAGGTTCTGTTTCTTGCCGGTGGTAGCCCAGCTGTGGCGAGAGACATGGGTCGATAACTTCCCTCCGATACCCGCTAAAGCGGACAGCTTTTTCAGGCGTTTATTCTGCAGGCGAAGGCCGTTCTCGTATTGCAGGCGCGCGGGCCTGCACGCATCCCGGATGATGGGGAAAAGGTAGGGGCTGTGGCGGACCTCGCCGCTGAAGCTGTCGATCAGACGCTGTAAGGACGGGGTGAGCGTCACCTCGATCTTCTGGCCGGTCTTTTTGCGGTAGTAGCTGATCACGCCCTGGCGGATATTTTCCTTGCGCAGGTAAGCCATATCGACAAAGCTCATCCCACGGGCATGGAAACAAAAGAAAAAGTAGCGCCACGAGGTATAAAGGCCGCTGTCTACAGCTTTACCCTCCTGCGGGACTTCTTTGGGCTGCTTACCCGTATTTACGGGAGCCAGGCTCTGCTGTTCCAGCAAAGTGGAAAAATCAAGGCTGTTCAGCGCGCGGAGGCTATCGATATCCAACGCCCTTTTGCGGGTTTGCTGGAAGCCAGTGAATACATTTTCAAAAGGATTATCACGTTTGGGCTCGGTCACTTTCTCTTTAACCGCCTTCCAGTAGATAGCGCGCAGCACGCGCATATAGTAGGAGATCGTATTCATCGCCTTGCCCCGCTCCTTCAGGTAGGTCTCGAACTCTTTCATCATACAGGCGTTGATATGGCTTAAGGGGAGATCATGCCCCTTATTGAAGCGGATAAGCCCGCGGCTGACGGTGCGGTAAGCACGCGCGGTACGCTCCTGACCGCTACGAAGCAACTGACGGGCCTGCAGGTCGGCGAAGCCGTAAAGGCCGGCCGGGCTATGGCCGCAACGGTAGTTATGCAGGATGTCATCAACCGTATAACGCCCCGCTTTCTCCAGCCGACAGGCTATTTCTGCGAACTCCTGATGATAATTCTTCAGCATGTCGGCGGCCTTGCTTAAATACGGGTAACGCTCCGCGCTGTGACCGGGCAGCCGGATTTGTTGGGACTCTCCATCCCATTCATGGGGGTGAAGGCTGATGGGTACGGTCAGTACCTTGACCCTGCGTGAATGGATGATACGCACGCAAAGGCTACCGCAATGGGAGCTCCCACGGGAGGAATGCCGTAAGATGAATTTGAATGTCGCCATAATTGGTTAGTATTTGTTTTTATCGACACGAGTCTGTTTGTATTTTATAGCAATAATTTTTCATATCTGTTTTTAGATAGATGTTTTTCTTGTAGATTCAGCAGGCCGAATCAACAGGAAAAAGATTAAAATAAGCTAAAAAGAGCATAAAAAAGTTGCCAGAAATTATTTGCCGGAACCTCTAATACTATTTTCTCTATAATTTAAACAGGCTCTTTATCGTTATCAGTACAAATGTAAAAACACCTGTCAAACTTTCAATAAAATAACTATCCGAAAATAACGAATAAAGGCCAGATATAACATTTACCGGAAAAAAGCTATCTGTAATCAGTTGAAAACGATTATACCAAGACGCTCCCCGGCTAATGAAAACGTAAAAAAACAGTCCCCCCACCGAGAGCTTCGGTTTGATAACCCGTTGCTTATATATCCGGATATTACCGCCAGATACAGTAAACAAAGTACTGCGGCGATCGGATATAAAATACTATCTCTATAAAAAACGCGTCACCCTCAGTAACCGGGTTAAGCCAAGAGGAAAAAGTGAAAAAGATGCCCAAAAGAGCCAAATAGAGGATGACAAAGATGAAAATAGTTACTATAAAAATAGAATCGATAAATTTAAACAGGCTCTTATATTTTACAAAAGTATATCCAAACAGTAGTTGTCCTCGCTAGACCGTTGCTTTTCATTAGTACAAAGCCAAACTATTCCATTTCAACGCCACTCACTACCAGCTAATTACTATGTAAAACAAAGACATTCTTATCTGCCTATTTTCGTCCTGCATTCGTATTGATGCAATAATTAAACGACTGATTATGGACGAAAAATTAAAAAACAAAGAAACGCTTTTGGTCGTCAATAAAAGTGACGGCAACAAAGTAAAAGCAGTAAAAGGAGTGGACGACACAGGTAATCTTGATGCCGTTGATGCAAAAGAAGCCAATCAAGGGCAATTTATCCAGATTGATGAGAAAGCAGGTGTTTTGGAGAATTTTTTTTCTAACTTGAAGAGGGAATTCCAAGACCCGACCCATTTCAATTTCTTCCGCTCCCCGATTGAAAAAATCGAAAACATCGCTTCCGCCTTAAAGGAAATGTTTAAAGATGAAGATGGTAATTCCGTCTTTTTATCCCAAAGCCGTGTCAATCCGGAGGATTTTAACAAACAACAAAAGACACAGGACCAGTCTCAGGAGTATAAGCCTGTAGATGAAAGCCGTATCAATTGGAGGCAATTGGAGGAACTCGGCGTTACCCGCGAAATGCTGGAAGCACAGGGAAACCTCAAAGCTATGCTCAACTGGCATAAATCACCGAATCTGATACAAGTAAACCCCACTTTCGAAGGGATTGCATTTCAGGTACAGGCACGATTGTCCTTTGATGAAAATCCCGACGGCAGTATCCGGTTGAAAGCAGACAGCTACCAACCTGCCCCGACTTTGGATATACCTTTTCATGGAGCCACATTGACGGAAGAAGACAAAAAGAATCTGCTTGAAACATCCAATGCCGGAAGAATCATTGAGCTTACAGGAGACAAAGGGGAGAAAATACCCTCTTTCGTATCTCTTGATAAAGTAACAAACCGTCTGGAAGCAATGCCTGTAGCCAATGTAGCATTTAAGGATACACTCAAAGAAGCCCCCCTTTCCTCTGAACAATTACAGTCATTGTATGAAGGAAAGAAAACTTTAGTCGAAGGCATGACATCAAAGAATGGCAAACCTTTCGATGGCTATGTCCAATTCAATGCGGCAAAAGGCTCTCTTGACTTCTCTTATGACGGATTGGACCGGAATAAATACAAGCAGGAAAACCAACAATCCCAAAATCAGGAGCCGCAGCAGAAAGTCCGTATTCCTACAAAATTGTTAGGAGTAGATCTGGATGATAAACAACAAACCTCGCTTGGCGAAGGAAAAGCCATATATGTTCAGGGCATGATGAAAGACGGACAGGATCAGCCTTTCAATGCTTATGTAAAGGTAAATGAAGAAAAAGGCAAACTCGACTTTTTCAAATGGAATCCCGATAAAGCCAAATCTCAGGGAGCCGAGGTAAAACCTGCCGAAGCAAATAAGACACAAGTTGCCGTCAATTCAGAAGGTAAGACCAGCGAGAGCCTGAAAAATGTAAAAGATCCGATAAAGCAGGGCCAAAATTCACCGACAGAGAAACAGGCGGAAAAGCAAAAGGAAACGCAGCGTCCGGCCCGTACCGTCAAGAAAAGCGGTGGCGTGAAAATGTAGATCGTTCCGGTTATTTCATTTAACAGAATAATCCCCTGTTGTCGTAACTATTGTATAACAAAAGAGGCTGCGCCTCAAAATCCATAATAAACATGAAAGTAATCATAGCAGAAAAGCCATCGGTAGCCCGTGACATAGCGGCTATCGTTGGAGCAACCACCCGTAAGGACGGTTATCTGGAAGGTAATAACTATGCAGTAACCTGGGCATTCGGTCATCTGATCGGACTTGCCATGCCTGAAGAGTACGGTATCAAAGGTTTTCAAAAAGAGAACCTGCCCATCCTGCCGGAAGATTTTAAGCTGATCCCCCGCCAGATAAAAGAAGGGAAAGAATACAAACCCGATCCGGGAGCAATGAAGCAACTCAAAGTCATCCGTGAATTATTCGATAAGAGCCAGCGTATCATTGTCGCTACCGATGCGGGACGCGAAGGCGAGTTGATATTCAGGTATATCTATAATTATCTGTCATGCAGCAAGCCTTTCGACCGCCTTTGGATCAGTTCACTCACGGATCAGGCTATCCGTGGAGGGCTGGAGAACCTTCGCCCGGGTACGGAATACGATACACTTTATTTCTCCGCCAAAGCCCGTAGTCAGGCCGACTGGCTTGTGGGTATTAATGCCTCACAAGCTTTGTCCATATCAGCGGGATCAGGTGTCTGGTCTTTAGGGCGTGTCCAAACACCGACATTGGCAATGGTCTGTTCACGCTATCTTGAAAATAAAGATTTTGTGCCGAAGAAATACTGGCAGCACAAACTCAGCCTGTCAAAAGACGGTAATGTATTAACCCCTGTCTCCGAGGATAAATATAATGACCGTATAGATGCGGACAAGGTTACGCAAGATATATCACAAAACGGAATCGCAACTGTAAAATCCATAGAGAAGAAAACGGTAAAACAAGAACCACCGCTTCTCTATGACCTGACGGCTTTACAGAAGGAAGCCAACGGCAAACATTCTTTTTCCGCAGATAAGACCCTATCTATTGCACAAAAGCTATATGAAGGAAAACTGATAACCTATCCCCGTACCGGAAGCCGTTATCTTTCTGAAGATGTATTCGAGACTGTTCCCAAATTACTCTCCGGTTTCAGTGAACATCCTTTATATGGTGAATCCGTGAAACGATTGAACGACCTGAATAAACGAAGTGTCAACGATGCAAAAGTAACAGACCACCATGCCATCATTGTAACAGGAAATAAGCCGGGCAGCCTTCCAGGCGACGAGAAGCTGATCTTCGAAATGATCCTCTGCCGGATGCTGGAGGCTTTCTCTATCACCTGCATTAAAGAACAGACCTCTGTCCGTTTCGAGGTACAGGAAAAAATATTCTTAGTCAAAGGGGCCATCATCAATCAGGCAGGGTGGAGATCGGTCAGCGGAATAATGGCAGATGAGAACGAGAAGGAAGAAAACAGTACTTTGCCCCCTCTCAACGAAGGCGACCGGTGGAATATTGATTCGACCGATACGCTCGAAAAACAAACCAAGCCCCGCCCGTTACACACGGAGGCCAGTTTACTTTCGGTAATGGAGACCTGCGGAAAGGAACTTACGGATGAAGCCGAACGCGAAGCCCTGAAAGAATCCGGGATCGGAACACCCGCTACCCGTGCAGCTATCATTGAAACACTTTTTTCCCGAGAATATATCGTCCGAGATAAAAAATCCCTTATCCCGACCAACAAGGGATTAGTCGTTTATCTGGCAGTCAAAGACAAGAAAATAGCCGATGTAGCCATGACCGGATCATGGGAAAATGCTCTGAATAAAATCGCCATAGGAGGGATGAATGCCGCTGACTTCCATAAAGGGATTGAAGTTTATGCCGGACAAATCACATCCGAACTTTTAACGATGCATCTGGAACATAAAGACGATAAAGCCGGATATCCTTGCCCCAAATGTGGGAAAGAGAGTGTTATCTTATATCCAAAGGTCGCTAAATGTAAAAATGAAGATTGCGGCTATGTTATTTTCCGCAATAAAAGCGGCAAAGACCTGAGTGACAAAAATCTTATTGACCTGTTGACAAAAGGTAAAACCTCCCTGATCAAAGGGTTCAGGAGTAAAGCGGAAAAGATATTTGAGGCCTACCTGCGGCTGGATGATACACTAAAACCCGTATTTGAGTTTGACAATACAGGGAAGAAGAAGAGCGGAAAAAGATAAACCTCTGTTCATGTTATTGTTTGTTTTTTGCAAATAACATTATCTTTGCCACTAAGAATCATAGTCATTACGAAATTGTTTTTTGTTTTAACTATGGATTTTTAGTGGTGCACTCGGAGAGGGATCTCCGGGTGCTTTACATTTCAAACACTTCCCGTTCCCTCAAACTACAGGTATTCTCCTATATTTTTTGTAATCGTAAATTTTGCATAACCAGAGAGGCTATGCCTCAAAATCCATAAAGATATGAAACTAGAACAATCCCGGGGCTTGTCTTATTACAGATTGTCCCTTCTTTCCTTCCTAAAGGAATCACATCCCGAATTATTATCAGATTTTGATCTAATCACATCCCGGAGCAATTCTGCTGCCGAAGCCTATAGTGAAGCGATAAAGTCAGGACTTAGCCACATCTATGCAGAAGAGGTGGCTAATAATGTCCTTTATGAAGGCTTGCACTTCTCTCTACTCGATACATTAATAACTATCCAGTGGAATGAGTTTTCCACAGAGATTCCCGAAGGTCAGGCCAGGGAGTTCGCCCTGCTATTATTGCCACGCTGTTACGATCTCCGGGAAAAGTATGAGTTATCCGACGACTTTTTAAACTCTCCCGATTTTGAACTGCTCTATACTGAATTAACCGGTTTTGTCTCACTCTATATCGAAGAAAATGGCTTACAATAAGAAAGAACGCCTGAAAGCTAATATAGATGCGATCAAAACCGTGTTCATATTGGAAAAGGAAGGACGTCAGCCAACGAAAGAGGAGCAATCTTTATTGAAGCAATATGCAGGATTCGGGGGACTTAAATGTGTCCTGAATCCTGCAAACTCGCTGGCTGATACCGCGTATTGGGCAAAATCAGAACTGGATCTTTTTCCTTTAACTGCTGGCCTTCACCGTGTATTGAAAGAAAGTACAGCAAATGAGAATGAGTATAAACGCTATATAAACAGCATTAAAAATTCTGTGCTGACAGCGTTCTATACTCCACCCGATATTGTAAATACTTTGACTGAAACATTACGGGACAGCGGCATCACTCCGATGCGTGTACTCGATCCGTCGGCAGGAACAGGCGAATTCGTCCATTCCTTTTTTCAGGCAGCAGACCATCAAAATGAGTTGATCTGCTTTGAAAAGGATATTCTGACCGGAAAGATGCTGTCGGCGCTCACTCCCGCGCATAAGGTAAATATTGAAGGCTTTGAAACCATCGAAAGCCGTTATAATAACTATTTCGATATGGTATCAAGTAATATCCCATTCGGCGAGATGAATGTTTTCGATGCAGCCTTTATGAAGCAAGACCAACTTCATAGGGATTCTACCCGTGCCATACACAACTATTTCTTTATAAAAGGGGTTGAGTCGCTTCGGGAGGGGGGTATCCTTGCCTTTATCACGTCACAAGGAGTAATGAACTCTCCGAACAATACACCGGTACGTAAATGGTTGATGGAGAATACGAATCTGGTATCGGCTATCCGCCTGCCGAATAACCTGTTTACCGATTATGCAGGAACAGAAGTCGGCAGCGACCTGATTATATTGCAGAAAAATACAGGTAAAGATCCGAAACTAAGTTTCTGGGAGAATCTCTTTGTCGGCACAAGCCAATCCGAACTGACGGGCATCTATACGAATGATTACTTTTATAATAATGGAAGAGTAGTACATACCAAGGCATCCATCGGCACTGACCCATATGGTAAGCCTGCACAGGTTTTTGTCCATGAAGGCGGAGTTGAAGGGATGGCTGAAAGTATGCAAAAAATGCTGGAAAGCGATTTTAAAAGCTATCTGAATCTGGATTTATACAACAATCGTACTCTTACCCAAAAGCAAACGAAACCTCATACAGAAATATTATTCAATGAGGTGGTAAAAGAAGAGGTAAAAGAAAAGAATCCTGATCGTTCCTTACAGGAGAAAGCAGTTTATCCGGACGACCTTGACCCATTCTGGCAAGCTGTCGAAGATCGTTTCTTCCCCGAAGAAAAAGAATTTTGGAATAAGGAAGTGGAAACCGTCTCCAAAGAACAAGCTAGTGAAAGTGCTTTGAATGTAGAGAACCCACAACCTGCTACACAAGCACCTGTGATGAGTTTATATGATCTGTTCGGTTTTACCGAACAAGAACGTTCACAGGTGAAACCTGTTCGGGGAGGGAAGAAAAAAAATACACCACCCCAAGGAAAACCCGTACAACTTAGTATGTTTTCGTCCAATGGACAGTCTTCCGGTACCAACAAAGCAACTACATATCCTGTTACCGATGCACGTAAAGACGAACAGCAGGAAGCCTTGCGGCAGGAAGAAAAGAAACTTTCCTTTGAGCTTCGCCCTTTTATGGGTAAACTCAAAGAATACCATAAGCAAGGATCATTAGTCGAAGATCAGGGACAAATTGGCTACTTAAAGGAACGTTACCGGGACGGAGCCGAATTCCAGCCTCTGGACTTACCATTTGCCCAACGATCTAAAATCAGCCGTTATATGGAGGTCCGGGACTTTTACCATGAATTGTATAATCATGAGGCGAAACATCTGACGGTACATGAATCTCTGAGGGGTAATCTCAATCTTGTCTATGACAATTTTGTCCGTCGCTTCGGTAACCTGAACGACAAGAAAAATCTGGATGTCATCAAGATGGATGCGGGAGGAACTGAAATCCTTTCCCTTGAACGTGCTATCGACGGCAAACTACTAAAAGCCGACATCTTTCACGGGCCTGTCGCTTTCAATCCCAACGAACTGAAAGTTGCAGGGACTTCCGACGAAGCCCTGATCGCATCCTTGAATAAGTATGGAGAAGTTCGCTTAGATTATATGGAGTCCCTTATGACGGATAAAGGCAGGGAAGAGATGATTGCCGACCTGCATGGACGTATCTTTTTCAATCCGCTTATTCAGAACTATGAAGTACAAGATCGTTTTATAGCAGGGAATGTCGTAGAAAAAGCGGAAGCGATTGAAAGGTATTTACAGAATCATCCCGACGACCTTCCCGCACAGGAATCGCTGAAAGCCTTACAGGAAGCTACTCCCGAACCGATCAGGTATGAACAGCTTGACTTCAACTTCGGAGAACGATGGATTGATATGTCCCTTTATGAGGACTATATCAGTAAACTCTTCGAAGCAGATGTTACCATAGATTATTATGCTTCCCGTGACGATTTTACAGTAAAAGCGGACAAGAGTAACCTGATCATCAACGAAAAGTTTGCCGTACAGGGTGAAAGTAAGCTCTATACAGGTATGCACCTGTTAAAGCATGCTTTGCTGAATACAACTCCCAATATCACCAAGACAATTACTGTAAATGATCCGGAGACGGGAGAAGCCAGAGACGTCAAAGTACCGGACGGGCAGGCTATCCAAATGGCAAATACCAAGATCGATGAAATCCGTAACGGTTTTAGTGATTGGCTCGATCAGCAATCCCTCGAATTTAAGAACAATCTGGCAGAGAGGTATAACCGGAGATTCAATTGCTTTGTGCGTCCGCAGTACGACGGATCGCACCAGTCTTTTCCCGGTCTGGATTTAAAAGCACTCGGTATTCCCGATCTGTACCAGTCACAGAAGGATTGTGTCTGGATGATTAAGCAGAACGGCGGCGGGATCGCGGATCATCAGGTAGGGGCGGGCAAAACCCTTATCATGTGTTGCGCCGCAATGGAAATGAAACGTCTGGGGCAGGTAAACAAGCCGATGATTGTCGGGCTAAAGGCGAATGTACATGAAATTGCAGCGACGTTCAGGACTGCTTACCCCAACGCCAAAATACTGTATCCCGGAAAGGAAGATTTTACACCCAAAAAGCGGGTAAAGATCTTCAATGATATAAAGAATAACTCTTGGGATGCCGTTATCCTGACACACGACCAGTTTGGTAAGATACCGCAATCACCTGAAATGCAGCAACAGATATTCGAGGCGGAACTCGAATCTGTGGAAGGTGCGCCCGTCAAGGCAGCATAAGAAATATCCTTTGGCAAGGATTAGGTAAGTGTTCTTTGAAAATGACCTATCATCACCCGGCTTATCTGAAAGGGAAATTAACTGGACAGGGAGTGTAGCATGCCGGGACGACCATAAGTCAGCCAGTTATCAGGCTGCGACTGAATGGGTTGATGAAAAGACAGTTATGAGGATAAAATCTGGATTGATTGAACGATAATCTGAGCGGTATTTGGAATATCTAC
>NZ_JADCLQ010000015.1:0-4087 GCF_015234155.1 Dysgonomonas sp. GY75
ATTTTTCATTAGAACAGACAATACTCTTTGAGTCAATGATTCACTAGAAGAAGCATCCACATAAATAACAAGATTTAAGTTGTGAAATTTTATTTTCTCTTTGAGAAAAGATGTTATGCCACAAGCTTTATTAGCCTTGATCATAATGATGTTATTCTTTTCTATTGAAGAGGTGAATTTATAATACTCTTTATCTCTATTAGCATATTTATTCATGTAGATTGAGGTAGGATAATAAATAGTTATCAGTTATTCGTTTTTAATACAAAAGACATTCTTTTTCATATATACTATAATGAACCTTACCTTATTCTTTCAATTCACAATAGCACATATTGTTAAAAATATTCACTATCAAAGGAAGTGAATATTTTTTATTTTAACAATATTGATAACTGGCTAATTTAAAAAAAAACATGGGTAAATATTTGAAATCCATTATAAAATCTTTGAAGAAGCTTGGCTGAAAGCTGTATTTAATGTGCTATATTTTATAGTGTACGATCTATTAATGAGAGTTAATAATGCTTTTTGTATATTTAATGATGCCGTGAAACTGAGCCGCTTGTTTCACAGCCATTTTTTCCGCCCTTCTCTAATAACCATCTCCTCATTAGGCTCGAAACAGGCCAGTAGAGATTTCTATTTTTCATAGGCAAAGGTATTTCATATTCCCGGTACAACTAAAATTCAAGCCCTGACGGGTTTTGTGAAAAATCTTCCTCTTTCCCTCCAGGCGAGCGTATTTATTCCCCAAAAATTTTGTCATACCGCCAATCTGACCTTTTGCCGCCTGTAAAACAATAGAAACCTCACTGGCTCCGTCCCGGCATAAAAAAAAAGTCGATGATTATGAGAAGAACAGAAAAAAATAAAGAAAACAATATTTCCTACTTTCCATCTAGCATAAAATTGGTGTTGGTGGTAGCGTTGGCAGGTGTCCTTGTGTGGGCTGTGTCTTTCGGGTGGGTGGTGGCACTCTTTGCCTTTTATCTTCTATTCCGTCTGATATGGCGAATAATAAAGCTGATTATCAAATTGATACTCTCTACCATCTTTCTACTTCTCCTTATTTCATTGACCGCATTATTCATCCTTTAAAATCAGCAGATATGTATTACACAGAACCATACAGAAAAAAAGAATTTACAGCCAAGTACCAACAGCAGGAAAGGGTATATCAATTATTTGTGACAGCATTAAAAGCCATCAAACCCATAATTGCCCAGTATGATGGTAAAGTGGTAAACGTCAAGTTGGTAAAATCGGCAAAGGAGGTTATAAAAGATGTCTTTGTCAGCTTGTCGGGTAACACGATCAACATTAGTGTCGACAGCCTGACAAGGATGTACAAAAGCGAGAATACACCGGGCAACGGCAACATAGATAAGTCCAATTATGAATTTACAATCTCAACAGATGATAACAAACGATTGGATAGTGTCAAGACCATTGAAACCATTAACGAAGAAATAAACTACCTGATAAGCGAAATTACAGCGATTCTGAACGATATATCATTCAACTATGATAAGGAAGTCGAAGAATACAAGAAGCTAAAGCAAGCGATAAAAGACTATGAGCAAAGGTTTTCTAACAGACTGAAAAGATACATAAGAATAGATTAATCACGCACTAAAATTGAATCATTATGAAAACAGTATATATAGATAAATCAAAGACAGCAGCATTTACAGGTCATCGTTATATCAATACAGATAATAGTCTATTGAGGGATGAATTAACACGTATCATTCGGGAACAGTACCACAATGGCTATACTACATTCATTACAGGAGGTGCAGTCGGATTTGATTTATTGGCAGCAGAAATTGTTCTTGAATTAGAGAAAGAATACACCGATATACAGTTGTTCTGTGCTGTTCCCTATACAGGGCATCATTTGTATTTCAGAGAAGAAAGCAAACGGCGGTATATCCATATTGCCGATAAAGTAACATCGAATATCCTGTTATCCTCTCATTATTTTGATGGCTGTTTTCTTCGCCGTAACGACTACATGCTCGAAAAATGCTCTTTAGTAATAGCCTACTATGCCCAAATAACCAAGAGTGGCACAGGCTATACCATCCGCAAGGCACAAGAAAGCAACATTCCAATTATTAACCTATATAAATAACAAAAGCCATGACAAAATTATATTCATTATTCGCAGGAACAACAACCGATACAGAGCAACAAGTAGTAGAAGTAAACCAAGTCGTTCAGATGGAAGGCTACAGTAATGACCGTTATGTAATCCACAAGATTATACACAACGATTACGGCTACCAATACCATTTGATAAACCTCCGCACCCTTAATATGCAACAGTCAAGAATCATTAAACCGTTGAGCCAAAAGTTTGGTATCGGGATGTATTACGATGAAAACAATATCGAGTTTATGCCCGAAGCAGAGGTTGCAGAACTCTATGCCAAAGCAAAGGAAAAACGGGATTCAAAAAGGGATGCGGAACGGAAAGAAAATGAACGCAAGGAAGCTGTAAGGGTAATCGGTCGCAAGTGGTTACAGGAGAATCTGCCTAATGATGTACAAGCACTAATTGTTGCCCGATTGAAACAGGACGAGAGCGACAGCCAAAGCGATTACTTTGCAAGCCGTACACAATACACCGTCATTCTAGGCTTTTCCAAGCACAAAAGAGACATCTTTTCCGAAATGCGTAAACACGCATCCAATTTCAAAGAAACTGCCTACTTAGCGGAATACAATGAAAAATACGAACACAGGGAAAAATACTTGATGGGTGCAGGGTACTATTTAGGAGAAAGTAAGTATCACGGTTGGATAATCGAAAAATGCCCTATTTACACGAGGGAAAAAACAATCGAAGATTTTGCCTATGCCGCAGGGTGTCCCGATGGCATACACTTGGGTAGCAAACAGGCAGACGAACAGACGACCACAGAACAGGTAAACACAGGTAATCTATCTTTTGAAATAGTTGATTATTCCGAGAAAGCAATCGTCCTTTTCGGAGATACCAAAGAAATTAAAGACCTGCTTAAAGCGATGGGCGGAAAATTCAATCCGAGACTGAGCCATAAAGGAGAAAAGCAAGCAGGGTGGATATTCCAAAAGAGCAAGCGAGAGGAACTGCAAAATATTATCAATCTGGATAAATAGAAAATAGTAAAACGAAAGTATAACAAGGGGCAGAAACTCCTGCCCCATAAATCAAATTACAATATGTGGAGAATAATAGATAACAAAGGAACTCTTTATTCTGGAAATGAAGAAGATATAAAGATCATATATGATCAGATCAAAAGTGGAAAGATACAAGAGAAATGGTACGGTGACTTATTGCTCGTACAAGTACATGATATTCACAGATAAACAGCATAAAATTATGAAATCAACGAATCATTTCAAAAATACCATACAAGCCTATTTAGAACAACGTGCAGCAAGCGATCCGCAGTTCGAATGGGCATATACTACTAAAGAGAACAAAGGTATTGACCAGTGCATAGCATATATCCTTAATACGGTACAAAAGAGCGGTTGCAACGGCTTTACGGACGAAGAAATTTTCTCAATGGCAGCGTATTACTATACAACGGATAATATTGAAGCAGGCAACCCTGTCAACTGTCATGTGGTTGTAAACCATGTAGTACAACTGACAGAAGAAGAAAAAGAACAGGCACGCAAAGAAGCCATAGAGCGGGTACACAACGAAGCCTATAACAAAATGAGACAGCCTGTAAAGAAAGCAAAAAAGGTATCTCTTATTCCACAACAACCAAGTTTATTTGATTTTTAAAACTGTATCCTTATGAAACCGAAGAATAAATTTCAACAGCAAGTAGTCGAAGCGAGTAAAACCCTGCCTAAACTGACAGGAGTACAAGTCGATTGGGGCTATAAGCATTGCATTGAGCATATTGCCCATAAAACTAAGAAAGGCATTATTACCTGTTTGGATTGCGGACACCGTTGGACAGATGAGGATATAACAGCCGAACATTGCACCTGTCCTAATTGCAAGCTAAAATTAAAAGTAGAGGAAACACGCAGGCGTACTTTTTTGGATTATGAATTCCTGTGCGTTGTTACC
>NZ_JADCLQ010000015.1:4097-6780 GCF_015234155.1 Dysgonomonas sp. GY75
CTTTCGGCTTGTATAAACGAACAAAGGTTAGAAACCATCGAATTGTCATTAACCGAATTAAAGGTACTGCAAAGCAGGGGTATTTCCAATAAAATCACCAAATACCACCAACAGATCATCAAACTTGTAGAAAATAACATTCCTCTGATTCAAGAGAAGTTAGCAGCATAATTATTCACTAAAAACAGAGAATAAACAATATGAAAACAAATAAAATAGCAATCACCTATAGAAGTCAGGTGTATATCCTAAACAGGACAGAGAGCAAACATTATCAGATCGGCTTTGAAACAGACAGATGGAGTATCCGTATCTACATCACACAGAATAACTCGGTCAGAATAATAATAAACAAATCCGTCAAGAAATCCGAAACGGAGTATCACACACAATTCTGTTATGACTGTTATTGTACCCTCGGTACATATAACTTGTACCTGAATGATGTGAGTGACCCTGCTACATGCAGGAAGATAAAGAACATGACGAAATGGTTTACCATCGAACCGATGCTGAAAGAGATTTATAATCAACTGAAGGGTGAAATGGAAATGATAAATAATTATCAACAATGGTGGTATATGTTAAGTTTTGATGAATTCGAAGCCATTACAGGAATAGAACAGGACAGAGATGCCAACAATGAAAAAGACGATCAATTTATTAATGCCTGCCATCTGTTTTGGCAAAATAAGACATCCGAAGAAAAGAGCGAAATCTATTTAAGATATACCAACAAACAAGATTCTTAGAAATATCTAATCTGTATAATTATGGATGCCGTAAAAGATTACTTCGAGCAACAGAGAGCCGAAGAACAAGTAGAAAAAGAACTGAATATAAACCGATGGGTAATTGTATCCATCGGTTACAGAAGCCAAGATTATAAAACCCCCGATGTACTGTTATACAAATACAATATTCCTGTTTACCTGAAAGAAAAATATGATTGGGTAATCCGTTGGAGAGTTGCCAAGCTACAATGCAGTTATCCCAAAGAGAGTATTTGCACATGGTACACGCATTATGACAAGAGAACCTCTTTGCGATTGGAACACGACAGCCTGTACACCAAAACCATATCTGCAAAGGCTTGGATCACAAGGGCAAAGAATAAGGTAAAGAAGTACGAAGAAGAACGTAACAAAACATTGTTCCAGGATTTTGAAAACGATCCGATCTGGCTGGATGCGATGCAGAAAGTCAAAGCCAAAGAAGACAAATTAGCGTATCTACAGGAATTATTAAGAACAGAAACAGAGAAATATCATGCAAAAGCAAGTTAGAAAAATAAAAGACCCGATATTAAGGGCAATCGTCATAGACTCCCTGTCTATCATAGAAAATCGCAAGACCGTTTATAAGAGAGGGTGCAACAATCCGATATGTAAGTTTATACCCATCATTCTTGAATACGATTGCTTGTTCAAAGAATACTATTTGAGGTCTGTATCCTTTGACAATGATGGGTTACCTTTTCAAGTAGCTTACTTTTTTAAAACGATAGAGAAAGCAATGGACTATATTAGCTCATTTTCATCTATTAAACAACTGACGGACACGACAGAGATCGTACAGGCTTGTACTTATTATTGGAAATCTTACGACAGGGAATTATGAGAAAATTATCAAATTATACACATGCCCGATATTGTACCGATGAAGCAGACGTACTTTCAGGTCTGGCGGAAATAAACGAAGCAATGAAGTATTGCAACCTGATGGATAAATCTATCCCGAATTATTATTACAGCAGAAGGAACAAGCTTATAGAAAAGCTAAAGCTTGTTGTTAACAAAGGGTTGAGAACCCACGAATTCAGATACGGAGGACATATATTCCAGGCAGAACGCCCATTCAAACCCCATGAAGATTTTGGATATGTAGGTCGAAGGCTGGCACGGCTAGTTGTTCATGGCTGGGATTGGGATGATTTTTGGATCTGTGCCAATGCTGTAGGACATAAGAACCTGTCTCTCAAAAATGCAGACATCTTCCTGATGGATCGGGGTATTTTAGTTGTTCCATGCGGAGGATTTTTAGGTCAATATGTAATTGAATAATATAGATGAAGATTATGAAACAGGAAATAAAACAAAACGGAGAAACAATTGTCGAAAGTGACGATAACATCTCCATACCAATCATATTTAATAATCTGACAGGGAAAAACAGTAAGGATAATAAGGACTATCAGGCGTATATCAAATATACAGCCATCCCAATGATGGGATTTCAATACGGAAAAATCGAATGTTGGGAGAATGGAATACTCACAAGGACAGGATATATAACAAAACTTTTATTGATAACATAAAGCGGGCAGGTAATCTGCCCGCTTACTTTTTCATGAGCATCAAGAAATGTGCGAAAAAAAGTAACAAAAACCTAGTCGAACAAGCTGTTTATCACACAGAACAGCTTGTTTTTTATTTTTATCCATATCTTTGCAGGTAGGATAAAAAAGAGTGAACCATGACAGAGCGTTTTTATGACATAAGCCATCTATCCACCCGGCAGCTTCAGGAATTATATACCACCTATATTAAAAAAGGGTGGAAAGATTTCGATTATTATGAACTGATGCCCGAAGGTGTACGTCCGCGCGAATTATCCGATGCAGAAGTAATCCTGAATCTTGATGGGGAACATAAACACAATTACTGCGTTTATATGATTGATT
>NZ_JADCLQ010000016.1:0-1795 GCF_015234155.1 Dysgonomonas sp. GY75
AAATTTCAGAACTCCGTTTAGCTGTCCTATCTTTGCGATAAGACAATAATCCGGCAGTAACACCCCCGGGGCAAGTCCCGGGATTGAAATCCCCGGGAGTACGAGAAATTTGCCGGTAAACGAACAATACATATGGTAACAATAATTACAATCCAATCTTAAACTATGGCGACATTAAAATTTATCCTGCGTCCCTCCGCGCGTGGGGGTCGCAGCCAGGGGAGCCTTTGCCTCCGGCTGATCCACGGGCGGAAAGTCAAAGTGATCACCAGTCCGCTGCGTCTGTACCCCGCGGAGTGGGACGCGGTTTGTCAAAGGGTGGTCCTTCCGGAAGAAGGCAATCCGCGTTGGCCTTACCTGTCCAGGGCTGCGGAGAGCCTTTGCGGTTACCGGGAACAGTTCGCAGAAATAGCCTGTCGGCTGGAGAAAGCGGGGCGTTATACGGTTGATGACATCCTGCATAACTACCGTTGCGGCCATAGCCCGGCCGGCCTTTACGGCTTCGCCGACCAGCAGGCCCGTCAGCTGCTTCGCGGCGGTCAGGAGCGTACCGCGCGTGCTTACCGTACCGTCAGCCGCGGGCTTATCCGTTTCAATAAGGGGCATGACATTCCCTTAAGCCATATCAACGCCTGTATGATGAAAGAGTTCGAGACCTACCTGAAGGAGCGTGGCAAGGCGATGAATACGATCTCTTACTATATGCGCGTGCTGCGCGCTATCTATTGGAAAGCGGTTAAAGAGAAAGTGACCGAACCCAAGCGTGACAATCCTTTTGAAAATGTATTCACGGGCTTCCAGCAAACCCGCAAAAGGGCGTTGGATATCGAGAGCCTCCGCGCGCTGAACAGCCTTGATTTTTCCACTTTGCTGGAACAGCAGAGCCTCCGGCCTGCGGATAGCAGTGAACTTCCGGAAGGATCACGGCCTTTGGACAGCGGCCTTTATACCTCGTGGCGCTACTTTTTCTTTTGTTTCCATGCCCGTGGGATGAGCTTTGTCGATATGGCTTACCTGCGCAAGGAAAATATCCGCCAGGGCGTGATCAGCTACTACCGCAAAAAGACCGGCCAGAAGATCGAGGTGACGCTCACCCCGTCCTTACAGCGGCTGATCGACAGCTTCAGCGGCGAGGTCCGCCACAGCCCCTACCTTTTCCCCATCATCCGGGATGCGGGCAGGCCCGCGCGCCTGCAATACGAGAACGGCCTGCGCCTGCAGAATAAACGCCTGAAAAAGCTGTCCGCTTTAGCGGGTATCGGAGGGAAGTTATCGACCCATGTCTCCCGCCACAGCTGGGCTACCACGGGCAAGAAACAGAACCTGCCGCTGTGGGTTATCAGCGAGGGGCTTGGCCACTCCTCGGAGAAGATGACCTATACCTACCTGGCCTCCTTCGACCGCTCGACCCTGGACCGTGCCAACGAGCAGATCGCACTGGCCCTGTCAGCACCGCCGGCCGGTAACGGCGGCTTCGCCCCTTTGCAGGGCTGACAGGTTTCTTAGCCTTGACAAACAAAAGCTATGCATCTTAACAAATAACTGACTGCTGTATTTATATAGCGGCAGATTTTTTTTTGTTTCTACCTGAATATAAAATATTTATTTTATATTTGCAATCATATTTTAACTGAAAAGCGGAAAAGAGGGGCTAATTTGGAGCCGGATCACACAAAACTGAACATTTTGCGTTAATTTTACTGTTTAGTCTGAACACCTGACACTTACCAAGTGCCGGAACCTGTTTGTTTAACGCATATAAACATATGCAAAAGTAAACGTTATTTTATCAAAT